>DASRRM010000023.1:0-6094 GCA_035695715.1 Tepidisphaeraceae bacterium
CTCCGTGCTTCCGTGCCTCCGTGGTTCCGTGGTTTATTTCTCTTTGTTTGCCGCCAAAGATCCCGCATATCACTCAAAGTGAGCAGAATCACCAAGATATACATATTGCATTCAGGCCATATTTAGAAGAGGCCGTCGCAGTGGAACGAAAGAAAATAATCGAAAAAAACAGCATTTCCTCCATATGCACATTTTGGTGCCGATCTTAAGCTTGGATGATGGGCCATATTCTTGTTGTCGAAGATGACCGCGACTCCGCCGAGGTGCTCGCGGCTTACCTGACCAAAGCGGGATACGAAGTCGAATGCGCTCGCAATGGCCGCGAGGCAATGATTGCCCTCCTGGCTCGCACGCCTGACCTTCTTGTGCTCGACTTGATTCTCCCCAACATGGATGGGCCGACCTTGCTCGAAGTCGTTCGGTCGTATCTCCGGCTTCATGCCCTGCCGGTCGTCGTTTATACCGGCGTGCCGGACAATTCCCTGGCCGACCGGGTGCGACAACTTAATGTCGGCGCGATTCTCGCCAAGGGAAAACATACCCTGGCAGATGTAGTCACCTGCATCCGACGTGAGCTTTCGCCGCTGAACCCGCCGGCGTTTGGATCGTCCGATTTTCCCGGCGCGCAGGGAGAATGAAACCCCGCAAAACGTTGCTCGCAGTCGTGGTAATTTTGCGTGTCTGCATATCGGCGGGGGCATCATCGTTCCGATGCCGGGCCTATTTTGTTCGGAGGCGGACCGATTCAGGCCGTAAATGATTGGTACAGCCTGGTATTGACCTTCGAGTCGCAGGGGCACATTGCTCACCTTCAGGTTGACTCCAACCGATGAAGGGCTCGATGAAAATGGTTTTTTGCATCGTAACCGATATATATAATGTCATCCATTATTTCTAATTGGATGGCGTGCGGAAAATCGCGGCTGTTCATCACGATTCATTACATTTCATCCATCGCCCTATCGCGCAATAACGCGCTTGGGCGTCTACCATTGCTCATCAATGAATTACCAACGGCCACCGACGTATTCACTGCAGTATGGCTCGTTTCATCCCGGCGGGCCGCCGCCCATTCCGCGGGGGGTCGATGACAGCCCGGTGGGGCGGGTGTTGGCGTGGATTGTCATCCTGGTGTCGGTTGCGGCACTGGTTTGGTCCAATGCGCGCGAATCGAAATTGGCGCCGGCCGCCGCCCCAACCACCGCCACCAGGCCGGGCACGCAGCTGCAATTCATCGGGAAATATGTGGTGGGGGCGCATGCCGTCACCGCCAAGACCAATCCGAATGCCACATCCGCAACGACGATGGTGGCCCAATTGGACGGCAGCGCTGAATCGCCAGTCGATAAACTGGCGGTTGTTGCCGTTGTCGGCGAGTTGGAAGGAAAATCCGCGGCCCTGGCGCGACTTGACGGGCTGGCGAAAACGTTGCCGGATCGGCTTAAGCCGCAGGCGGAGGCCATGCGCACGATTTACACCACGGGTCCCGATGCGCTGTCGAACGAACAACGGGCGGAGTTAAAGCATTCGCTGGGATGGTTCGGCGATCTGGCGCTGGTGTTCGGTCGGCCGGAAAACCACCCGCAGCGCGCAAAGGTTCTCGAAGCCGCAGGCCGGTCGTTCTGGGTGATCATCGGATTTCTCGGCATTGGGTTTCTGGCCGGAGCGGTGGGGCTGGCGCTGTGCATCTATTTTATTGTCAAAATCGGCGGTGGAACGCTTGTACGAAACTACCGGGCATCGCCTGGGGGCGGCGGCGTGTTCCTGGAGGCGTTTGCGATTTATATCGGGGGGATCACCGCCGCCAACTATGCCGCCGGCATGCTTCCGCACGTGCTTCAAAAAAGCATCAGCGCACACATCGCGCTGATGATCGGCCCGACAATCCTGGCCATTGCGTGGCCGCTCATCCGCGGCGCGAATTCCACGGCATGGCGCTTCGGCATCGGGTGGAACACCGGGCAGGGGGCCTTGCGCGAAATGGCGATCGGATTGGTGGGCTATCTGGCGGGGCTGCCGGTGCTGTTCGTTGGCTTTCTCATCACCGCAGTGCTGATCAAGCTCTCCGGCGCTCACCCGACGCATCCGATCGATCACATGCTCGGCGTAAGCCCTGCCATGACGTTTATCGTATTCATGCTGGCCAGTGTCTATGCGCCGATCACCGAGGAAACCATGTTCCGCGGCGCATTTTTCCATGCCTTGCGCGCCAGGCATCGCTGGCTTTTGTCAGCCGTCGTCAGTTCCTTTATTTTCGCCGCCGTTCATCCGCAGGGATGGACGGTGATTCCGGTGTTGATGTCGATTGCGATTGTTTTTGCGGGAATCCGCGAATGGCGTGGGACGATATTCTCCTCCGCCGCCGCCCATTGCCTGCATAACACCGTTGTGCTGCTGCTGGCAACGCTTGTGCTGCAGTAAGGGTTATTCAGCCACGAAATCGTAGACGAGATACTTCTTCACATACCGGTCGAGCACCTCGGTTTTCAATTGCTTGTGAAGGGGATTTTCGAGGTACGCTTTCATGTCGTCGACATTGTTGAATGTCATGGCAAATGCCACATCGTAGGAGGTGTCGACCACCGGCCGACCCGAAGGAAGCATCCGCCCTGCCGAGACGCTCACGACGCCGGGGATGGTTTCCAGCTTTTTGCCGGTGGCGATGATTTCATCGCGCGCATCGAGATCGCTGGGATCATTGAGCCACATGATAACGATATGAGTCACGCCGCCGGTCGGCATTGCCGATGGCCCGATGTGCCGGGGTTGGGATTGGCAGCCGGCCAGTGCAAGCAGAAGAAGCGCCAGTGGGAAGGCTCGATAGGCGTGTTTCATTTGCATTTTCTCCAGTTGGTTCGCCAAAGCGGTCGTGGAAGCAGGACCGTGCAACTCCCGCATTATTCTCATTCTTTGGCGTCTGTCACGCGCGCCGCTGAGTTCGCTTTGACGATTTCGGCGTTGCGCTTCAACATGGGCAGTTTGGCGCGCTTCATCGCACTGCCGCCAAGCATGTCGCGATAATCCTGGTCCGTCCACCGGGCCACTTCCGCGGCATTTAAACTGCCAGCGGCAAAGCGCGGCTGCAACGCCGGTTCGATTGCCGATGGCGCCTGGCGATTATGCGGGCAGACGTCCTGGCAGACATCGCAGCCATAGAGCCAATCGCCAATCTTTTCGTGCAATTCCCGGGAGATTTCATCGCGATGCTCGATGGTGAGGTAGGAAATGCACCGCCGGGCGTCGAGCGTGTAGGCGGAGGTGATGGCCTGCGTGGGGCAGGCGTCAATGCAGCGGGTGCAGGAACCGCAATGATCGCCGACGGGGTCATCCGGCGGCAATGCAAGGGTGGTAATCACTTGGCCGAGCAAGATCCACGAGCCAATGCGGGGATGGATGATGCAGGTATTTTTTCCGATCCATCCGATGCCCGCGCGCTCGGCCAATTCGCGCTCCATGACCGGCGCGGTATCGACCGCAGCGCGGGTTTGCGCGGCGGGTGACAATTCGCGAATGCGGTCGGCCAATGCGTGCAGGTGAGATTTGATTAACTTGTGATAATCCGAACCGAGCGCGTAGCGCGCCACGCGCCCCGTCGTGCCGTGGTCTTCCAATGCCGGCTCGCCCAGCGGCACATGATAATTCATCGCCACGCAAACCACGCTGGCCGCGCCGGGAAAATAGACGCCCGGGTCAACGCGCTCGTCAAAGCGTTTGCCCATGTAGTGCATCGATCCGGCGTGCCCATCATCCAGCCAGCGGCGAAAAAAATCGCGATGGCGCGACGGCTCGGCCGATGCGATCCCCACCAGATCAAACCCAATTTCGCGGGCGGCAGCCTTGATGCGCAACGCCATCGCGGCAGCAGAAATATCAGGGATGGCGGTTGCGTTGGTCACATTCGAGGGCACTTTTTCATTTGATGTCGAAACCGAATCATGCGTCGGCGGCAGGGGGATTGCCATTGGCCGCTTCGCCCTCATCTTCAAACATCATCCGTGGTGAAAGGGTAATGTTGACCATCCCAGTCTCCTTCACCAGACGTCCCAGCAGCCGGGCAAGTTGCTTGCGGTCGCGGGGGGGCATGCGATTGAGGCCGGCGAGGATGTAGTCCTGCGGTGCGGCGGGCGCTTTCTCCAGAACGGCGCGGCCGCCGTCGGTAAGCGACAGATCGACGCTGCGCGCATCGCGCGTCGAGCGCGTCCTGGCCACAAGACCGCCGGTCACCAGCTTCTGAACGACTTCGGAAACCGAGCTCTGGCTGGTGAGCGTGCGCTCGGCCAGATCGCCGACGGAAAGGGTCTTCACGTCAGCAAGCTTGTGAAGGACAAATAACTGGGCGGAGCTGAGGCCAAGGGACTTTTCCGACACGTGAGCGGAGCGGCGCAAGAGTTGTACAAGCCGCCGGATCGAATCCAGCACGATGCGGGTGGCGTCATCCTGCAGCAAATCGGCGGGCTGCGCGGCATTATCAATATCCATAGAATCTTTCCTCGATACAAAGAAATCACACGAAGTGACCGCACGTCCACATGTCTCTTCGATGGCCCGACCCATGTGGCAGTGCGATATGATCTGCCAGACTCGCCCATATCCTAAACAGGCAAACATAGGTTTATACGATTTTTGCTTACGATGCAATTGTAAGTTGAGTTCGATGCAACATAATTTCCTTTCGGTTGTGGGTTGTGTGCGCGGGACGAGCTGCCCTTGCACGCGCCGGCGAGGATCGTACATTAGCCTCGTTGCTGATCGGACGACGAAATGGCACATGTGAATCCCCAGCCGATGGGCGCTTTTCCGACCACCCACTGGTCGTTGGTTGCGCGCGCCGGAGCAGGCGCGTCCGGAAATATTGACGCTCAGCGCCAGGCGTTGGTTCAGATTTTAAACCGTTATATTCCCGCCCTTCGCCTTCACCTGGTTGCGCGCAAGCGCATGGATGAGCATCGGTCTGACGATGTTTTACAAGGATTTCTCGCCAGCAAAATCATCGAGCAGGGCATTATCGAGCGAGCCGAAAAGGAGAAGGGAAAGTTCCGCACATTTTTGCTGACGGCGCTCGATCGATATCTGGTGAGCGAGGTGCGACGCGACAAAGCCGCCAAGCGAGGCGCGGACGCAACCAGCTCCATCGGCGAAGACGCCGACATCGCCCAAAGCTTCGGTCAGCCCGATGACCAGTTTGATGTCGCCTGGGCGCGCCAGCTTCTGGCCGAAGCCATCCGCCGGACAAAGGACGAGGCGACCGGCTCAGGCCGCGCCGATGTGTGGGGCGTCTTTGACACGCGCGTGCTGGACCCGATGCTGCATGATGCTCAGCCGCTGGCTTACGAGGAATTGGTGGCCCGTTTCGGCCTGACATCACCTTCGCAGGCATCGAATCTGCTCGTCACGGGAAAGCGGATGTTCGCGCGCAATCTACGCGCGCTGGTGGCCGAATATGCAAAGGAAGATGCCGACATCGACCAGGAAATCGCCGATCTGACAGAAATTCTTTCCAAGGCCCGCGACTGACAAGCAGCCACTGACAACCGACAACCGACAACCGACTACGGACCACTGACCACTGACCACGAACCACTGACAACTGACCAATGACCAATGACAAATGACAAATGACAAATGACAAATGACCTCACCCATTCCAAGTCCCCGCGGCTGGCCGGCCTGATGAAGATGACCGGAGTCGAGCGCACCGACTGGTCGCCGGCTGAGCTGGGCGCAGTCCTGCGCCACCAGCTCGCCGCGCCGCTGGAATATGATCTGCGAACCCTCGCCCCCGGCGGCGAGCGCACCATCAATGAGATGACCGCCTCCATCGCCGTCGGCCCGCGCCCACGCAGCTTCGGCGATCTTGTGACCCACCCCCGGCCGCCGCTGGATTTGCTCGCCCTGATGAAAGACTTCGCCCGCAACGGCCGCGACGACGGCTCACTTCCGGCTGAAGTCGGCACCGTATTGTATTATGCGGCCATCACCCTGGGCCTGCTGCGCCACAACGCGCGCATCACGAAACTGGACGATCAATCGCTTGAAAAGGGAATCGAATGGGCGAGCGCCGTGCCGTGGCTCGATCCCAATGTGAAGGGGCTTT
>DASRRM010000024.1:0-3512 GCA_035695715.1 Tepidisphaeraceae bacterium
AGACGGCCACACCCAGCTCAATGACGGCCAATTGGGCGGCGGATCGACAGGAACAGCCCCGCTGCCATCACCAACGCAATGCTCCCTGGCTCCGGAAGGCTCGCCCCTACCGACGGCGTGGCGACCCCTGACGAGGGCCCGGATGAACTGACGTTTGGCGTGCTGGCGGCGGCAAGGGAGATCTGCAGGTCGCGCAGATAATAGGGATGCAGCACCCAACCCGGGCCGCTCCAGCTAAATTGGTCGATCGCCGGCGCTGAAACCGTGACACGGGTCGTTTCTCCCAACGGCGGCAATTCCACGGTGGTCGTGGCCACGCGCTTACCCTTGTCAAACGCCGTCAGCGTCACGGGCGTGTCCCATGTGGAAGTGCCCGCCCGGCGGATATCGAGCGAAACGTCGGTTGCCGGCTGATCGAGCGACGCATTTCCGGAATAATATTGCGATGTGATGGAGTTATTTAGATATGGCGCGGTGACGCCCAGGACTTCCAAGCCGCCCTGAACCATGGGCAGCGAATCAGGTCCCGTGGGCGTGATGTGGATGCCCAGCGCGGTGCTGGAATCGGCATTCAGGGGGATTTGCGAAAACGGGATCGTTTCCGCCCGGCCGGCGGCCGCCAGTGACAGTCCGATCATCATTCCCGCACAACGTTTGAGATATCGCATTTTTCCCTGCTCCCGGCTGTTTTCCCGCCCCGCCAAACGGGGCAAAGATCACATCGGCCACAAAGGCACGCAGGTTTCCCCAAAATACGCAACAGCATCGCCAGGGCCGGATTTCTCGGACCTGAAAGCCGGTTCCATTGGAGTAATCGGACCTGCCTCGCCGATGAATTGTGAAGGCGGGGTCTGGGTATTGTTGCAGACCCCTACCACCGGCAGGCCGAATCAAGTACACTATTGACAGTCGCCTGCGGTGGCGTCGGGAGTTGAAGAAGGGCCAAGCTTTTAGTGGCTTCTTCTTTCTTTTTGGAGACTGATGGCATGAAGCGCATTTTGCTTATACCCGTGCTGAGTTTGGCCGCCCTCCTTTCAGTCGGCTGCAACTACGATGGAAACACGATCCGGGCTGAAGTCCCCGGCGGGAATCATGGCCAGTCTGGAATGGTTCCCACCAGCGGAAACTACACGCTCTTCCACGTGACGGAATTCGACAAGTGGGGCGCGCCAACCAAAACCGTCAAGGTCGCCACTCTGAATCTCAAGGAAAACGAACGGGTCGGCTTCCGTTACGTCGTGCCGGAAGACAAGCAATATGATGCCGATGCCCGCTCGCAAG
The DNA here is from genome assembly GCA_035695715.1 of Tepidisphaeraceae bacterium. Classification (GTDB taxonomy): domain Bacteria; phylum Planctomycetota; class Phycisphaerae; order Tepidisphaerales; family Tepidisphaeraceae; genus RYN-428. Next base: position 1,282 of record DASRRM010000024.1, read on the forward strand.
TCGTGGCGTACGCCGGCTCCCACGAATGGGCGCTGGGCCCGATCCAGGGATTCGATGACCATTATTACTGGGCGAATCCGGACGAATGGGATGGCTACTGGTCGATGCGCCCCGTCAAAGTGCTTGGGAACAAGGCGACAATGTACTAAAACGCCGTCGCCAGGCACGACCAGCCAGAATAACAAAAGCCCGGACACGAGCGAATTCAATCGCTCATGTCCGGGTTTGCTATTTCTTTCGCAGCAGTCCGGCAAATTCCGCGAAGCCGCGGGTCTGCTGCGAAAATCGGCCATCCAGCTTTGTGTCGATCAGTTCCCCGTTGTCATTTAATTGCTCGTGAACGCGCGAAACGAAAATTCGCTCGGGGTAAACATGGGCATGGCGATATCCCACCACCATCTGCATCTGTTCCACCGCCCGCAATCCGCCCCACTGCCCGTTGGCCAGACCAACGAATGCCACCGGCTTATGCTCGAGGCTCTCGGGGAATTTCAGCATGTCGATGAAATGTTTCAGCACGCCGGGGAATGATCCGTTGTATTCGGGCAGCACGATGTGCAGCCCCGCCGCCCCCAGCACTTGGTTTTGCACTTCCAGAAACATGGCCGGCTTATTGGCGTAAGCGTCCGAGGAATAAATTTCCAGCGGCAGATCCGCCAGGCTGAAAAACCCGCATTGTACGCCTGCCTGCCGATAATGCCGCTCGACAATCCGCGCGATTCGCAGCGTGTTGGAAATCGGCCGGTTGGTGCCGCTGATGATGAAGATTGAATGATCGGGCATGGGGAGGGGGATGATGAACGGGGTAAATCACGCCGCGGGGCAACCTTCTGACTCCCGTTCCAGCTTGAAGACCGTGACCTCCGGCCGGCACCAATCCAAAATGCGCTGGCCGTAGGATAACCCGCGGTTCACATACAGATGCCGGCCGTTCACCGCATAATAGCCGTGCGTGAAATGGCGGTATTTGTGAGGATAAAGCCGCTTGCCCAGGGCGCTGGTGGCGACCTGCCGCCCGTGCGTGTGGCCGCTGAGCATCCACTGCCAGGAATGATTCATCAGCTCATTGCAATTCACCGGATTGTGATTCAGGCAGATGGCGGGCAAGGCGGGATCGACCCCCGCAAACGCCGCGTCGGCATCAATGTGCCCCGACCATTCATCATCCAGGCCGACAATCGCCAGCGGCGTATTTGCCCCGGCTGGCTTGATGTAATGCACCTCGTTGCGAAGCACGATCAGGCCGTGGCTCAGCAGGCTGCGCTGCAGATGATCCGCCCGGCGTTTGCCTTCGGCGCTGAGGCCTTTTCCATAGACGCTGTAGTCGTGATTGCCGAAGGTGCAGATGATGCCCTGCGGCGCTTTGAGATGCGCCAGGATTCCCGAGACGCGGTCGGCATAGCGATAGCCGCCGGTGATCAGGTCGCCGGTGACCACCACCACATCCGGCTCGAGTTCGTTGATCCAGTTGATGAACTGCAGGAGGTATTTTTTCCAGACGACCGGGCTGTAATGCAAATCGGAAATCTGCACGAGCTTAAAGCCGGCCATGGCGGGGTCGAGATCTTTAAAGGGCATGGCCCGGCGATGGATGTCGATCCATCGGCGGTTGACGGGCAGGCTATGAACGCCAGTCAGCCCGACGCGGGCCATGGTGCTCCAGATGGCCTTTCGCCAGCGATGCTGGCGGCCCCAGTGCGGGTTCTTGAGGTAGCTGACGAGTTCTTCGACCACGGTTTAATCGAGCAATTCCAATGCCGCCTGGATCTCCTGGCGGGCATGGTTGTCGCCTTTTTTGGTCGCCGCCTCGACGCCTTGCCGATAGACGGCCTTTGCTTTTTCCACCTCGCCGGCCGATTCATGAATCAGCCCCTTCTGGTGGTACGCATAACAATAGCCCGGATCGAGGGCAATGACGCGATCGAGATATTCGACCGCAGCCTGCGGGTTGGCCGACTTTTTAAATTCCAGCGCCAGCCCGTAGAGCAAAAACGTATCATTCGGCTCTTTTTCGAGCATCGCCTGCAACTGCCGCATTCGATCGGTATTTTTTTCGGCCATGGATTTTGTTCCGGAAAATAATGTAGCAGAATCGCCAAATGTGTCATACCCGGCAAATGTCTTGATACAATGGGACTTTGGTGCCGCACATCGCGGTACTCAAGACGAATGAGCCGCGCACGAAGGGTACTCCCGAAGTAAGCGGTCTTGGTTTTGGCGCTTCGCTTACT
>DASRRM010000025.1:0-4512 GCA_035695715.1 Tepidisphaeraceae bacterium
TCCCCATAGCGGCGATCGGTTCAGTTCAATGGGACTTTATGCGGAGTGCGACCAAGTCGCCTACCAGAGCCGCGCTTCTCCCCCGCGCACTCCACATAAAGTCCTCTACATTTCGGGACATGGGCCATGGTGCGCACCAAAATGGGGCGCGAAATGATGCGCGATGGGGCGCGGAGCAGTCGGCCAGGCACCTCATCGACCGGCGTTTTGCAGGTTCCTTGGGCGGATGCGGGAGACGGCATCCGTCACGAATTCCTCGAAGGCCAGACGGGCGTCGTGGTCGAGGGTGAAAGCGGTACGGGTGCGCACGCGTCCCGCTTTCCGTCCCAGCCGATCGAGGGCTCCGCCGCGATTGTTGTGCGCCTCGGCGTGAGCCGCTAATAGACTTCCACCGCGCCTTTCGTGGCGAAATCCTTTAACCAGCCGCTGCGAAATTCGCCGGTTTCGGTGGTCTGCCAGAGATAGCCGGTTGTTGCTTCCAGGCAGCTTAGCCAGCCCTGGCGATAGGCGCCGGTGTCGATGCAGATGGCGTGGCCCATGTTGTTCGGCGTGCCGTTGCGCTGGCGCGTGTGCCCGCACACCATCACCTTTCCCGAGTGGTGCGGCTGCGGATCGGCAAAACGCTGCCAGCGCAAAATATGGTCGGGCTGCTGGTCCATCGGCAGAGCCGGGTCAATGCCGGCATGAACGAATAAATGGGTTTCGGTCTCGTGCCAGTCGACGCAGTCGGCTTCCAGGAAATGCCAGTGTGTCTGCGGAATATCGCGAAGGGTGACCTTGCCGTTCTGGTGGGCATAACTGGCCAGCGTAGCCCGCGCGCCGCTGTGAACCCACTCGACAAACCGGTCGTGCCCGCGCCGAGCCTGAAGCATAAGCTGCTCGTGATTCCCGCGCAGGCAGACGACCTTGTGCTTTTCGCGCAAGTGGATGAGCCGATCGAGCACGGCGGCGGAGTTGGGGCCGCGATCGACATAATCGCCGAGGGTGATGATCAAATCGCTGCTGCGCAGGCCGACCGCCGCCAGCAAATAATCCAGCGCGCGGGAGCAGCCGTGAATGTCGCCGATGGCAAGAACGCGCATGGGCGGATTATAGGAAGGGACGGGCGGAAATCCGAATGCTCTAAGGCTTCTCCGGCGGAATAATCTCATGCATCTCCCGGCTCTGTCCGCGCACGATTTTCTTTGTCACCGGATCGGGGTCATCCCAGAACTTTTGCTTCTCGGCTTCGCTCGGCTCTTTCATCGGGCAGACCAGGCGAAAGCCGACCCATTCATCATTGGATTCCCAGTGGACGCTGCGCGGAAATTCGCCGTCTTTGTTGTTGAAGTCGCGGGTGGAATGCAGCCGCGAGGCGCTGCGGCACTCGCCGGCCTCGGATTCATAGCCGCCGCCGCGAATGACGATCGGGTAGCGCGTCGTGGGCCAGTTGATGCAATCCTTTTCGTCGACCGATTTGCCTTTGAATTTCGCATACCAGGCGGGGTCGTACTGGTCGATGCACCATTGGCCGACGTTGCCGTGCATGTCGAAAAGGCCCCATTTATTGGCGGGCCAGTGGGCAACTTTGTGATAAGAAGGATCGCCATCCTTGAGGTTGGAATTATCAACGAACCAGCCGTGGGTTTTCAGGTCGGCGGGATTGTCGCCGAAGTTGTAAGCGGTTGTCGAGCCGGCCCGGCAGGCGTATTCCCATTCGGCTTCGGTGGGCAGGCGAAAGAAACGGCCGGTCTTTTTGCTGAGCCATTTCGTGTATTGCCGGGCGGCATATTGCGACATCGCCACCGCCGGGCATCCCTCGCCGCGGCCCATTCGTTCCAGCGCCGGGCCGAGCGACACGTTGTACATCGGCGTCGGATAGGTGACGACATCCGCCCAGCGGTCGGTGGGAATATCGACGGCGGCGTTTTTCAACTGAAACGACGTGTTATAAAACGCCAGATATTCCGGCCAGGTGACGGCGGTCGTCTCCATCCAGAACGCGTCCACGCGCACTTCAAATTGCGGGTCTTCGTCGCTCTGGCGATCTTTCTCCGCTGCCGGCGAGCCTATGAGAAACTTCCCAGCGGGGATGGGCGTCATCTGGAATGAAATCGTGGTGCCGGGGATGGTTTGCGTGAACGGTTTGTCTGGCGATGGCGCTGATGGTTCGTCGGTTGCCCACACCTGGCAACAGAGCATGCACGCAAGGGTGATGAGCGGAATAATTCGGTGCATATGCGACCCCGCAAAAGTATTGAGACGCCGGTTCTGAGGTACTCCGAAGCGCCGGGTCCGATCGCGGTGGACTCTCCGTGCAACAAGAACCTCCGTGCAACAAGAACCCGGCTCTTCGGAGTACCTCAGAACCGGCGTTCGGATTCGAGAACGAGTCTGCGAAAAAAACAACTCCTCCGTCGGCGCGCGTCTTCCACGATGCTTTACCCGCCCATCTGCCTCAACTTGATCCGCGCCACGCCCGCAGCGGCTAGGTTCCCATTCAGAGCAACGGCTTCGCTCAACAACTTCCGGCCTTCGTCGCGGTCGGCCGATATCATCTGCAAATCCACCAGCATTCTCGTGCGAAGGTCGGGCTCCTGCGCCTTTTCCAGCCCCGCCCGCAGAACAGGCTCGGCCTCGCCAACGCGCCCAAGGCGCATCAGGCAGCGGGCGCGATAAAGCAGCAACGGAGCGATTTCTCCCGCACGGCTGATTGCCTGGTCGGCCAGGCTGAGCTTCTGCTCCCAACTGGCGGCGTTTTCGGGCATCTCCTCCGTGCGCAAAATGAAGAAGATCGCCGGCTCCAGCCGGCCGGCGGCAATTTCCGCCGCCACCCAGCGGTCGGCGCGCGAGTTTTGCCAGCCGGGAGCGAGGCGTTCGACTGCGTCATAAGCGGTTACTGCGTCGGCAGCGCGCTCCAGGTGCATCAGCGTCATGGCCATCTGCATGTGCGGGACGGGGTCGTATGGATCGACCACGGCGGCCTGCTGAAACAGCGCCATCGCCTCGTCGAACTTGGCCTCTGATCCAACCTGCATTCCGCGATCGACGAGGCCGGCGCACAGTTCCAGCGGCGGACGGTTGCGCATGAAGGATAAAGCCAGCCGCGGATCGGTCAGCGGGGGGACATCATCCACTTCCAGTTGCTGATCGTTCACATAAAACACCACCCGGCACAAAGGCTCGCCGGCCCGCACGATGGCCGACTGCCTGGTCCAGAAATCCGCCTCGGGTTTTTTCCCCATCGTCGCAAGCTTTGCCGACAGGCGATCGCCGAAACCCGCCGCCTCGGGGAGTTTTCCCATGTAGCGATGGATTTCGTACAGCCCGCGCAAAGCGGCGGCTGCGCCGGCGTGCTCGCCGCGCTGCTGGCTCAGTTGCAACGCCTCCCACATGTGATTGGCCGCGTTGTCGCAATCGCCGGTGGCGAAAAGAATGTGGGCCATGCGGCCATTGGTGATGGCATGAAAGGGGACGGGTGTATCTTTGGGGACAGTTGCCAGTGCCGTCAAAACCTGCTCGAGCAATGCCTTCGCATCATCGTAGCGAAGTTCCTTGACCATCGCCTCGGTTTGCCCCAGCGCCTCCTGCCATTGCTGTTGCATATCGCCCGGCGTTCCCTGCGGGGCGGTGAGGAATTTGATCAGCGTCATGTCGCCGAACTGGTCGCGGAAGAATTCGCCCAGGGCAATAAGCGTGTTGGCATAGCGCTGCATGACAGCGCCGTTCTCGCGAATCGCCTCGGGCACCTTCTGCCAGTTGGGAAAGTTGTCGGCAATGGTCTGGCGGTTGGAGTTGATCAGCCGGGCGAAAAGTTTCTGGTCGCGTGCCGAGATGGCGGCGATCAGCATATCGCGCAACGAATCCGGCTCGGCAGAGGAAAGCGGGTTGCCCTGGGCAGTCGGAATCGGCGCAGCCGCTACCGGCTCGGCCGCCGGCGCCGGCTGTTCGCCCGGGGCGGGTTTACGCTTGTGTCGGTCAAGAAGTCCCATGGATCAAGTAGACAGAAGCGCGGGGAAGACGTCAAACGCGATTAATCTCGACGTCACCGTCGTCACGGGGTTATAATCATTTGGTTGGATCGAGGAGATGTTATGACGCTTGTAACTGACGGACACATTCTGGTCGACGAAAATGGCGAGGCGTGGATTGATTCCACTAATGTAAAAGTCATTGAGGTTGTTCTTGACAAGCTATCGCATGGCTCGACCGCCGAGGAGATGCACATTCAACTGCCGCTTCCACATTGCCAAGGCGGTCGGATGTTCGGTTTCATGGATTGATCGCGTGATCCGCCGCTTCCGCGATCACGGCGTGGCCGGGCTGGAGGATCGACGCGAGGACAATGGCCAGATCAAACTCGACGAAGAGTTTCTGGCGACGCTGTATGAGGTCATCGACAAACAACCTCCGGACTTTGGCTACCCGCGTCCGACATGGACGCAGGAATTGTTGGCCAAGGTGATGGAAGAATTGACAGAGGTGAGGCTGCACTTTCTTCCACCTTACTGTCCCGATCACAACAAGATCGAG
>DASRRM010000026.1:0-6490 GCA_035695715.1 Tepidisphaeraceae bacterium
TGTTCTCCAACCTCAGGCAGTTCACCATCCAAGTCGAGGCGGCATTGAAAGACTTTGCTGAGCATCCAGACCTCAAAGTATCCGTCGTCAAAAAAAACATCAGAAAAACATTCGGAAAAACTTAGTCGTACTTACTTAGAATCACGTTAGTGGCGTGTCGCGCGACCGTCATTCGAAACTGCTCGCTTCTCCACCAGAAGCGATGTTCCCACGAAAGGAGTGTCACACGTGCAACTCGGAATGATTGGACTGGGCCGCATGGGGGCGAATATGGCGAAACGGCTTCTTAAGCAGGGCCACCAATGCGTGGTCTATGACCGCTCGCCGGAAGCCGTGCAGCAACTTACCGCCGCCGGCGCCATTGGGACGACATCTCTGGCCGACCTGGCGAAGACACTCGCCAAGCCGCGGGCGATCTGGTTGATGCTGCCCGCGGGCATCGTCGATACAACGATTTCCGATCTGCTGAACCACCTGGAACCCGGTGACACAATCGTGGATGGCGGGAACTCCTATTACGTCGATGACATTCGGCGCGCCAAGCATCTCGCTTCCAAACAGATCAACTACGTCGACGTCGGAACCAGCGGCGGCGTGTGGGGTGGCGAGCGCGGTTATTGTCTGATGATCGGTGGCGACGGCGATGTGGTGCGGCGGCTTGATCCGATCTTCGCCGCGCTCGCGCCGGGCGTCGGCGACATCCCGCGCACTCCTGGCCGCGACAAGGTAGGCGGCACCAGCGAACAGGGATACCTCCATTGCGGGCCAGGCGGCGCCGGCCACTTCGTCAAGATGGTGCACAATGGGATCGAGTACGGCCTCATGGCCGCCTATGCCGAAGGATTTGGCGTCCTGCGCGCCGCCAATATCGGCAAGCGCCAGCACGATGTCGATGCCGAAACCACCCCGCTGCGCGAGCCTGAGCGATATCAATACGACCTGAATCTTCGCGATATTGCCGAAGTATGGCGGCGTGGAAGCGTGATCGCATCGTGGCTTTTGGACCTGACGGCGGCGTCATTGGTTGAGGATCCGAGCCTTTCAAAATTTGCCGGGCGTGTGTCCGACTCCGGCGAGGGTCGATGGACGATCGCCGCGGCGATTGATGAAGCAGTGCCGGTGCCGGTCCTGTCAGCGGCGCTGTACGCGCGTTTCAGCTCGCGCGGCGATTCGGATTTCCAAAACAAACTTCTATCCGCGATGCGTCTCCAATTCGGCGGACACGTCGAGAAGACGCCCGGCTGAAATACAAAGCGATGATTTCTACGACTACCGAACCAACGTCGACTCTTATCCCAAAAAGCAGGAGTGGATTTGCCACAGGCAACCACGGCTGCTGGTGATCTGGCACTCGCGAAAGGCGCGAAAACATCCGCGAAGTAGGTGATGGACATGAGCGATTCGCGAAAGACCGCAATCGTGACGGGAGCTTCGCATGGAATTGGCGCGGCCGTTGTGAATGCGTCTGTTGGCCGCGGCTACAACGTCGTCGCCAATTCCCTAAAAAAACCGAATCCACCGATGTTAAAGCTGCCGACTTCGTCGTGTTAGTTGATGGTGACATTGGCCTGCCGGCGCGGCCGGCACGATCGTTCAGACGGCGGGTTATGCGACCTGGTTCGCCTCGTCGAAGCACCTCGCGCAGACCGGAGCGACCTCTCGACCGATCGCAAATAAGCGATCCAGGGCATCGTCATCTTTCCAGATGGTCCGAGGTTCCACTATGCCGGCCTCGCCGGCACATGCCGCACACACGTTATGCGCCCAAACTGCCGACCCGAGATACCACGCCTCGATATAGAACACAGCCGGCAGCGGCGCCCCCGACTGCAAAGCTTCCCGGAGGTGCAGGCAGAGCAGCGGCGCCGCATTGCCGCCGTGCTTTTTGCAGATCACGTATGCCATTGTGCTCACCTGATGGATGAGGTTCCTCGTCGCCCAACGCGACGCGCTGACAGCCGCCAACCTAAGAGAGAATACGGAAGCGACGCAGGGCCGTCCACAACAAGGACGGTTAGCTGCGCCGGGCGGACGGCCCAAGCTGTTTGCGGAACTCCATCTGCAAGCCCCAAGCCTCTTCGATGGGAACCTCGGCACGCCGACCGCACCCGCCTTTGCCTTCTTGAGTGAAGAGAAAGGGATAGAATGCGTAACAGCGATCCCCGCCGAGCGTCCGCACGTTGGTGTCCCATCCTTGCCAGCGAATCCAGTGATAGAACCTATCAAGCTTCCCGGAGAAGGCCCACTGAAGAAACTCTGAATAACCGAATCCCAGCGGCTCCCATTCGAGCGAGTCCGGGGCGAAGTAATACAGGGCCTTCACATCCTTGCCGAATGCTCCGCCGTTGATCGCGAAGAACCCGCCGACCGCGTCGTCAGCAACCAGGTAGAACTCATGGCTTCGCCCCGCATTCCATGCCGGCAATGCCCGGCGCAAGCGCGCGTGGCCCGAGCCCATCGATTGGCAATTGGACGCCGACGCTGCTTCTGGTGATTGCGTGTATTCTGGGTTGGCCGTTGACGACCGGCAAATTGCCGCTGCCGAGGATAGTGGCCGTTCTGGCGGTGTCGCTGACGCTGTATGCGGTGCTGGCGCTTTGGGTTTTCCTGCTGAAGCAACTATTGGCAAAGCCGATCCCGGTCGAAAATGCTCCACAGCCGGACGCAAATGCGGTAATGTCACCATCATGACGCGAAAAAAATTGGCTGCCGTGCGCGAGTTTGCCTGGCCTGATGGCCGTATCGCGGCGGCACTGGCCATTGTCTTACTCCAGTTGCTTTGCCTCCCATCCTTCGCCCGCGCCGCCGATCCCGCCCCGGCCGATGCCGACGAACCGTGGCTCCATCCCTATGTTGGCGACACCCGCACCGACATCGACGCCACCACCCTCGATGGCAAAGTCCTCTGCGGCTACCAGGGCTGGTTCAACACGCCGGGCGACGGCACGCGCTTCGGCTTTAGCCATTGGGGCGACGGCCTGAATCGGCCCAATGGGCACTTCACCGTCGACATGTGGCCGGATGTTTCCGAATACGATGCCGCCGACCTGCACGAAGTGCCCGGCTTGAAAATGCCCGACGGCTCGCCCGCCAGGCTTTACAGCGGCTACAACAAAGGACCAACCCTCGTCCATTTCAAGTGGATGCGCGAATATGGAATCGACGGCGTCTTCCTGAGCCGATTTGTCGGCGAAACCACCGGCGGGGCGCGCACGCGCCACGTCAATCATGTGCTGGCTAATGTGCGCGAAGGCGCGCATCGCGAAGGCCGCGTCTGGGCCATGATGCTCGACCTGTCGATGGGAAGAAATCCATCGACGCAGGCGGTCATCAACGATTGGAAATTCCTCTGCGACAAGCCGAAGGTGCGCGAGGACTCTCGCTATCTGCATCAGAATGGCAAGCCGGTGGTTTTGCTCTGGGGCCTGGGTTTTCGCGATCGCAACTGGACGGCCGAGCAGGCCGAGGAACTGATTAAATTCTTCAAGACCGACCCAACCTACGGCGGGGTCTATCTCATCGGCGGAATCGACCCCGGCTGGCGCACGCTCACCGGCTCGTCGCGCACGGAGCAGGAGTGGAACAAAGTCTACCGCGAGTTCGACGCCATCAGCCCGTGGGACGCCGGCCGATATCGCAACAACGCCGACATGGATCACACCCGCCGCGAAACCTGGACCAAAGATCTCGCCGAACTTAAAGGATTGAACATCCGCTACATGCCCACAGCGTTCCCCGGCTTTTCCTGGGACAATTTGCAGCGCACGCCGCCCGGCAAAACCATGATCGCCCGCCACAAAGGCGAATTCTTCTGGCGGCAATTCGCCATCTTCAAGGAACTGGGCATCCGCACCGTGTTCGTCGGCATGTTCGACGAAGTGAACGAGGGTACCGCCATCTACAAAGTGTCGAATGAGGTTCCGGTCGGGAAATATTTCGTGACGTATGAGGGATTGCCGTCGGATTATTATCTGAAGCTGACCGGAGCCGCGACAAAGATGATTCGCGGCGATGCGCCGCTGTCAGAAAAGATCCCGGTGGATTTGCCGGGGCCGGTAAAATGAAGCATACCCGGGCGAATTGCAGCGCCGTTCGAACTGCAACAAGACCGCGTTGGGACCCATTTTTCTACAGTAATAACCATGCAACGTCAGCACCGACGAAAATGCGAAGCCCTCGCCACAGGCGTGAGGTCGGGCGAAACCGCAGCCCGCGGGGAGCGGAAGTAAGGCCTGGGCGAATGTCGCCGTTTTTTTTGCCTGTCCCCGTTTTTTCTGCAGCTTCAGCGATACCTCCAGGGATTGTCCTTGCGGTACTTTGCCTCCGCGTCACTCGCCGCCTTCAGCGCGCCGTCAACATCAGCGCCGCGTTCACGAAGCAACTGTAGAACTTTTTCCCGCCAGGGATCGGGAGGACGGCGAGCGACGTAGTCAGTAAGGTCCCAACCTCCTGTGTCGCGCGGTCGGATATTCGCCCCCGCCTCAAGCAGTTCATAAACGCCCTCCAAAAAACCACTATCAGCAGCATGTATCGCTGGTGTGGCTCCGCCGTCTTGCTTTGACTGCTGATAATTGATGTCAGCGCCGGCCGCGATCAGCATCTTCAGATTCTCCAGCCGGCAAAGTCCGCCGGCCGCCAGAAGCGGTGTTTCCGTCCAAACGGCGTTTTTATGCAGCAAGTTCGGGTTGGCCTTATGCGCGAGGAGCATGCGCAACCAATCCGAATCGTTCGCTTCAGCGGCCCAAAACAACGCGCAGCCATCGCTGCCGCCCGAATCGAAATTGGGGTCCGCTCCATGTTCGAGCAACCATTCAAACGCCGGCTTATTCTTAATGTACATTGCCCAGATCAGCGGATAAATGCCGTCTTTGCCGATTGCGTTCACATTAGCGCCGGCATGCAGCGCCTTCTCCGCGTCCGCCCAGTCATTGCGCTCAAGGGCCGCAGTCAGCGCAGCGACCTGGGGATATGAAAAGAATTTGTCACCTTGATTGGAAGTGGCGCTTGCTTGGGTGGATGCGCTGCTTCCTTGGGTGGATGCGCTGCTTCCTTGTGTGGACGTGGCGCTCTTTTGGGTGGACGCCGAGCCAGCGTGTTTGGCGGTCGACCGCTCATCGCACCCAGCGATTGCATACACGGCAAGGAGTACTGCGTACAGTTTCCATTTACTCATTGAACATCTCCGGCATAACCGAACGACGTCAGCCGATGAGATGATAAAGGCAATTGTCGGAAACTCACCTCGTGACAAGAGATTGGGGGAAGATTACCCATGACAGGGAGGTTACAATTCGCGCCGCATGTCCACCACCCCATTCGATCCATTTTCCCGCCCGGCGTTTTATGCCGAGCCGGACGCCGAAGATGCAATGACGGCGGCTGCCGGTTGCGCGCTGGAAATCGCGCATCGCGAATTTAATGCAGGCCTCGATTTCAGCATTAGCAGCGTTGCGGTCCTGGACGAAATGGTTGACCAGCTTCATCGCCGCCATGCGGCCACCCCGTTTTCCGCTGGCGAATTGGCGCACTACGTTCAGTCGCTGGGAAGCTATCTTGGCGAAGTGATTCGGCGCGAGCACGGCGGAGTATGGGGCATCTTTCGCGTCTTTTCCGATACGATGCCGGCGGTGCAAATTGGAACCGCGCCCGCCACTGTTGCATGCCGCCCGATGACGGAGGTGTGGGTTCGCATCACGCGCGGGACAGGCGAATCGTTGGAAGGACTCTATCAACGGCTGGTTCTCGGCCTGGCAGCCCGGGAGAATCCGGCCGGCAGCGCGAAATCAGCCGTCATCAAGCCTCGCGAGTTTTACCGCCTTCGCCACGACAATGGCTACTTCGACGCAGGAACGACCGGCGACGGCCGGCAGGTGTTAATGTCCCATTTCGTAAACGGCGTAACTGCGATATTCTTCGACGAAAGGGGGACGCTGCTCGAGGTTCAAGTTCGCCCGCTTTCGGTCGAATGCCCGACGGATCCAGTCACCGGGATCGCGCGGCTGAGCGAGGAATTTGAGGCCGCAGCCGAGCAGCAGCTTAGCGAATGGAAGACGGAACTCGGCTTCATCCCGCAGCCAATTACCGTACGCAAATTTCAAATCTCCGAATTGGGCCTGGGCATCGAAGAGCGTCCTTCGCATTACGAAGACTTTTTGGAATCCCCGGAAACCGAAGAGCCGGATGCCGATGAACGTGAGCCCATCTGGGCCTCGATCCGAGAATGGGAGGAGGCCGGCGATTTCGTGCTGTACTGGGGAAACGATTTATACGTAAACAGAGACGGGAAAGTGACGTCTTCGTAGAATGAGATCCGGCTCTTCGGAGTACCTCATTGTCAGAGCCGGCGTCTACTAGCCCTTAAACCAGTACAGCCGCTGCCGAAAATCGCTCAGAATTGAAGAAAAAAACTCGAAACGCCCGCGTTTTACTGTATGAAGTGGGATTGTCAAAGTCCGACAACTTCATACGCACGGAGGCGTTTCGAGTGAAC
>DASRRM010000027.1:0-24972 GCA_035695715.1 Tepidisphaeraceae bacterium
CGTCCGATCAAGAATAACAAGCCATGGAAGCCGTCGAAGTCCCACCCGTGGAACTGGTAGGCCGCCGTCGCCGCTTCCGGAGGGAGGGGTGACACTTCTGCTTCGGCTAAAGGGGTGACATTTCTGCTTCGGTACAACACAACCTTTCGGTTCCATTGAACCACGCCTGCCATTCCATTACAGTAAAACATTCGTCCCAATTGGGGATGATATTGAACCGCCAATCTTGAAAGGACCTTGTTCTTATGCCGTTGATGACGACCAAGCCGATGTTTGATCTTGCCTATGAGGGCGGGTTTGCCGTGGGGGCGTTTAATGTCAATAACATGGAGATCACGCAGGCGATCATCGATGCCTGTGCCGCCGAGAAAAGCCCGGTCATCCTTCAGTTCTCCAAGGGCGCGCGAAAATATGCCAAGATGAATTACCTCCGGCACCTGGTCCTCGCCGCCGTCGAGGAATATCCGGAATTGCCGATCGCCATTCACCTCGATCACGGCGACACCGTCGACCTCGTCGACACCTGCATCCGCGAGGGTTTCACCAGCGTGATGATTGACGGCTCGCATCATCCCTACGAGCAGAATGTGAAGCTGACGGCCGAGGCCGTGAAGCATGCCCATGCGGCGGGCGTGGTTGTCGAAGCCGAGCTGGGAATGCTGGGCGGCATTGAGGAAGACGTGGTCGGCCTGGACGCCGAGGAGTATGAAAAGAACGTCGAAAAATTCCTGACCGATCCGAACGAGGCGAAGGATTTTTACACGCGAACGGGCCTGGACAGCCTGGCGGTTGCCATCGGCACCAGCCATGGCGCGTTTAAGTTCAAGCATGAGGCCAAGCTGGCGTTTAACCGCATCGAGCAGATCATGAAGACCTGTCCCGGTTTGCCGCTGGTGATGCACGGCAGCAGCAGCGTGCCGCAGGAATTCATCGACCTGGTGAACAAGTACGGCGGAAAAATGCCCAACGCCAAGGGCGTTCCCGAAGATCAAATCAGCATGGCGGTGCAAAAGTATGGCGTGTGCAAGGTGAACATCGACACCGACCTTCGCCTGGCGATGACCGCCAAAATCCGCGAGGTATTCGTCACCAAGCCCGCCGAGTTTGACCCGCGAAATTATCTCGGCCCCGCCCGCGAGGCGATCGTCGGCATGGTCCGCCGCAAGCTGCACGTGCTGAATAGCGCCGGCAAAGCCGAGGCGGTGGTGAATCATTGGGAAAAGCAGGGCAAGCCGCTGCCGGGGTATTACAAGAAGTGAATGCAACGATTCGACAACAGAAAAAGGGTACGCCAATTCTGGCGTACCCTTAGTTTTTACATGGGGTGCAACATGGGCGTGGAAGTCACACATTATCTCATCCCAACGGATCACTCGCTTACGCCAAGTCCGCGGAGCAACATCCCGATTCGCTTTGGTCATCGATTGCGGCAAGGCGTGGTCCGATGATCAGGCAACTGACGTTGAGCCGGACCTGGTGGACTTGTGCAAAGATTGGATGGGGTGCGGTTTTCGTCAAGTCAGCGATATGGGCTGACGTTGAGTATCACCAGCGTCGTGTCGGCAAACGTGCGAATGCCATCGGCCACGCCGCTGAAAACCCGGCCCGCGCGTCGACGTGGCCACCAATTCCGCAAGGGAAAGGCGCATTGACAACGATCATTGCCGATGGCAAAGCGCAAGTCGCAAATATCTGTTGCGGCGGAAGTTGGGTTTTTTGCGATTGAAGTCCGATAGTCCGATTAGAAATTTTAGTGGAAATCGTAGTGCGTGCCTGCGGGCAGAATGGGTATAATCGCGGGCTATGAAAAAACTTCTATTCCTCGTTCTTATCGTTGCGATTTGCGCCGCGGCGTTTTTTGCCAAGCCGGCCGATCCCAAGGCAAGTCTGGCCAACTACCTTGCGGCTCATCCCGAGCCGATGGATAGTCTGATGCCGGTGGAATACAAGTCGCCCAAAAACGAATGGGTGGCGGGGCGGTTTGATTACAAGGATCACATTCTCTGGGTGGACGCCGTCGCCCACGACAAGACGGTTTACACCTGCATCTTTTCCCACTGGATCAATCGCGGCGAGTTGAAAGACGCGATTCACGAGGATGTGGACACGCTGCGTGAGAAGATCCACAAGGCGACAGAGCCCAAACACGAAAAATCCAAAGCCGCCTGATCGGGCGGTTGCTCGTGTCATCCCAATCGAGCGGTTGCTCGTGTCATCCCAATTGCACCCCGGCCCGCCGAGCCAACTCGCGCGGGCCGCATTTTTCCCACTGGCAGATTACATTGTTCGATGCTTTCTCCGACGTGAAGGTTCTTTGCGCCAACCGTAGCTCAATTTGAATATTTTATTTGGCCAAGGCGTTCTCGCGCCGCAGGACGAGCAGAACGTACGCCGGCATCCACACTCCGCAGCGGCCGACCACCGCGATCAGCGTGCCGTAAAGAATGCCGCGCAAGCCGGCATGGGCGAATTTCACGAAGCAATAGCTCGCAAGCACGTTCACCACGCCGGCGATGATGGCCGCAGCCGTGACGGCCTTGATCCGGCCCATCCCAATCAGCACCGAGCGGCCAACCGCGCTGCTTCCGCCCACAATCGTCCCGATCAGCACCAGGTCGAGAATCGCATGCGTGTTCGGCGGATGGGCGCCAAACCAGAGATGAAAGATCACGGGATATAAAAACCAGATTCCCGCCGACGCCGCGATCAGCACCGCGATGCTGGCGAATGTTCCGCGGGAATAATATTGGCGTAGAAGCTTTGGATCGCCCCTTGTATGTGCCAGGGCTGACTTGGGCAACAACACCGCGGCCAGGCCGGTGACGAGCATGAGAAGGGCCATGTCGATCTGCGTGCCCGGTGCATAGGCTGCCACTTCGCCCGGTCCGAAGAAATGATTGATGAGAATGTAATCGGTCGGCGCGTAAAAATACTCGGCAATCTGCGCCAGCAGCAGCAGCGAGCCAAACGACAACAGCGCATTGCCGATGCGCCATTGAATCAGGCGCAATTCCAATGGCCAGAACCGCGATTTAAGTTGTTGAACCGCGAGCGTTCGCGCCGCCGCGACAACCAGCCCGGCGGCGGCATAGGTGATCGAAGCCGTCAGCAACCCCGCCCAATGAAACGCCGCCGCCGTCGCCAGCGCCCAGAAAATATCGCCGCTGGCCAGAATGTAGTTGTCTTTGGCGATGCGGCCTTTTGTCTTCAGCAGCGCGCCGGGTGCATCGCTGAAAAGGCGAAGAAGCGTGCCAAGGCCGATTAAAATGACCGCCCACGGCGCCGCACGCCCAAGCCCCGGCGGAACAACGTGAATACGATCGAAGAACCGGGCATAAAAGAGGGTAATGATCAATCCGACGACGGTTGACGCGGCCGCGATGACAATGCCGGTGGAAAAAATGGCGCGCTCGTTCGCATTCGAGAGCGCCGCGCCCGGTCCGGTTATTTCGCCCGGCTGCTTCGGATCGTCCGACTGCAGCGGCGAATGAGATTGCGATGCCGCGGCAAAATGCCGGATCAGCGCCGGCGCAAGCCCGATGGCGGCGTAATTCAAAATGCCGATCGTTCCGCGGATCAGCGCCAGCATGGCGAATTGCGCCGGGCTGGCCAGGCGATACACAATCGCCGACACCAGCGCCCACGCCCCGATGCGCGAACCGGCGGCGAAGTAGGCCGCCATCACATCGCGCCGCATGCTGGATGCGGCAACCGGGGGAGGCGATGTGAACTGTGTCTGGGATTTCATGTCACGCGCCGATCGATCACCTGCCGCGGCCGGCCTGCCAATCTTGCCTGAACAGAACTGGCCGCCCGCCCGGCCGAACAGTATCCGCAAACCGGCATGAAGGAAAAGTGAGGTACCGTCCAACCGCGATGTCTCGACCCATTTACGCGACACGGGCGTCCCGCCCGTGCGTTGGTCTTCG
Source organism: Tepidisphaeraceae bacterium (assembly GCA_035695715.1). Classification (GTDB taxonomy): domain Bacteria; phylum Planctomycetota; class Phycisphaerae; order Tepidisphaerales; family Tepidisphaeraceae; genus RYN-428. The sequence continues at coordinate 3,930 of DASRRM010000027.1, forward strand.
CGGTCACATGGCATCCATTTTCGGAACGGTTTTCAACTCCTTATTCGATGTAACGCCTTGACGCCGGTCTCACGACGGAGGCCCGAGACAGAAAATCCGACCTGGGCCAATCGCCCAAAAGCGGACGACCATACAATCCGGTTTGATTTTTCATAACCAGATGGTTATCGTTAACCCATAACCAGAACGTGATGGATTACCTATGCCGACCGTTCGACGCCAGAATGCGCCTGATGCCTTGTTTAAATCTCTTGCCGACCCGACCCGCCGTGCCCTCTTCGAGCGGCTGAGCCGCGATGGCGAACAGACCGTTCGCACGCTCACCGACAGCGCCGGCGTCTCGCAGCCGGCGGTGTCGAAGCATTTGCGGATTCTCAAGCACGCGGGCCTGGTGCGCGCCCGCCATCGCGGCCGCCAGACCCATTACATCGCCCAGCCCAAAGCCCTGGCGCCGCTGGTGGACTGGATGAGTTATTACAGCAACTTCTGGCAGGATCGGTTTGACCGCCTCGAGGATTTACTCAAAAGGATGGACCCATGACCACGCCCAACACACGCACGCTCACGATCGAAAGGGAACTGCCCTAACCGCCGGAAAAAATCTGGCGGGCGCTCAGCGAAGGCTCGCTGATCAAGGATTGGCTGATGGATAACGACTGTTCTTTCGAGCTTTGACGACCCGCATCGCGATCACTATTGATATCCTTGATCCAAGCGTAGAATGCTGAGATGGACGAGCGGGACCGGCGCAGAATCTTCACGATTGGGCACTCCGTGCATGAACTGGACGCGTTTATCGGTCTGCTCGAGCGCCATAGGATAACTGCCGTTGCCGACGTTCGTTCTCGGCCCTTCAGCCGGTTACAGCAATTTAACGGCGATTTACTCGCGACTGTATTGAGGGCACGCGGCATCAAGTATGTCCCGTTGGGACGCGAACTCGGCGCTCGCCGCGACGAGGCGGAGTGTTATGTCGACGGACGAGCGGTGTATGAACTCGTTGCCAGGCTGCCGCTGTTTCAGGAGGGCATCAACCGTTTGATCCGGGGCGCAGCAGACCACAGGATAGCGATAATGTGCGCGGAAAAGGAGCCCCTCGATTGCCATCGAACGGTCTTGATTTGCCGCCATCTTCGACCGCACGATTTTCAGGTTCTGCATATTCTTGAAAATGGCGAACTCGAAGATCATGGAACGACGGAAAAGCGGATGATGGAGATGTTGGGTATAGCGCCTGATCTCTTTCACATGGAAGCTGCTGAAGCGGACCTTATCGAGCAAGCCTACGAGGTGCGCGGCCGGCAGATTGCGTACACCACGGCCAGCGAGGGAATCCCGGCATGAATGAAGTAACGAAAGATGTTGGGTCCGCGCCAATTCGTTTATTTACCATTGGGTTTGCTGGAAAGTCCGCACAAGGATTTTTTGAGAAGCTCCAGGATGCGGGGGTGAAAAGTCTGATTGATGTGCGGTTGAACAATGTCTCGCAATTGGCGGGATTTACGAAAAAAAAGGACCTTGAATACTTTCTTCGCGTAATCAGTGGCATCAAATATTTCCACTATGAAGATTTGGCGCCAACGGCCGACATCTTGGATCGCTTCAAGAAAAAGGGAGAAATGGATTGGCGGGAATATGATCGCCTTTTCAATCTGTTGCTGGAAGAACGCCGACCCGAGGAACGCCATAGGCCTTCTGAGTTTGATGAAGCATGTTTACTTTGTAGCGAGGCAACCGCCGAGAACTGCCATCGCCGACTGGTTGCCGAACGGTTGCGCAGCAAATGGGGAGGTGTGGTAATTAAGCATCTTTGAATGCGGAGGTCTTTCGTGAAAATGGTTTGTCTCGCGAATTCATGGCGACCAGGTGGACACTGCGTCGCCGGTATCAACCGCGACACTGGGGAATGGATCAGACCAGTACCGAAGGGGGCGAAGGCCATTCCAGACATAGCAACTCATTTCGGCACCCACAATCTTGCACCTCTGGATGTTATAGAGTTCGAAGCTATGCAACCAAAATCGGTGACGAAGTACCAACGGGAAAACCGTATAGTTACTTCTTGGAAGCTCGTGGGCGCCGCGAGGGCTGCCGAAATAATTAAATACCGTGACGAATCCGCATCCGTTCTTCACGGCACGTCGAAGGTTGTGGATCCTGCAGATTTGGACATTCTGCCTCCAGCGAAATGGCGGTCGTTGGAGTTGCGACAAGTGAGCAATGCGGTTTTTTCACGCGATGCGAGGAAGAAAGAGAAATGGGTGGTTAGCTTTAGTACCTCCAAGTCCACAACCTTTTCTCTGTCAATTACCGATCCCATTGCCACTGAAAAACTCAACAAAGGGGGTAAGATCGGGCCGAGTTGTTTACTGACGTTAAGCTTGACCGAACCGATCGCATATCAGCAATTCAACCTTCCAGAGTTGTGTTACAAGCTGGCGGCAGCAGTCATTGAGCTGGAGTAAATAGAAAATGGCAGCTGGCCGAGTTGCCGGTCTGGCCGTCGAGAGCGCGATCTCGAACTTTTTCACTTCATAGTTCTCCCTTCCCCAATCCACTCCACCGCCGTCTGAATCCGTTTGGCCCGTGTTTGCGGCCGCTTGGCTTTGTTGATCCAGTTGACGTATTGCCACTTGCGGGCCGGGGTGAAGGCGGCGTAATGCTTTGCAGCCTGCTTGCTTTTCTTCATCGCGGCGGCGAAGTCGCCCGGCACTTCCGGAACGGGCGGCTTGGGGTTTTTGATGCCGGCTTCGTTCAGGGCGATCACCTGCTTGATCAGGGCGGCCAATTTCGAGGCTGGCGGGATTTCGGAAACCTTCGTGATCTTGCCGCCCATGACGATGCGGTGGCCAATCAGGCCGTCGGGGTCATTCAAAAGCCTGGCCTTCCAGAGTCCCCAACTGACGTGCGCCTTATACGCGGCAAACCCGCCAACCGGGCCTTTGTAGACGAAGCAGGGGATGCCCCACTTGATTTCCTCCTGAAGTTTCAGCGACGCCTGCTGAAAAATCCGCCGCAGCTTCACGAGGATCGGCCGCGTGTAATCGGAGGCGGTGGCGATATACTCGTCGACGTCTTTCGCTTTTGCGGATGGCATGGGGGAGATTCTACAGCGGCATTGTCAAAGAAAAATGCGGATGAACCCCGGCAAAGCGCTGGCGTCAATCGCCCGCTTCGTATATAGCGTGAATTCTCACCAACAAAGGATGACGGCCATGGCCAATGAAAAAATGACGACCCAAATCGCTGGAAAAAAGGGCTTCCTCGCGGCACTCGACCAGAGCGGCGGCTCGACGCCGGGGGCATTGCGGCATTATGGGATTCCCGACAGCGATTACAGCGGCGATGCCGAGATGTTCCAGCGCATGCACGAAATGCGCGTGCGGGTGATCACCGCGCCGTCCTTCACCAGCGACAAAATCATCGGCGCCATTCTCTTTGAAGGCACCATGGACGGGCAGGCCAAGGGAAAGCCGGTGCCTTCGTATCTGTGGGAAGATCGCGGCGTCGTCCCGTTCCTGAAAGTCGACAAGGGAATGGAAGCGGAAAAAGACGGCGTGCAGCTCATGAAGCCGATGCCAACGCTGGATGCACTGCTTGCCCGCGCGGTTGGGCTGGGAATCTTCGGCACCAAGATGCGATCGGTCATCAACCTTCCGTCCAAGACCGGAATCGCGGCGATCGTGGATCAGCAGTTTGCCGTTGGCAAACAAATCCTGAAGCATGGGCTGGTGCCAATCCTCGAGCCGGAGGTGCTGATTAAGAGCCCGGACAAAGCCGGGGCTGAAGCCATCCTTCGCGACGAGCTAATGAAAGGGCTGAACGCTTTGCCCGCCGACCAGCGCGTGATGCTGAAGTTGACGATCCCGCAAACGCCGGATCATTATCTGCCGCTGATCAAGCATCCGCGGGTGATGCGGGTTGTCGCGCTCTCCGGCGGCTACACGCTTGACGACGCCTGCAGGCGCCTCTCGGCGAATCACGAAATGATCGCGAGCTTTTCGCGTGCGCTGCTGGACGATCTGAGGCTCAAGATGACCGAAGCCGAATTCGACGCCGCGTTGGCGACGGCGGTCAACAAGATCTATCAGGCCTCCACGGTGAAGCACTGAATTGACGTGGCAAACCGCAGGTCAGGGCGAATCTATTTCCCCGACACCGGCAGCGTTGTCGGGCCGGGCCGGTCGAGCGTCATCACGGGCGCATCTTCTGCCGCGGCGACGGGGGTTGGCACGTAGCCGACTTGATGCGCGGGATCGGGGATGGAAAGCCACTGGGCCGGGGGAGGCGTCTTGCGCGGGGGCGGCTTGACCATCAGCGCGCCGCTTTCGGTCAGGCCGGTGGTTGGATCGGTTTGAAGTGAAGGGCGGCCGGTGTCGGGCAGGGCGGCAATGGTGTCAACCGGAAGAGCCGCCGGATCGTCCGAGGTGATTCGGATTGCCGGGCCGGCGGGCAGCGCCGGCTCGCCGGGCAGCGGGGATGATGAATCCGCCAGCGGCGGGAGGTCGATGGCCGCCTCGGCGTGCAGCCGATGCGACCTATCCGCCGGCACCATCCTCGGATCGCGCGATACCACCGCCGGGGGCAACACCGGACGATACGGAACGGGAACAAGATTCGCCTTGGGCGAACGCGCCGGCGCGGTGGTTTGCGGCGGCAGCGGATCCGGCCCAGCCGGCTGCGTTGCCGGAGCGGCCAGGAGCGCCGAAACCGCCAGGGCGGTGGCCACGGCCGTGGCGGTGATAGTCGTGATTCGGCGGCGGGTTATTGATCTGGGCATTTTTGTTTCCAATCGCTCATCATTGAGGCACGCTTACTCATTCACGCCGCGGACGAGCGCCAGCGAGGGCGTATCGCTCGCGAGCGACGACAAGAATGAGCGCGACTCGGGGCGGCAGAAAAATTCCCTGCACATTGCTCCACATCCGCGCTCTCACTGTCGCTCGTCCACGGCGTGAATAAGTAAGTTCCTGCTCGCGCTTCATCGCATCCATGTCCACGCTCCGCATTCGGCGCTCCACTCATCATTTCGCCCGGATGATCAACTCCACCGGCGTTCCCACCGGCGGAAGAACATTAATGTTATCCTCCAGCTTTAGCAGCGGCTCTTCCTTCATCGTCAGGTTCGTCTGGAAGACTGTTTCGTCCGTCACCGGCACGATGGAGATCAGCGTGCCGGTCATGTCGGCGCCGTATAGCTCGGTCGGCTTGTCCGGGTCGGGCTTGACCATGCTCGAGCCAGTGAAAATCCATTTGATCTTCGGGAGCGGTTTTCCGGTGCGCGGCTCGGCCATCACTTTTTCCAGCGGCAATTCCCGCGGCTTGCCATCGAGGCCCGGGATGGAAATGGTGATGTCCACTTCGGGGCCTTGCGACGGCTTGCCGGGGCCCGCATCGGGATGGCCGGGCTTCAGCCCCATTGCAACAAGCGCGTTGTGAATGTCGCTTGGCTTGGCGTCGAAGTTGACGACGGTTTCATGCGCTTTTTGCCCAAGGGGATGCGGCCAGCAGGCAATCACTTCCAGCGGATAAATGTCCTTCAAATAAGCCAGCTTTCGCGGGGCGATGCGGGCGGGGATTCGGATGGTTTTATGCGGTAAGTCGACGACGATTTTCGCGGTCGGCGGAGTGACGGTGGATGGGCCGTGGTCGGAGAGACAAACGACGGCCAGCGGCTGCTGGCTGGCCTCGCCCTCGATACGGTTGGTGGCCAGGAAAATATCGCCGCCGTGAACCACCGGCGAAGTGAAGACCATTCCCGGCGACGCCACCATCGGGTCGCTGGTCACGCTGAAAGTCCAGACTGGTTTTCCATCGGCCAGGGAGATGGCGTGAAGTGTCCCTTTAAGGTCGGCGGCATAAACCACGCCCGCCGAGATCGCCACCCCGGCAAAAAATGGCGTCTTGGCGTCATAGGTCCATCTCTCGTTTCCGGTGGCGGCGTCCCACGCATACACCTTCCCGTCGGTCGCGGTGAAAACGGCCACGTTTTCCGAAACCGCCGTCGGCGATAAGACGCCGCCGCTCACGTCCTTTTTCCATCGCACTTTTCCAGTTGCCAGCTCCACCGCCACAATTTGCCCCTTGGCCGTGGGAAGCAGTTTTTTGTCAAAGCGGATATTGCTGCAGGCGACCAGGATCAAATCGCCGCTGAGGGTCGGGCCGCCCCACGGATTCACATCCAGCGGGGTTTCCCAGATCGTGCTGCCATCCTCGAGTTTCAGGCATTCGAGGGCGCGCTTGCCGGCTTTGTCTTCGTCGACATAGGCGCTGGCGGCGATGAGCCGGTCGCCCGAGACGCTGACGGCGGCATCGACGTGCCACGTGTCCTTCCCTTTTTGCCAGAGCAGTTTCGGCTGGGCCTTGGGAAGCATTTTTTCGTCGGGGGCGATGGCCAGGTCGCCATCCTTTTTCTTGTCGATCTCATACTTGGCCTGCAGGTCGGCCCATTTCTTATCCATCATGAAGCGGACGGCCTGGGTGTTGAGCTGGTTGCCGTCGACGGTGATGTTGTTGATGTCGACGCAAACGACGCCGGCGTTTCCGCCGCCAAGATAAACCTTTCCCTTGTCGATGGTGGGCGCGCCTTCCATGTGGACAAGTTTGCCGGGGAAATCGTATTGCCAGATGGGCCGGCCGGTGTCGATGGCGAAGCAGAAGAGCGTAGCGCCGTCGGTTTCGTGGGTGCCGTCGCCGAAGATGCAAAGTCCGTCGGCAACCGCCGGGGCGGCGACGATGGAGTTGCCGATGAACCCGGAGGAAACCGCCCAATTCATGCGTTCGGCGGCGGCGGGGTCGAGGGTCAAGGCGCGAAATGATGAGGCGCTATTCAAAGCGCCGAGGCTCGACACCAGAAGCGATTTGTCCGCTGGCACCGGCGAGGCAATGAAGTTTTCCTGCGCCCCTTTAAATACCCAGCGCACCTTCGGCGCCTTAGGGCCGGGCAGGTTGTCATCAGTGCCGGTATGGCTCGGATTTCCCCGGCTGGTGGGCCAGTCGGCGCGCGTGATGCCGGGCAACGTCAATAGCAGAACCAGCGTGGCGGCGGCCTTCCGCGAGCGGCGGGGGATGAACGCCCAGATGACGCCGAAGAAAATCATGAGGCCGCCAACGGCCAGGCCCGAGCGGAGCATTGTTCCGCTGCTGCTTCCACCGCCGGCCGATGGATCGAGCCCGCCGGCCATCGAAGCCATCGCGGTTTTCGCATCAGCAGAATCGCCCTTGGCATCGGCCACGGCGGGTTCGCGCATTTTGCCCAGAAGCAGGCCGGAATCCTGCCCTTCGTTGACAAAAATGACATCCGGCGCGCCGTCGCGGTTGAAATCCAGCACTGCCGTTGCGCGGGTGTTGAAAATGCGCTGGTCGAGCCCGACGGCGTCGGTCATGTCCGTGAAGGTGCCGTCGCCGTTGTTGCGCAGGAGATGATTGGCGCCGCGCATGCAGCCGATGAGAATATCCATGCGCCCCTGTCCGGTGAAATCGGCGGCGGCGGCGCAGGAGGCGTCGCAACTTAGCTTGGCCAGGTCTCCCGATTTTGCGGTGACATCGGTGAAATGCCCCTTGCCGTCGTTGCGGAAAAGCTTCACGCCATCATGCTGCGGCACGAGGAGATGAGCGCGCTTGTCGCCGAAGAAATCGGCGAAAATCGGCGTGATATGGCCGGTCGTGAATGACAGGCCGCTGTCTTTGGACTCAACGAACCCGCCCGGCGTGTTGAGCAGCAGAATTCCGTTACCGGCTGCATAAAGAATATCCGGCCGGCCATCGCCGTTCACGTCGGCAACCAGCAGGCAGTCGCCTTTCACCGCGCCGCCGGGCCCGCCTGAGCCCAGGCCGACCTTGTCCGAGACATCCTCAAACAGCGGCGGGGTTGCCTCTGAAGGCGGGGTTGCCTTGAAATAAGTCTCGCGTCCATGCTCCACGAAGCAGGCTTTGATGAGAAGTTGATTGACCCCGGCCTTTAGCTTCAGGACGGTGTGCACTTGATCGGGCGCGGGGGCATGCTGCACGTTGTGATCGAGCACCTTTTTCCCGTCCAGCCACACCGCCAGCGGGCCGCCGCTGCCCAGCGAAATGGGAAGATCGGCCGGCTTATTGGCGGTGATTTCGCGATGGAGATAGATGGTCATGAAGGCGTGGTCTTCCTCGCGGTAGATCTTCACGCCATTAAGCTGCCCGTCGGGAAATTCCACATCGCGCCAAGTGGCCTTCTGATTATTCTTGCCGGGATATTCGCCTTTGAGGTCGATGCCATTTTCCGGCGGATAGACGGTGTCGTATCCCTTGTTGCCGGTGTTATCGAACGGCCCACACTGCTGCCATTTGCCGAAGGTAAGCTGCAAGGGAACCGAGCTTGGGGCGCCAAGATTGCGATAGAGCCTCAGGCCTTTGAAGCCATCGGCGAGCAGAATGTCGGGCTTTTTATCGCCGTCATAATCGAGCCAGGCGGCGGCGGTGAGGTTGTAATAATCCTGGGTGGGAAGGCCGGAGGTTGAATCCTTGAAGCGTGCTTCGCCGAGGTTGGTGAGCAGGCGCGGGCCGGTGGGGGTGGCGGCCAGGAGATCGGGTTTGCCGTCGCCGTTATAGTCGGCCCAGGCGATCGCGCGAGCGCCGCCGCCTCCGGGGATGGGGAGTGGGATTTCGTTTAACGACCCGCCGCCGTTTTGCAGCAGGGAGATTTTCTGGGTGCCGTAGATGCAGAAATCGGTCTTGCCGTCGCCGTCGAAATCGAGCGCGTTCACGCCAATCACGCCGCTGCCCAAGGCGGGCAATACCGCGATATGAGTAAAGCCCGGCAAGGCGATGGCCTTGAATTCCTCGACACCCCATCCGGCAAAATCTCTTTTCGGATCGTAATCCTGTATTTTCAGGCTGGCCTTCAGCCGCCAGACCTTGGCCGTGCGAAGCTCCAGCGCGCTGCGGTCGCCGTCGGCCATCGCCGAGATCAGCACCTCATTGCCGGCGAGCATCTGCTGCACGGCTTGGGCGCATTTATCCGGCTTGCCCCAGAATGATCGCTGCATGAACGGCTCGCCATGGCTCATGACCCACCATTCGCCGCCGGCTTCGACCTGATACCAGTAGCCGTTGATGCAGGTTTCGCCCGCGCCGCCGTTATGAAAAAAGACGGCAGTCTGCCCGACCTCGGCCCATTGCATGACATACTGCCATTCGCGGACGTTGTAGGTGCCGTGCTGGGTGCCGATGTTGTGCTTGATGGTATCGCCCTGCTGGGTGCCTTTGAGGTCGCGTATTTTGCGATAGACGAGGAGATTTTTTTCCTTGTCCACCTTTTCCAGTTGCAGGACCATGATGTTGGTCGACTCATTGCAAATGCGTCCAAGCGTGTAGGGGGCTTCGACGTAGGCGGATGCGCGCGAAGAAAGGGCGGCGATGAGAAGTAGCGCCAGGGCAATGGTGATGCCGCCGCTTCGCCTCGAGGAAAAGAAGCCGCGTCCGTGCTGATTAAGTCTAAAAACCACGGGAGCTCTCCCGGTAAAATTCTCTGGTAAAACCAAGCTTCGCCGATTCAGCCAAATGGCAGATTTCGTAGAGTGGGCGTTTCACGCACGAGTCATATAAAAATATCCGAAATGGGCAATTGTCATCCTGAGTCCTCATGCGGGCTTTGCCGCACCCGCTACGCATGAAGCTCACGTAGGGCGGGCACTGCCCGCCGAGCGCGGTGTTGGCTTACGTAGGGCGGGCACTGCCCGCCGAGCACGGTTTTGGCGGGCAGTGCCCGCCCTACATTTTTCAGCACGGTTTTGGCGGGCAGTGCCCGCCCTACATTTTTCAGAGCAGGGACTCCGAAGGTCGAGCCGTTGTACGAACGCGGGCAAGATCCTTCGGAGTAGCTCAGGATGACGCACCCAACCGTTCAAGAAACTGGACAGTATCACCCGGCGATGGATCAGGATGATGCACGCGCTATCTCACTTCATCTCCGCCAGCTTTTGCTGCGCCAGCGGCGCCCACGACGTCGCGGCGTAGTCCTTGGTCACCTTGCTCCATAACTTTTTGGCTTCCTGCGGCTGCTTGTTTTCAACCTGGGCACGGCCGGCGTGATACATCGCCGCGGCGGTGCAGTCGGGGTAGTTGTAGGTCAATGGGACCGCCATGAGAGATTTCAGCGCTTCCTCCACGCGTTTTTGTTCGAGCCGGCAAACGCCGATGTTTAACAGCGCGCGGGCCGCGGGTTCGGCGGCGGTGCGGTTGCGCAGATCGTTGTAAATGTTCACCGCATCATCGAAGCGACCCTGGTTTTGCATCGCCCAGCCCATGCCGAACCGCGCTTCGTTGATCCATTCGCTCTGCGGGAAACGGTTGAGCAGCGCCTCGTAGGACACCCGGCTGGGTTCCCACTGCTTGGCCTGGGCATAGGCGTAGCCGAGCCGCAGAACCGCGCGGTCGGCAATGCCGGCCGCGTTGCGGAATGGATCCTGGTCGCGGAAGGGGAGCAGCATCTCGATCGCCTTGGGCCAATCCTGCTGGCGGATGCTCGCCTCGCCGGCGAGATAGCGCGCCTCGGCGGCAACGGGCGTTTCCTTTTCCGCCAGAATCGGCCGCAACTGCACCATCGCTGACTCGGCGTTGTTTTTCGCGAGCAATGCCGCGGCCACGCAAACCTTGATTCGCTCGGTCAGATCTTTAGGCGGCTGATTTTCCAGGGCGGTGGCCAGAAGATCGAGAGCCTTGTCGATCTCGCCGCGCTGGCTGAGAAGCTCGGCCATTTCAAAGCGCGCCTGCGATGCCAGCGCAGTTGCCGGTCCGGCAAAAATCACGCGCTGATAGGCATCGAGCGATTTTTGCTGCGACGGCTGAAGTGGAATGTCGGCCGCCGCGATTTGCGGCGCGCCCAAAACCGCCGGCAGCGGTGGCTGATCCTTCGGCCAGCCGGCCCGCACTTTTTCCACATCATCATGCTGCATTTTCAACTTGACGGCATCAGCCTCGGCATCGCCCTGCACGCGATAACACCACGCCAATTCGTACATCATGCGCAGCGTGGGCTCGGCATTGGCCGCCGCCACGGCCTGGGCATCGGCCTGGGTGCGGAGTGTTTCAGTGGCCTGCGACAGCAGCTTGATCAGCTCATCGGATTTGGCGTAGGCGTTGGCAACTTCGGTGGGGTTGACGCCGGGCCGCTCGGCCACGGCGCGGGCCTCGGCGAGGTTTTCGGAAGCTTCCTGGCGGCGGCATTGCGCCAGCCGCCATTGGGCATTAATGGCCGATGGGCTGGCGGGGAATTGCTTGATGATGTCCTCGAAGATGGCGCGGGCTTCGGGCAACTTGTGCGCATCCTGGAACGCCAGGCCATGCTCGTAGCGAAGCATGGCGATCCACGGCGCGCGGGCGGGGTCGGCCGCCAGCGGCTTTTCGAATTCATCCCGGCAGCGCTTCATCAGCTCGATCGCTTCGGGAGCACGATTTGTCGCGCGATAAAGCGCCGACAGCCGGACGATCGCCAGCGGGGCGTTGGGCGTGGCGTGGTAGGGGGCATTGAGAAACTTGGATAGCTCGGCCTGGGCCGCGCCTACGTTGTTCATCGCCGCCAGCACCTTGGCGCGCTCGAAGGCAACGGCTGCCTGCGATGGGTCGCCGCCGAATTGCTGGGTCGAGCGGTCGTAAATTTCCTGCGCCTTGGTGAGCATTTTCGTCCGCTCTACGGGGGCGGCGATTTGCTCGGCGATGCGTTGGTAGCAATAACCCAATTTCAGCATCGCATCCGGGGTTTGCGGCGCTTTGGGCTGAGCGTTGATAAACGCGTCCAGATATTTCGCCGCATCCTCCGCGGTTTCGATGAGCCGCTCGGCGGCCAGGGCATCATCCGCTTCCGGCGCAAGCGTCCGAATTTCGCAGTCAGCCAGCAAGTAGGGCACCAGCGCCAAATCGCCGGTTCGGCTGGTTTCGGGAATGGTCTGCAAAACCGCAATTGCCTTGGCGTAATCATTCACCCGGGCGTAGCACGTTCCCAAAGCCTGGCGGGCCAGATCGGCATATTCGAAATCGGGATATTTGGAAACCAGCTTCTGGTAGCGCGTGATGGCCGCGTTGAATAGCTTTTCCTGTTCTTCGCGGGGTCGCGGGGTGGCGCCATCCGCGGCCGCCAAGGCGACGAGGTAGGAATTCTCCGCCTGGCGAAACAGCACGGCCGGCATCAGCGTGCTCTTGGGATACGCCTGGATGAACTGATCGCCCGCCGCGTCAGATTCGGCGAATTGTCCTCCCAAATGAAGGGCCGTCACCTTCCGCTGCATCGCCTCCTCGGCCCGATCCGACTTGGGATACTCACCTGCCACCTGCTGATAGGTGGTGGCGGCTTCCTTGAACTGTTTGGCAAGCTGCTGCATGTCGCCAAGATCGAGCAGAATGTCCGCCCGGCGCGATTTGGCATCCGGGTCGGTTGCAGAAATGTTCTGCGCCTGCTGGGCGGCGCGGTGAAGCATGTCGATCGCCAGCGCGACGGCGGCCTGATAAACCTGCGCGTTATTCGGGTCGGCAAATCCCACCTTTGCCCGCGCGCCCCACCAGAGGGCCCGATCGCCGAATTCTTTGTTGTCTTTCAGCGGGTCTAGGGTGGCGACGGCATCGCCGAATTTCTTCAACTGAAGCTGGCAATATCCCAGCCGCAGCCTCGCCTCGGGTGCGGCGGGGCTGTTTCCGGCGACTTGCAGGATCTTGGCGAAAACGTCGGCGGCATCGGAATATTTGCCGTCTTCGTAGAGCAGCACCGCCCCATAAAACTGCGATCGCGAGACATAATCCGGCACCGGCCCATGCACGATTTTTTCCAGCTCGGCGCGATGCTCGGCATCGGTCGCGGGATTCTGCATTTCTTTGTCGGCGGCCTTGCGGCGGACCTCGAAATCGTCCTGAAGGGCTTTGTATAACGCGGCGGCTTCGGGCCGTTCGTCGGAAAGATGATGCACCCGGGCCAGCAAATAGCGCGCGTGCAGGCCGAAATCCTGGGCAAACGGCGCGAGCTGGCTCAGCGATCGGCCCGCGGCAAGGTACTCGCGCAGGACGAACTGAGCGTAGCCGAGATGGTAAAGTCCCAGTTGCCGATATTTGCTGCGAATGAGGATCGGGTCGGCCTGGAATGGAGCAGAGGCGTCGAGGGCTTCCTTGTATTTGCCCTGGCGAAGGAGCATTTCCGCCGCATCGCAGCGGGCGCGGGCCGACCATTCCACATCCAGCGGAAGGGCGGCGGGAGCGGGCGCGGGAGTTTCCTTATTGCGGCTGTCGAATGACTTCTGTGCCGCGGAAAATTGCGCCTCGGCCTCGGTATATCTCTGAAGAGCGGCTTTGTGCAGGCTATCAGCTTCGTTGGGCCTTGCGATGGCGTCGGCCATGGCACGATTGCCCACGGCACGCAGCGTATGGCCCAAATAATATTGCGCCAGCGCCCGGTCGGGGAAATCCGCAACGGCTGCTGCGCGGGTGAAGGCATCGGTCGCGGCAACGAGATCGGGCTGATTGGTTTGTAACAGGCACAGGCCCAGCCCATACCACGCCCCGGCCGCCTCGCGATGATTTCCATTGCTGGCCAGGAATTCCTTGAAGCTGGTGGCGGCAACCGGATAATTCTTTTCGTTGAATGCCCGCCGGCCGGCATTCAGCTTCACCAAAGCCGCGTCTTCCTGGCTTAATTGCGGCGGTGGGGCGGCAAGGGCCGCTGCTGGCGGGAGCAATGCCCCGACGGATACAAATCCAATGCCCCCTAGAAATAAACGGGCAGCCGATTGCAGTCGATTCATCCTTGCCTCCGGATTGCGAATTTGCGTGCCTCGGAGAATACTGTCCAACAAGTGGACGATAGCATATGTTTTCGCTTTTGGAACAACAATGCAGCGGTCACATTTTGCCGGTCATGAACAAACGGCTTCCCTAAAGGCCGGTACTTCGAGTGTCGAAATGCGTTGCCAGATTGGATGGATGACATGGACGTCTTAGGCGTCGTGCCAATATTCATGAGTGCGGGGGCGGCGGCGTTGCCGACGCTTCTGGCAGCGGTCACCAGCGTGACGGCGGTTTTGCTCAAGCCCAAAGAGTTTTTGCGCATCTGCCGGCAGAGGCCCGGCATGGTTTCTGCCGTGGCCGCTACGATCATCGTCGTGGTTGCCGCCGGCACATGGTTATGGATGAAACCGGCCTCGGCGGCAGCGTCTGTTTCCCAAACCGGTGGTATTGCCCCGGCCGGGCCTGCCACGCATTACGACTGGGCCGCCATTGCGCAAAATATTTTGAACGAGCATCAGCAGGGAAGGCCATACACGAAAATAGCCGGGACGGCCTCCGCCGCGCCGTATGTTTTGATGCGCGATTTCACCCGCTGCGCTTACGACGGCGGCGCAGCGCCGGCAGAGCTGTTTCCGGCGTGGACGTATCGCTATGTAAGATCCAAGGCGTCCTCCGCCAGCTTCTTTTCCAGCCCCGCCGTCGCCGGCAATCGAATCTATGCCGCCGGCGCATACCCGGATGCGGGATACATCGGCGTCATCGCCTGCGTCGACGCGACCACCGGCAAGCAGCTTTGGGCCATTAACAAGGCGGGGGATGATTTCCTCAAGGGGTTCTTCAGCTCTCCGGCCGTGACCCAGGACGGAAAGTATGTCATCATTGGCGAAGGCTTTCACGACGATGAGAACTGCCAGTTGCGCTGTTACGACGCCAACGATGGCCGCTTGCGCTGGGGCGTGACCACTTCGCTTCACATCGAATCATCCCCGGCGATTTTCGGCGACCTGGCCGTCGTCGGCTGCGGGGCCATCGAAGGACCCGACCACAAAGCCACCGGCGATACCGGGCATGTGCTGGCGGTGCGCATTTCCGACGGCAAAGAGATGTGGCGTCAGCCGGTGATCGACCCCGAAAGCTCACCGGCCATCGACGATGCGGGGATGGTTTACATCGGCAGCGGCTTCAATGGCAGCGCCGTCGTGGCAATTCGCAGCGACAGCGATGCGGTCCTTCGCGAAAAACATCTCGATCGCGTCGCCTGGAAAACGCCGGTCGCGCAGCCGGTCACCAGCGCCATCACGCTGGCCGGCGACCTGGTGATCGCCGGGTCGGGCAACAGCGATTTTGTTTACGCCGATCCGCATCCTGAGGGAAATGTGATTGCCCTGGAGCGGGCGACGGGAAAGGTGCGCTGGCAGAGGAAGTTTCCCGATGCCGTGCTGGGCGCGCTGGCGGCCCGTGATGGGAAAGTGATCTGTTCGGTCCGCACCGGCGAGGTGGCCGCCCTCGACTTGGGCGATGGCCATATCCTTTGGCAAACGCCCGTCAGCGGCCAAGCGCCCGTGCTGGCGGGGTGCGCGTTTACGGGGAAATATGTGTATGCGGTGAGTGATGACGGGTGGCTGGCGATTCTTGACGGGGCTGACGGTAAAGTGCTGAGCAAGAAATTGCTCAACGACCAGAATGTCCCTTCCGAAGGAAAATGTTTATCCGGGCCGCAGATCAGCAACGGGCGATTGATAGTGGGCAGCGAAACCGGCGGCTTGCGCTGTTTCGTTGGACCAAGGAGCGGTGAATGATTCGTAGTGGACTGTTTACCCTGGATTTGATCGACTGCCGCGAAAAATCCCTGGTCGGCGGAAAAGCCGCCAACCTGGGCGACTTGGCGCGCGTCGGGTTTCCCGTTCCCGGCGGGTTTGTGGTGACCACCGCCGCGTATCGGTTCGCGCAGGAAGCATCGGCTCCGGCTCCCTCTCCCCTGTACTCAGGGGAGAGGGTTGGGGTGAGGGGACTGGAGTCGAACGGCTCTGCCACCGACGACGGCCCCTCCAAAAACTCCCCTCACCCGGGCCTGTCCGCTGAGTACAGGGAAAAGGATTCTGATGTGACCTCCACGGTTCCATCGCACCTGCCTCCCGACGTCGCCGATGCAATTCGCGCGGCTTATCGCGCCATGGGCGAAGGATCCGTTGCCGTGCGCTCGTCGGCAACCGCCGAGGACATGGCGGGGGCTTCCATGGCGGGCCAGTATGAAACATTTCTCGATATTGTCGGCGAGGATGCGCTGGTCGATGCCGTCTATCGCTGCTGGGCCAGCCTTGATTCACCTCGAATCCGCACTTACCTGACAGAGCACGGCATCGACCCCGGCCGCGTGGCGATGGCGGTCGTGGTGCAGCGCCTGGTTTGCGCCGACGTGGCGGGGGTCTTGTTCACCGCCAATCCGCAAACCGGCACTCGCGCCGAAATGTTGATCGAAGCAAGCTGGGGATTGGGCGAATCTGTTGTGTCGGGGCGTGTGCAGCCGGACGTATTGCGGCTGGAGCATGGCACCGGCCGCGTGCTCGCCGCCACCATTGCCGACAAGCGCGTGCACCTTTCCGCCGGGGCGCACGAAGAGCAGCAGGTGGAGGAATCGCGGCGGCGGCTTTCATGTTTGCGCGGGCGCGATGTGCATCGGCTCTGG
Organism: Tepidisphaeraceae bacterium; assembly: GCA_035695715.1. Classification (GTDB taxonomy): domain Bacteria; phylum Planctomycetota; class Phycisphaerae; order Tepidisphaerales; family Tepidisphaeraceae; genus RYN-428. Next base: position 20,359 of record DASRRM010000027.1, read on the forward strand.
CAGGCCGGGCGCAGCGTCGCCGAGCATTTCGGCGCGCCGCAGGACATCGAATGGGCCATCCATGCCGGTGAGCTTTATCTTCTGCAATCGCGGCCGATCACCACGATGGACGAGGCCGAGGCGTATGAGGACGTATTGCGCAGCGCCCGGCAGCAGCTTCGGGACCAATTGAAGGAAGGCCGCGGCCCGTGGGCATTGCATAATCTTGCCGAGACGCTGGCGCATCCCACCCCGCTGACCTGGAGCATCATCAGCCGATTTATGTCCGGGGCGGGCGGCTTTGGGGCAATGTATCGGCAGGTTGGTTTTTCCCCGTCGCCGGCTGTTGAGCGCGATGGATTTCTCGATCTGGTGGGCGGGCGCATTTACATGGATGCCTCGCGCGCTGCGGAAATGTTCTTCGAGAATTTTCCCTTCGCCTACGACCTCGAGGAACTCAAGCGCAGCCCCGATGCATCGCAAACGCCGCCGACATTGCCGCGCGGCAGCTTCACCGCCACCATGAGTGCCGCCCGGCGGCTGGGAAGGGTGAACGCCGAGCTGCAAAAACTGTCGATCGACCTGGATCAGAAGCTCAATGGCGAAATTTTCCCAGCGTTTGTCGATTGGTGCGCCGGCGAGAAAAAACGCGACTTGTCGACTCTATCAACGGATGAACTGCTCGACCTCTGGCGGCAGCGGGAAGTGCGCATTCTCGACGAATTCGCGCCGCAATCACTTCTGCCGAGCCTGATCAGCGGCATGGCACTGGGCGAGCTTCGCACCTTCCTGGCGGAGAATTTCTGGCAGGAGGATCCCGATGATCTTTCGCAGCTTATTTCCGCCGGCGGCCCGGCCAATCGCACTGTCGTTGCCGATTCCGAGCTTTACGAAGTCGGCAAGAACGCGCGTCCGTTGGAAAAATGGATCGCCGATCACGGCCATCGCGCTGCCGGGGAATTTGACCTGGCCGCAAGGCGCTGGCGCGAAACACCGGATGATGCCATGGAGATGGCCAGGCGTCTTGCCGCCGGTGACGGGCCTTTGCAGCGCCATCGCGCGCACGGCGAGGAAGTGAATCGGCGAATCGACGCGCTGCGGCAACGGCTCGCGGCGCGCGATCGCGCTGAATTCAACCGGCGGATCGATCTCGTCCGCCGATATGTCGCCTTCCGCGAGGATGGCAAGGATTTCCTCATGCTCGGCTACGACCTCCTGCGCGACATGGCGCTGGAAGCCGGGCGGCGCCTGGAAGTGGGAGACGATATTTTTTATCTCACCCGTGAGGATGTTTTCGATTCCATTCGCGTGGGATTCGCGCCGAATCATCTCATCGAGCAGCGAAAAAAGACCTGGCGCGCCGAGGCCCGGCTCACACTCCCCCGCGTCATCGACGAGAAAGCCGTCGATACACTCGGCGAGCCGCCGGAAATCACCACAGTCGGCGGTTACCAGGCGTTTGCCGTTTCTTCGGGGCAGGCCGCCGGCCCGGCGCGCATTCGCAAATCGCCCACCGAGGCCGGCGAGATGGGCAGCGGCTATATCCTGGTCTGCCCCAGCACCGATCCATCCTGGACGCCGCTCTTTGTAAATGCGGCAGGCCTGGTGCTTGAATGCGGCGGAACGCTTTCCCACGGCGCGGTGGTGGCGCGCGAGATGGGATTGCCCGCCGTCGTTCTGCCCGAAGCCACGCGCCTGTTCGCCGAGGGTGAAGAGATCCGCGTCGACGGCCAGCGCGGCCTGGTCAGCCGGGCGGCGGACGATGCATCAATTGCAATTCTGGAAAAAGCAGTTGACCCGGATGATGTGCATATCCCCCATGCCCTGATTCCCCCGCCCGCCGGGCGGAAGGACCGGCTGGCGGCGAAAATCCGCAACATCACCGCCATCATCTGGGCGGTTTATCTCGCGGCGGTATTTTTAACGCCCGATACCTGGGTCTATCAGCCGTCGCTGTCGTTTCTCGATCTATTCTTATGGCCCATCGCCCGGCATCTGGGAAAGCCGGCGGTGGTGGCAATCGTGGCGGCGGGGCTTGCGGCCCTGACGCTCATTTTGCAAAAGCTTATCACCGATAATCCCCGGCTTCTGGAAGCCAAGCGCCGGGCGGCGGCGCTCAATGCCGAGGCCGAAACTCTGCCGAAGGATTCCCCGCGGCGGCTGGTCATGACGCGACTGGCCGCGCCCGTGCAATGGCGCACGCTGGCCGCGGCGATGGCGCCGATCGGCATTTTGCTTGGGCCGATGGTCATGACCTTCACCTGGTTCACCGAGCGCGTGGAAACATCGAAATGGAACGCCGGCCCGGGATCGGCGGTGCAATTGGTGGCGACAGTCGATGGCGAGCTGACCGATCCGGTGACCATTTCGGTTCCCGCGCCTCTTGTGCTTGATGAATCCACCCCCGCCGCCAGGACGCTGCCACCGATCCGCGAAACGTTGAATCGCACATTGCGGCTATTGCAGCAGCCGGTTGCTGATGAGAAGGGACCCTGGGAGCTTGCCATCGCCCCTGATCCGATTCGCGAAGCGCGCGAGCGGCAGGCGGCTGATTTGCAGGCGTATCTTCACGACGGAATTCCGCCGCAGGGAATCACCTGGCAGATTCGCGCGCCGGCGGGGCAGGGCGGGCGGTTTCCCATCGATGTGCGGGTTGGCGATAAGCCGCCGGTGCGGGCATATGCTGTTCTGGGTGATGCGTACCCGCCGTCCCCGACTGAAGTCGATGGCCCAAAGCCCTCGCCGATCAAGGCGTTGAAGATCGGCTACGTGGAATATGCAAAGGAAAAGCCGGTCTTCTGGAAACCGCTGGAGCGGTTGGAGAAGCCGCGCTTCATGCCCGCCGGTTGGCTGATATTGTATATCCTGGCCTATTTGCCGACGCTTTTTGTGCTGCGGGCGATACTTCGGCTGGCGTGAGGTTGGAAGGAGATCCCATGAAATTCAGAAATCCGTTCGTCCCCCTCATCTTCCTCTCGCTCACAATGGCGCTTCCAGCGCCGAGGGCGTTTGCGGTCTTTAAGATTGCTCAACCCGTATCCAGCCGGTTTGCTGTTTCAGATAGCGTCATCATTGGGAAAGTCGCGGCGCTTGATCCCGATCATCTCGTTGCCGAGGTGACGACCGTCGAGCGGCTGAAAGATGACGCGTCGCCCGCCAAGTTCCGGTTGCAGTTTTCCAACACGCCGCAGTTCATGAAGAAGATTGCCGTGGGGCAGGAGGTGGTGTTGCTGGCCGGCGACAAGGCCTCGGTTCACATGGCCGACACCTGGCTGAACGCCGTTCGCAAGGGTGAGGCAAATCCGCCGATCTGGAAGATCACGCAGATCGATAACAATTCAGCCGGGAAAACTTTTCCGGGCACGACCGCCGCGTTTGCCAGCGCGCTGCGCGAATTCAAGGGTGGCAAATCGACCCTGCTCGACAATTTTGAAGGCAAATTATTCACTGGTGGCGTGAAAGAAATCGCCAGGCTGGACGTTGCCGGGCCGACATCTCTCGTCAGCGCCGACATCAACGGCGACGGCAAACCTGATGTCATCATCGCCACGCCAACGGGCGTGCGACTTTTCCTGGCAACCGCCGACGGTTTTACCGATGCAACGGAAAAATGGGGATTGAAAGGCGCGACGGGTTCATGCATCGCCGCCGGCGATGTTTCCGGCAACGGGAAAACCAGCCTGCTTGTCGATGGCGTCGTCTATGTGAACGATGGCCAGAGATTGACCGCCGCCCCAGGCGCGATCAAGCTGGAAAACGGCGGCAAAGTTCTGGCGGCGGCGCTGGCGGACTTCACCGGCGGGAAGAAAAATGACGCCGCGCTTTTTCTCAGCGACGGCCGCCTGCTGGTTTTCAAAAATGACGGCCAGACTGCAAGCGCCTGGCCCAAAGCGGTCGATCGCAAGCCGGCCATTGCCTCCGATCCCGTCCAGTCAGCCGCCTTCGGGAATTTCTCCGGCGAAGGCCCGGGGCTGGTCCTCGTGCAGGAAAAAGCCATCACATTGTTTCCCGTCACCGGCGAAGGCTCGGCCGATTTCACCCGTCTGACCGGCGACACGCTTGCCAGAACCAAGGGATTGTCCGGCGGATTGAAAAATGCCCTCGCCACCCCGATTGATATCAACGGCGACCACCGTCCCGACCTGCTCCTTACTGCCGACGGCGCGAACATGATCCTGATCAACCGCGGGTTTGGCACATATCTGCCCGATTCCGATGCCGGGGCAGATCTGAACGCCGCCGTGCTGAAAGTCATCCCGGCTTCGCTGAGCAGTATTCACGTGCGTGCCGCGATAAGCAAGGGCGGAAATTTGCCGGATGATCTGCTGCTGCTTTCGGATGATGGGCATTTGTTTTTGGCAGGGAATTCTGGGGCGAAATGAGCCGGCACGGCCGAGACTGTCGTGATACGGGAGAGTTCCAGCAACAACACGCCGCATTGATTGGTCGAATGAGCGAACTGTATTGCTCGGGGGCGATATTCTCGCGCCGCGCGACGACTTTCGTAACCGCAAAGGCGCAAAGAGCGCAAACAGTCGGCTATAGGTCACGGGTCGACACTGGCAATAAAAGCGGGGATGCCTCAAAAGAAGCGGAATCAGGTCCTGGCTCGAAAGCCGGGCAATCCGCGTATGG
>DASRRM010000028.1:0-18573 GCA_035695715.1 Tepidisphaeraceae bacterium
TTCAAGTTTTCACGCGCCTCGTCCAGGGTATCGCCCTGGGTGTTGGCGCCTGGCAGTTCCTCAACGTAAGCAATCCATCCATCTCCATCGGCCTCGAACACGGCTGTGAAGGTATTCTGCATGGGGGAATTATATCGTAGCCAGCGTTAACTTGCTAAAGGCGTATCCGAGTGACGGATTTCACCCGCAAAGAGTGTGCTGTCTATCAGCCGCAAGGACCGGCTCATTTCGCCGCCGACGGCATTGATTGTCCGGCGGGATGCTGCAACCCCTGCCTCATGCCGTGGAAGGATCCGCCGAGGCAGAAAAATGTAATGATGACGGCCAGCACGGCAACGCTGACGGCCACAATCGGCAGCATCGTGGCGACCCCGCCTCGCGCCCTTGCGATGAAAAACCCGATGAGAGCAATGATTAAGGCGATCACTGCAATAGGAATTGCCAGTACGCCCAAAAACGGAAACCAACAGAGGACAATCGCGAAAAGTCCGATACCGATCGCGGCAATTGCCAATCCACCGATGGTATTATCGTGTATGGGGGCGGGAACGGAAGTATGAGTGGCCATGAGGCCTCCTTGGTGGAATAAAAACCGATTTCATTTTCTGAGGCTGCAAAGCGTCTGCCGCAATGAGGAAATGAGACGGAAAAATGCATGTCCGATGAAGGTGGGCGCTTTATTCCGGGGTCAGCTGTCGATGGGGTAGCGGATCAAAGGGCGACCCCAGCGCACGAGGCCGGTCAGCGCCAATTCGCTCCGGCCTCGTTTGCCGCCGTTCCGCATTCGGGGCATCTTGCCAGTGTGGCGCGAAGGTCGTAGCCGCACGCACGGCACAGGACGGCGTTGCACGGCTGAATCGGCGGTCGTCTGAACCAAAATAACGCCGCCAATGCGAGGGAGCCAATAATCATTGCCCACGCCGGAATCGCCACTCTGAATTCGCGACAATCAGGCAGGACTTCAGTGTAGAATTTGAATCCGGCAAGCGAGCCGCCGCGCGTCGGTTGCGGGCGATTTGGGGACAGATGGCGGGGACTCATGAAATGCCCCGGTACCAACCGAATCATATCAAGTCTGACTATCCCGATAGTCCCATCGGAGATATAAAAAAAGGTAGTGGGCTGAAATGGTAGGCCAAACGTCGGGCCGTTTGATGCTGACATTGAACCCGCCCATGAAACGCACAGAGTGGCGCACGTGGCAAGCGAAGCGAGTGACAGAAAGGTAAAGAGCCGGCGAATTCTCATGTCGTTTCGATGTTTTGTGCGTAGAGTCCGCCCGAAAAGAGCCCACGCAGATTTTCTCTAGACTCCTGATTCAGCTCCCGAAATACGCCGGTTCTGAGCTGAGGTACTCCGAAGAGCCGGGTCTATCCCGGTAGTGACCCGGCTCTTTGGAGTACCTCAGAACCGGCGTCTACTAGCAGAGAGATTTGCGAGACGGGCGAGAGAATTGCACTGGTTGCGTTCGGGCGACCTGGGTCGCCACGGTGACGAAAAAATCAACTCGAAGAGTCTTTCACCCGCACAAACCGCCGTCCCTTCAATTCAAACCTCGGCAGCTTTCCCGCTTCCACCAACGCCACTTCCGCCCGAAAATGCAGCGCTTCCTGCAATGCATTTCCGACGCGATGCGCCAGTGATTTGTCGTCGACGCAAGCCGGCGCTGGTTCCACCTCCACGCGCACCTGCGTTAATGCGCCATCTTCCAAAATCGTGCAGCGGAACTCGGCAACCTCAACGAATCGGCGGATCACCGCTTCGACTGCCGTCGGGAAAACGTTGTTGCCGCGAACGATGAACATCTCATCCGTGCGGCCCACGATGCCGCCTTCCAGAAATGCGTAGGATCGGCCGCATTCGCATAAGCCGCGGGTCAGGCGCACCTGATCGCCGGTGCGGTAGCGGATCAGCGGGCTTCCCCAGCGGCCAAGGTTGGTCAGCACCAGTTCGCCGAGTTGGCCGTCGGGAATGGGAGTGGTCGTTACGGGATCCATCACCTCGGCGATGAACTCGCTTTCGATGACGTGAACGCCCTGGCCCCGGCGACTGGCGCATTCGAAGGTGACCGGGCCCATTTCGGTCATGCCAGTATGGTCGACGACGCGTGCGCCCCAGGCCGATTCGATGCGCTGCCGCGTGGCGGGAATGCTGCCGCCCGGCTCGCCGGCAACGATGATCGATTTGACCGATGACCGCGTTAAATCGATTCCTTCGGCTGCCGCCGCCTCGGCCATGTGAAGGGCATAGGTCGGGGTACAGCAAACGACAGTCGCCTGGTTTTCCAGCAGCATCTTCAGTCGTGCGCTGGTCGGCAGACCGCCGCCCGGCAGGCAGAGCGCGCCGACTGCCGATGCCCCTTCAAACGCACCCCAGAACCCGACAAACGGGCCGAAGGAAAACGCATATAGAATTCGATCGCCTCGCCCGACGCCGGCGGAGGTGAAAATGATTCCCCAGATCTTGCGAAACCACGCCCAGCTTTCGCCGGTGTCCAGCCAGCGCATCGCGTGCCCGCCGGTCCCGGAGGTCTGATGAAACCGGCAATATTGGTCGATGGGATACGTGAGGTTGCGTCCGAATGGCGGATAAGCCGATTGGTCGGCTTCCAATTCGGTGCGGGTTGTCAATGGAAGAATGTTGATGGGATCATTGATCGCGTCAAATTGGACGCCGGCGAATTTGTCACGGTAGAATCTGTTGCCTGACAAAACTTCCCCGAGCATTGCCGACAACTTCTGCCGTTGAAGCGCGCGCAGGCCGGCGTAATCAAGGCATTCCTCGCCGGGAAGATAATAATCAGTGCGGCTACCGGGCATCTTTTCCGTCAATTGCAGGTCCTGCGCGTATTACTTAACTGACGCGGCAATGTTAGGAGCCGCCCCCGGCTTTTTTGTGGAGTTCCATGCAGCGATTCACACTTCAGGTCGATACCGACGGCAACAACGACACCATCAACCTCCATCCTGAACTGACCGCCAGGCTTCGGGATGTGAAGGGAATGGGCTTGATGCACCTGTTCGTCGTCGGCAGCACCGCCGCCCTGACGACGCTTGAATATGAGACGGGGTTGATCAAGCACGATCTTCCCAACATGCTGCAGCGCTTAATGCCGGATGATGCGCGCTACGAGCACGAAGCCACGTGGAATGACGACAACGGGCACAGTCACATTCGCGCCGCGATGATAGGACCCAGCCTGACCGTGCCGTTTGACAACGGCCGATTGCTGACGGGGGAATATCAGCAGGTGGTGCTGATCGACTTCGACACCCGCCCCCGCCGACGGACGGTGATTGTGACGATCGCGATGTGACGGGGGCATTTGTAGGTTTCGCGCCGGGAATGACGGATGCCGCCTGTCAAGTTCCCTGCACCGGAAGCGGGACGAACGTTTTAATAAATGGCCTTGCGCGATTAGGCGCTTCAAATCTTCGTAGGGTCGGCACCGAGCTTGAGAAGATTTCGTGGCATGGGCGGCTCGCCCATGGTTTTTTGGACCAAAAACACGGGCGGGCCGCGCGGGCGGCCGCGCGGGCCGCCCGTGCCACGAAAAAATTCTCAAGCTCGGTGCGGACCCTACACGAATCGCGCAAGGTTCATTTAGTTTGCGCTTGTTTGAGCAATTTCCAGTTAGTGGTGCTCGAGCGCGGCGGTAACTTCCAATGCCATTTCCGGGGGACTGCCCAGCGCCTTGGTCAAGGGGCCGGCCAAATTGTCCCACCCATCCCGTGTTGTCCGGTACTCAAATGAGGAACCGCCGGATGATTCGTACAGAGCGTCACTCCCGGCGATGACACGTTCGTCGGTGTACCACTGCGATTTGGTGTCGAATTTTCCCGGGAGCATTTGCACGCGAATCTCAAAGCCCGTCAAATCATCGCCTCGCGTCGCTTGGAGCCGCATTCCACGAACACCCGCCGGTTGATTTTTGGCAAACGCGATCGCAACGCCGATGAACGATTCGTCCGTCAACGCTTTTTCCTTCAGGGCATCAATGGCAACCTTGAGATCCCCCTCCGGGTGGAATTGCTCCGGCAGGATGGTTATTTGCTCGACATGGCAGCTCAGGCGCCGTGCCAGCAAGTCGAGGGCCGCTTTCCGAGGGTCGCTTGCGGGAAGCGTTGCGATCGCTTTTCGGACAGCCCCAAGCGTCCCCAATCCCAATGCTTCGATATCCGCCGCCGCCTTTTCGCGTACATCCCCTGCCGGCGCGGCAAGCAATTGAAGCAATGGGTCAATCTTCTCCGCGGCGACAGGATCAATCTTCCTCGATTGCCGAAGTTGAAGCGGAGGAAGGTTGTGACGTTTACGCCATGTGTTTTGAATCGCAAGACGCTGACGGTCGCGCTCAGGCAACGGCAGCGACCACTTGAAGGTGTACAACTTATCCCATCGCGCCGCCAGGGAATGGGCCGCCATGTCGCAGACGCGCGGGTCGGAGAAAGAATCGTCTCCAATACTGCCGGACATGCCCACCCGCTCTTCGGTGTCATCCAACTCTGCAATCAAGAGGTCCTCTATCGCATCCAACGTCGCTTGCGATCGTTTTACAGCCACTGCCGCGGACAAGTTCGGGCCGGACCCACTTGATACCGCCATGAAGTTTTCCGAACGGCCCAGGGATTCGACGATCGCCAGCCGGGAGGACACCGGCCAGACTCCAATCTGGTCCTTCAACGCATGAATCGCGGCGAGATCATTGCTGGAGGTCAGAAACTCGAGAAGCGATTCGGGGGCGATGGTGTCGCGGCCCTCGACCGCCTTGCTTCGTTTAATCCACTCGTTGATCATCTCGCCGGTTGCAATACTCTTGCCCCGGGCGCGGAGGATGGTCGCCGCCGCCACGCGAACATCGATTGATGCGCCGTTTGTCAGTTGATGCGTGAGGAACGGCAACGCAGAATCGCCCTTCAACTCGCCGCTGGCTTCGACAAGGCGCACCCCAAGCCAATCCGACTTGGTTTTCTCGACACCCTGCGCGATGGCGTCCAATGCTGCGTCTGGGTACTTTTTCACGAGCCGCTCAGCCTGTGCCGCAGTCGTGTCGTCTCCTGATGCCACTGCCTCCACCAACACCTGCTTTTCACCTTTTTTCTGGACTTGCTCCCACCATTGTTGCGCCTGGTGTTTTGCGTTGTCGGCCTTTCCGTCCTTCAACATCGCGCCGCTGGTTGATTCGCTGATATAAAACGGGCGGCAGGCAATCTCGGAAAGAATCGTTTCCGCGCAGTCGCCGGCGCGCAGCACAAAGTGCGAAAAATAGAAATCCCGATGGTATCCGACGCAACGGGTAAATCGTTGATCGTCCATGGCGGCGATGAGTTGTGGCACGGCGTCGAAGCCGATCGCCACCAATTGGGCGGCGGGGCTTTTTTCTCCGCGATCATCATTGAATATGTCGCACGCGCCCGGCTGCGACCACTGGTGTCCATTTTGGTCGCGAAGCTCGAAAATCAGCTCGGCCACTCGGTCTCCCATCGGCATTTGCCCGGCCGGGCGGGTCGTCGCTTTTGCGTGGGATTCGTCCTCCTTTACCATTTCCTGAAGAATGCCCGCGGCTTCCTTCGCCCGGGCGGTAAACTCGCCGTCAGGGAAATGGGCGACAAATTCCTGGAATGTTTTCAAAAGCTGCGCGCGGGAGATTTTCGGGTCTTCGAAATCAACGAAGGCCTTCCAGATCGCCGCGTAAGCGAAGTCATCGGATATCCTTTTGCGAAACGGAATTTCATTGCCGCCGTTGCCAGGTCCGCCCATTGCTTCTGCCTGACCGCACAGATCGTGGGCCAGGTCGTCCAAACCGTTTGCTGCACACGCCCGCGCCAGGATGAAAACCTCCGCCTGTTCCGGCAAACGGCTTCCAAAGCGGCGCATCGACCGATCTTGTGCGTCATCCGGCGGATTTCGCAGTGCATCGAGCTTCAGCTTGGCGTCTTGCTCCAAATTGCGTGGCTCGTAGTCCACGCGCTCATAATCCGAAACCGCTTTGCCCGTCTTGACGAACGTAACTGTTGAGGCTTCGGTCGTGAATACGGTAAAGCGATCGCCGGTGACACTCAGCAGAAAACCATCCACATAGCCATTTTCGCGTGGCTTATTGCCGCTCTGGCTCCATTGGCCGGTCGCGACGCGAACCCATTGGGTTCCCTGGATCTTTGGAAAGCCCATGCCGTCGAACCAATTGAACGCCGACTTCTCTTCGGGAGTAGGTGGTGCTGCCTCGATTTGGCTAACGATGCCGAGCAGCGTGAGATTCAATATGACCACGCCGCATGTGATTGTTCGCATGTGGGCTCCGTTTGAGGATGAACCACATTGGAGTATACCATCGTCAAGGGGCGATTCACATTTTCTCCATCATTCCGCAACTGCTCCAAACTGTCCCACATTCCAGGGTTTCCCGGACGCTGATTTTGACGATTTCAACGTCACGCGTTGGTGCGTCATCGCCGCGCATCGGCGGGCGCGCCGCGTTCCACGCCGTCGGGGCGGGTGAGGTTGGCCTGGCTCCAAATCTGGCGGATGGTGGCGTCGTTGGTGGGAATCAGCACCAGCTTCTGTTCCCGGTTTTCGCTGCCCAGGTAATTGCCCTCGATGCTCATGTAATGCATCGTCACTGCGCCTTCCAGGCCCAGGCGGTCCTTAATTGGAATTGCACGCATCTGCTGGCCGTTGAATACGACTATCTGTTCCGGCAACACGTCCATATAGCGCATCACCACCTGCTGCGAATCGCTCACGTACACGGCGAACAAATACTTCTGCGGACGATCCAGCGGCAAAAGCCGCGGAAGCAGGTGCGCCAGCGCTTGAGACACATACCAGGGCGGCAACTTGCGGATGACCGGTGCGGCATTTCCTGAATTGCTCGCGAGGTTCACATTCAGCTCCCAGTCTTCCTTGAAGACCAGAATGCCGTTGTTTCGGTCGGCCGGCACGCTGATGGCGTTGGCATCGGCGTTGGGGTCTTGCTGCGGGCGTTCATAGACCCGGCGGTCGCGCTTGTCGCTCATGCCGAACTCCTGCACATAACCCTTTTTGGGCGCGATGTGATCGTCGGTGACGACAACCCGCGAGAAGTCCTCGTGCTTGCGGTCGGCGCTGGTGTACCCCCAGAATGAGCTGTCAATTTGAATCGGGCCTTTGGTCTTGTCGGAGCGGATGCCGGTCATCGTTGTTGACGCGCGCACGCCGATCAGGATTCCATCCCCGTGCGGCGCCAGGCGCTGTTCTGCCCCGTTGTCATGACTCTTCTCGGCGTTGATAAGCTCCTGGCGCTTCAGCGGGCGGGGAATTCCGCCGGCCTGGTCTTCGGTGATGTAGCTGTAGCCGACGTCCTTCCCATCCTTCATAATCCGCATCCACTGCTCGTTCAGAATGACGCGATGGAGCTTCTCGGGCGTCCAATTTACGACTACCAGACGGCTGTGCGACAACCGTTCGACCTGGTCTTCGTATATCGCCTTGCGATCAATCAGCTTGATTGAGTCAATCATCTGGTTGAACGTGTTGACGGCGAGCACCTCGTTTGGGTCGGCCGGCGCGTTGGGAGTTGGATTATCGAGGGCGGCCTTATCGCCGGGCGAGGTCAGGGTAAGAAGATAATAAACCCCATCGCTCGATTGGATGATCGCCTCCTGGGAAAGCTTGTGATGGCCTTCAAAGGAATAGCGGATGGCGATCAGCCCGACGTTGTCTTGCGCGATGGATTTTCCGGAATCGCGCCGCACGTTTCCGCGGGTGTTGGTTACATCATTCCGCAAAAGCTGGCTGCCAGGCAGTGAGGCTTTGAGGTTCTTGACGGTTTTGTCGAGGATGCCTTCGATTTCCTTGTCGTCGAATTTGTCCTTGGTGGTGACCAGCGGCGCCGAATGGTCAACGATCATCCTTCCGAGCTTCAGCGTCCAGTCACGATCGGTATCCGCCCACTCGGCGATGTAAGTCGAGGTACCCATGTCCGAAGAAAGTTTGCACGAGGCCGGGGGACGGAATGAAAGTCCAACCGAAAGGCTCTCGTAAGGACGGCCCAGCGGCAATTCGTCGGTCGGGGCCACCTCGGTAATCGTGCCCTCGGCAGAGGCGGAGGGTACGAGCGGCGCATCGGCCGGCGGCTGAACGAGAGGCGGCGGAACCGCCGGCGCTTGCTGCGCCAACGCCGCCGTGGTCGAAAAAGCAGCCCACGCCAGCGGCAGGGTCAACACCGCCGAACACGCCATGACCAACCTGTGCTGTTTCATCAATATCCTCGTTGCAAGAATCCGCAGGTGAGAGCAGGGGAAGTTTATCGCCCGAGTGTCCAGCCCACTGCCATATCGTCCGCGATGCGCCGCCTCCGCCTGAGCGAATCATACCTGATTTCCTGACATTGTGCCGTGGGGCGGGGGGAAAATCGACAAAACTCGATACGGCGGGCGGGGCCAGGAGGTTTGCTTCATTTCAGTCATCAGAGTCATCACTCTGACTTTTGCCCGGTTGACGGTGCGTAGGTTTGACTTGCTGCGGCTTGACGAGCGTATCCGTCAGCGGCGGGGCAGGGTGTAACGGATCTGATGCCTGAAGCGATTGCGCCACGGTTCGTAACACAGCGATATCCGTGGATGTGAAGGTGAAAGGACCTATCATGCGGACCTGCACCAACGCCGGGCGCTGGCCGGGAACCACGACAAAGGCGCAGACAATCGCCCGAAGCCCCCGTCCGCCCGCCGCGGGGTCGGGAACCACCGGGGGGTATTCCTTAAGAATCCCGGAGTGCCCCATCATCTCGATCTTTTCGACCACGCCGGTCGGGCGATTGCCCATGACGTGGTTAAGCTGCTGTTCGGCATCGGGCAGCGGCTCGTCAGGGGAGAGGCCCTCAAGGAAAATATCAATCAGTCGTTGCGAGCCATAGCGCGCCTTTTCTTCGGTCAGCTTCGCCTCGGCGGTATTGTCCTCGGGCGGATAGATCTCGATTTTCCAATTAACCGGCGGCCGGACGTCCAGTTTCAACACGCTATTGACCCATGTCTGCGGGCCATCGAGCTTGACTTCGAGATTGGCGGCATGGATTCGTCCGAGCCACCATGCCAGTATTACAGTAACGCCCAGGCTAGCGCACAGCGTCGCCTGCATCAGAATCCTCCGCCAACGTGCATTATCCCAGTACCGGGTCATGTTCTGGATTGTATCGGCAAGGTGCCGGAGACGGGATGTACGGAGACGGGGAAAATCGGAATCCGAATGACGAACGCATTTTTGTTGTCGTTTGTCATTTGTCATTTGTCACTCATTATCGGGCCTTCCATCGAGCGGCTTTTCCCGGTTATCATCCGCCGCAGGAAGGAACAAATCGCCATGTCTCAGTCGAAAAAAGCACGTTTGGCGTTGGCGTCGGTTTATCTTGGGGGCGCGGTGCTGGTCACGCTCGCGGCTTTGCGGGCCGATGATGGCGTCAGGCCAAAAACCACTTTGCCAGCGCCGCAAACCACTTCCGAAATGGGGCATGCGGCACACGAAATGGTTTGGGCGGCGCAAAACTGGTGGGCATCTCTCTCGCCCGACGAACAAGCCAAGGCGCGATTCGAGTTTAACGATGACAATCGCTTTGACTGGCATTTCATCCCGCGCGTGCGAAAAGGGCTGGCATACAAGGATATGAATTCGGCCCAGCGGGCGCTGGCCGTTGCGTTTCTGTCCAGCGGGCTTTCGACGCGCGGGTTCATGCAGGCCGAGACGATTATGAGCCTCGACGAGATTCTCAAGGAAATGGAGCCTGGGCCGCCCAAGACGCCATACCGCGATCCGGAGAATTATTCCTTCACGATCTTCGGCACGCCCGGTGAAAAAGCCACCTGGGGATGGCGCGTCGAAGGGCATCATCTCTCGCTTAATTTCACGATTGTCGGCGGGAAAACCGTGGTAGGCGGCCCGGTATTTTTCGGCTCAAATCCCGCCGAGGTGCGCGAAGGCCCGCGAAAAGGGTTGCGCGTTCTCGCGCGCGAAGACGATGCCGGATTTGAGATGATGAAGCTCCTGACCGAAGAGCAGAAGAAAAAGGTCAACTTCGAATACACCGATCCCAGGAATCCCTTCGTGCATGTTCCCGGCGAAATCATCACCAGCAACCTGCGCAAGCCCAACCCCGGCCCGCCGGTCGGCTTGGCCTATGCTGACATGACCGCCGCGGAAAAGAAACTGATCAGCGAACTGGTGGAATATTACGCCAATCGCCTGCGCCCGGAGATGGCGGGGATGCCGGACATGGGCACGATGCGGTGAAGTGAGACGGAAACAGCCTCTAATAGCGTTTCTCAGGTTGGTGGGGCGTTCGCGCGAGCGTCATCCTGAGGTACTCCGAAGGATCTGGTCGGTGCGCGAAGGCGAGCAAGATCCTTCGGAGTACCTCAGGATGACGATTGCCCGCTTGCCCGCTCGATCAACCTGAAAAACGCTCTAAATTTAGTGCGCCGTCAATTGTTCGCGCAACCACGTTCGCGCATCGGCGATATTTTTGAAATCCAATAATGCCTCGCCCAATGCATCAAGTTGGGGGTCTGAAAGCGCGCCGATCTGTTTGATTAACGTCGCAGGTAGTGAACTGAATCGGCGGCGAAGAAGGCGCAGGACAAGCTCCCGACGCCCCTGAATGCTGCCTTCAACACGGCCTACATGACGTCCCACTTGGCGTCCTTCCTGACGTCCTTCCTGGCGTCCTTCCTGTCGCCCTTCAACCTTTCCTTGCTCAATCCATTCATTCGTCAATTGCATCGCGCCCTCACATGGTTATGGCTGAGTTTTAAATCTCATTTTCCTTTCCGTTGAGCGCTCGCAAACCATCGTCGCGCGTCGTCAAGGTCTTGAAATTCGAAAATCGCTTCCGCAAACGCCGTCATGGCGGTATCCGATAATTTTTCCAGTTTTTTTGAAATATCAGCCGGAACCGCTCCAACCCGATGACGCAATACCTCAAGGGCAAACTTCTGTCGCCCTTCAACCTTCCCTTGTTCAATCCATTCATTCGTCAATTGCATAACAGCCTAACGCTCTTTAGGTCTAATTGCTTCCAACTCGCGATTATATACAACCGCCTCGGCAGATGTCAGCTTCAGGTAACCTTCCATGAACGCCGAAATCAGGGTGCTGCGTGCCTTATCCAGTTTCAGCGTCGCCAACATTCGCAGGTATTCTAACTTAACGCGCGGGCGGTCTTCCTTCGCAATATTCATTTTTGCCATCAATGCACTGGCGACCGGATTCGGATTGCGAAGAAAATCGCGCCAGTTCAGCCGGTTCAATTGAATCGTGCGGAACGCGAAATCGAGCACCCGGAAGCCGGGGAATGCAACCTGATATCGATCCGGCTCGGCCCGGCGTGGCTTGTCATATGAGAAAATCACCACCGGAAATATCGGCAAGTCGTATTTCTCGTGAAGGCGTGCGAAATACTTGAACATACGCCCAGCGAAATCATTGCGTGAAACAGACTAATTTTCAATGCGAATGAGGTGGTTAGTGGGACTTTGAATTGGCGATCGCGACCCAACGAATGATCTTGTCAGACTATCGCAAGAATTCGAATTGCAAGATTGGGTCATCGGAAAATTCGCAAAGACCAAGTCCGGCTGATATCGTCTGTAGCGAGACTGTCCTGCTCGGACGTTGCCGCGATCAATGGGAGACGCCATGGCTCAGAAGAAATCGCCGGCTGATGTGAACGAACTGGGACGGCTGGTTATGCCGTTAAAGCGGGATTCATTTGAATCCGCGTGGTCGCCGGATGGAAAGCGGGTCGCGACAGCGCGGGGCCGCATTTGGGACCTGCCGGCCCGAAACCTGGCAATGGAACTGGAAAAGCGGTCGAACTGTTCCAATGTTGCGTGGTCACCAGACGGACATCGGATCGCGAACTTAGACACCAGCGGCCGCATTTGGCTTTTTGACGCCGACAGCGGCAGCCGCGTTGCGGAAATCGCAACTGGCGCTGAAGGGTATGGCGTCGCGTTTTCGCCAGACGGCAGAGAACTGGTCGCGGGGAATTGGAACGGAAATATCGGCCGATGGTCGGCAAGCGACGGCAAGGTAATCGACACCATCGCCCTTCGCGGCTGGATGGTTCACGATGTCTGGTATCGGACCGCAGGCGCGATTGGAATGTCCGTGCTCGAACGCGGTGTCGGCGTACATCACGTCGAATGGGAAAACGGCGCGGCGAATGAAAAATGGTTGCTTCCGCCCGATTGTGAACGGCTAGTGCCCGTGGACATGAAGCATGCGATGACGTGGGCAGCCGATGAAGCGATCCTTTTGAATCTCTCCAATGGAAAGATTGTGCATCGCATGAGACTGGGGAAGGCGGAAAAGGGAACCACAATCCGCGTGAAACTCGTGGTTCCGAGTCCCGCGGGAAATCTCTTCGCGGCGATTGTTTCAACTGATTTCAAGTCCAAACAATATATCCCCTCCATTGACGCGTTCGTCGTCTTTGACCAGAAGTCGATCAAAGGGCGGTATGTAACGGAATATGCGAATCATGTCGCGTTTTCGCCCGATGGGGGTATGCTGGCGCTAAGCACCTGGCACGCCGGCGAGATCCGCGAAATGACGCCGAATTGATGCGTCACGCAATTTTTACCTTCTAAAAAATCCGCTTCGACCACGCCGCTCGATCGCGCCCCTTCTTGCACACCATCCGCCCCCGTCTTACCATTTCCCCCTCAAAGCCGGGGCCGGCTACAACTGTGAGACCAGGCCCGCGGCGATACTCTATTCCCAGAAGGGAAAACCGCCATGCCGTTTCGTATTCTCGTGGCCGACCAATTGGCCAAGGAAGGTCTTGATTTCCTCAAACAGTCCGGCATCCAATTCGACGAAAAGATCGGACTGAAATCGGCCGAGCTTGCACCCATCGTCGGCGAATATGATGCCCTCATCGTCCGCAGCAACGCAAAAGTAACCGCCGAGGTGCTGGCCAAGCCGGGGAAGCTGAAGGCGATCGCCCGCGCCGGGGTTGGTGTTGACAATATTCACCTGCCGACAGCCACTTCCGCCGGCATTTTGGTGATGAATACCGCTGAGGCGTCCACGCTCTCGACTGCCGAGCATGCCTGGGCATTGTTGATGAGCCTCGCCCGCAAGATTCCCGCGGCCAACACGCACGTGCATTCCGGCCCGGAAAAATGGAACAAGTCCAAATACCAGGGCACCCAACTCGCCGGCAAAACACTCGGCGTCGTGGGCCTGGGCCGAATTGGCCGGACCGTTGCCAGCCGGGCGCTGGCGTTTGAGATGAATGTGGTGGGTTTCGACCCGTTCTACAGCCAGCCAACCGCGCTCGACGGCAAGGTGAAGCTCATTCGCGACTTCGACGAATTTCTCTCCCAGATCGACGTCATCACCTTCCACGTGCCCGGCGGCGAAGGAACAAAGCACCTGCTCAATCGCGATCGGCTGTTCAACAAGTGCCGGCCGAATCTGCTGGTCATCAACGATGCCCGCGGCGAAGTGGTGGATGAAATGGCGCTGGCCGAGGCGCTGAAGGAAAAGAAGATCGCCGGGGCGGCGCTGGACGTTTTTCAGGCAGAGCCGATCAAGCCTGATCATCCACTGATTAAGATGGAAAACGCCGTGCTGACGCCGCACTTGGGCGCAAGCACGGATGAAGCGCAAACGGCTGTCAGCGTGGAGGCATGCAAGGCGATCGTGGCCTATCTCACGACCGGGGAAATCCGCGGCGCGGTGAACGCCGGCGGCGTGAAGCTCGATCTTCCGCCCGATGAAGCCCCGTTTGCCGATCTGGCCCGGCGCATTGGCGGGCTGCTGGCCGGCGTGGCCGATGGCGGCTACAAAGCAATCACCCTTCGCGCCAGCGGCCCGCGGGCGCAAAAGCTGATGACGACGCTGCTTCGCCTGGCGGCGGTGGAATTGCTCAAGCCCGCGCTCGATACGCCGGTGAATGTCATTAATGTCGAGCACCTGGCCAAGAGCCGGAATATCGACCTGGTGACGGTTGCCGAGCCCGCGCCCCCGTCAGGGCTGGTTGGGGATATCGTCGGCGTGCGCGTGGATGGCGCAAATGGCGAGTCGCACCGCATCCTCGGCACCGTTTACGCCGACGGCCTGCCGCGCGTTTTGCGCGTCGATAACTTCGCGATGGACATGGTGCCCGAAGGGCACATGGTGCTGATCATCAACAAGGACCAGCCCGGCGTCATCGGAACCGTCGGCAGCGCCTTCGGCGACGCGAAAGTGAACATCGCAGACATGGTCATCTCCCGCGAGAAAAACGCGGATGGAACATCGACGGCATTCATGGTGCTCAAGACCGACAGCTTCCCGACGGAAGCGGCGCTGAGCGGATTGAAAGCGCGTCCGTTCATCGTGAAGATCAAGAACGTGGAGCTTCCGGCGCGGGGAGCGTAGGCGCGGTTTTCTGAAGAATTGGTCGTTTGGAAAAGTCCGCGTAGCGGTTGGAGTGCGGGTTCATCGCTTTGTCTTCGTGGACAAAGAGTGGACCTTCGGTCCAACCGCTACGCGGTGTTTTTTCGGTGCGTCAGACATGGAGTGATTCGGGGTTCGCGAGACGAAGAGTGGACCTTCGGTCCAACCGCTACGCATAAGTCCCGGTGTTTGAGACATTGAGCGAATCCCATTCCGTGAGACGAAGCCTGGACCTTCGGTCCAAGCGCTACGCGTATTTTCCCGGGGCGTCAGATATGGAGTAATTCGCAGTTTGGAGCATGAAGAGTGGACCTTCGGTCCAAGCGCTACGCGAATAAGTCAGCGAGACCGAGCGGGTACCGATGCTTGCGAGGGTCGACCGTTGCGATGGTCGTTTTGGATAAATAATGTTGCTGCGTAGCGGTTGGACCGAAGGTCCACTCTTCGTTTGCACGCGCGAATCGGTTGCAGCTTGCAGATGACGTAGCAATTTCGTGAAAATTGTTTCCACATTGGAGGCGCGCAAGATAATATCTCCATTCATGGGCCCCGTACTCGCATATCACCTCATCATCACCACCTATGGATTCTGGTTACCCAATGATCCCCGCGGATCGTGGTCGGATTTCGTACGCGCTTGGTAGTTGCAAAAATTTGGGCCCGCAACGCGAACGCGCGAGCGGCGCTCACTGGCGCGCGATCCGCATGACTGGAAATTACGACTCGAAGCAAAGAAGCACTTGGCGCGGAATCCGGTGGAGTTTTCCGGAGTGCAGGCGCGAGCCGTTGCTCGGGGATTTGCGAATTATGTCGCGAGGTCGGGTTGTATCATCCACGCGTGTGCGATCATGCCCTGTCATGCCCATCTGGTCATCCCGCGCCACCGTTACTCAATTGAAAAGATCGCGACGCTTTTGAAAGGGGCGGCGACCAGGCAACTGCTTGCCGAAGGTTTGCATCCGTTTGCGAACCAACCCTATCGCGATGGATCCATTCCCACGCCTTGGGCGCGCAAATCGTGGTCGTGTTTTCTGGATTGCGAGGAAGATGTGGGCCGGGCGATCGATTATACGGAGGGCAATCCGTCAAAGGAACGCAAACGCCTTCAGCGATGGTCGTTTACAACACCGATCAACGGATAATCAGCGCCGAATGAAGTCGCTCGCACCAGTCGCGGTTCGCCGATTCTGATAAGCGTTCCAACACTTCCGTATCACGGGCGTCTCGCCCGTGCCATTGGAGCGGAGCGACAAATACCCTGCTTTTCGAGCCACGAAAACGAGCATGAAACAGACATGGCCGGGACGGCCGTGATACGGGAACGGCCGAGACAGCCCGGCCCGCATCCCGCTTTCATCTTTTTGATCGCACGTAACCATTGTCACGATGCCTGGCGAACCAGGGGCCTGACCTTCGCCGGCCGCGCCGCGGCTTCCATGATGTACAACTCGATGCCATGCGAGTCCGGCAGCGGTGTTTGCGCCGCTCCGATCCATCTCCCCCACATCGCCCGATACGCCGCCTCCATATTCCGGGCAAAGCGGGACGCATCCATCAGCGGCGATTGCTCCAGCCGGCCGCGAAGCGTCGCGCGAAGCTCGCAAAGCCGATTTACATCGCCCGCCAACTCCACCGCAGTCTCGACAAAACCGTCATTACTGTCGGCAGCAAGCTCAGGCAAACCCAAATTCCAAAGCTGGCTGAACCCGCCCCGGCTGACGGCGGTTTCGCCCGCCCGCGTCACCACCGGCACGCCCATCCACGCCGAATCCAGGCTTGTCGTATGGCCGTTGTAGGGAAAAGTATCCAGACCGATGTCGATGCGGTGATACAACTCCAGATATCGCTGCCGCGATAGGCGTCCGGAAAACTCCACGCGCGATGCATCGATTCCGCCGTCGCCCAGGATATCCAGCAACCGTCGCCGGGCAGTTCCCTCGGGTGCCAGCAACAGCAGGCGCGAACGCGGCGTTTGCCGCATCACCTGTGCCCAGAGGCGTGTCATTCCATCGTTGATCTTGCAGAAATTATTCAGGCATCCAAAGGTAATAAGCCCGTTCGATAACGCCGGGAGCGCGTTGACCGCCGGCTCGGCGCACAGCGGATCGTAGCACCAGAAGCTGTCAGGCAGGCGGATGGTTTGCTCGGTATAGAAGGCGTCGTTTCCCGGCGGATCGAGGTATGGATCGCTCAGGCGATAATCCATCGCCTCCAGCCCGCTCGTTCCCGGATACCCGAGCCAGGTCACCTGAATCGGGGCCGGCTTGCGCGCGAAAACCGCCAGCCGGTTGTGAGACATGTGCACCGTCAGGTCGAGCAGAATATCGATTTCATCGCGGCGAATCATCTCCGCCACGCGCGCGTCGCTTTGCCCCACGATGTTCCGCCAGCCATCGGCATGCCCGCGTATGCGTTCGGTGATGGCATCCGGCGCCGCGACATCGGCATAGCAGAAAATCTCGAAGTTTCCCCGATCGTGATTCGACAACAGCGGCAGCGTGAAAAACGATTGGCAATGGTCGCGGAAATCCGGCGCGACATATCCGATGCGCAAGCGCCGATCCGGCGATCGATCGTTTTCGTGCGGCTTGATGTTGCCGCGCAGGTGCTCGGCATGGCGGAAATTCCAGCGCTGGTGCTCGGCCAGAATCATTTCCCCGGTCCATGCCGGATGAAAATGCAGAGAATAGACGCGATTGCTGTCGACTGCCGCATCGCGAGAATTGAGCGCCAGGGCGCGCTCGTAGCAGGCCAGGGCGGCATCGAGCTGTCCCTGGTCTTTCAGCACGTTTCCCAGATTGTTGTGCGCCTCGGCAAGGCCCGGTTGAATCGCCAGCGCCTCGCCGAACGCGGTGATCGCGTCATCCATCCGGCCAAGCTGCTTGTACACCGTTCCCAGATTGTTCCACGCCTGGGCGTGAACGGGGCATTGGGAAATTGCACGCTGATACGAATCGATGGCGGCATCCAGCATTCCCATTTGCCGCAACACATTGCCCCGGTTGCTGTGCGCGTCGGTGTATCGCGGGCGCACACCAATGGCCGCGTCAAACGCGGCCAGCGCCTCCTCCAGTTTCGCGCTTTCGCCGAGCCAGATCCCAAGATTGTTATGCGCCTCGGCCCAGTCGGGCCGAAAAACGATCGCGCGTTTGCACGAGGCGATGGCCTGCGGCAGTTCTCCCGACTGATGCAGCGCAATGGCCAGATTGAAATGGGCGTCGGCAAATTCAGGTGATGCCGCCAGCGCCGCATGGTAAGCCGCGATGGCATCGTCCACATGGCCGCGGCTCAGGAAGATCACGCCGAGATTATTGTGCGCTTCGGGAAGCGCGGGGTTCAGTTGCAGCGCCATCCGCAAAGCGGCGACGGCGTGATCGTTCTGGCCCAGGTGCTTGAACGCATTGCCAAGGTTGTTATGCACCGCAGCATAGTCGTCCCGCAACGACAGCGCCTCGCGCCAGCAATCGATCGCCTTTTGCCATTCGCCTTTGCGGCTAAGGGCGATTCCCAGATTGTTTCGCGTTTCGGCGGAATTTGGTTGAAGGACGATGGCCTGCCGATAAGCGGCGATGGCATCATCCCATTGTCCATCGGCACTCAGCGAAAGCCCGAGATTGTTGTGAGCTTCGTAAAAGTCGGGCCGGGCGGCAATTGCCCGGCGATAGGCCTGGATTGCCTCGCTCAGCCGCCCGGTCTGCCGCAGTGCGTTGGCCAGATTGTTATGCGCCTCGGCAAACTCCGGCCGCAGGGCAACCGCCCGGCGGTAGGCGGCAATGGCCGGTCCCATTTTTCCCGTCGAGGCCAGCACCAGCCCGAGGTTCCCGAAATATCCCGCCGACGGTTTCACATCGATGGCGCACTGAATGAGTTGCTCGGCCAAAACGAGGGCTTTGACCTGAAACGCCAGCACGCCCAGCAGGTGCAGCGCATCAGCATGAATCGGCTCGGCCTCCAGCACGGCCTGGTAAAGCGCCTGCGCCTCATGCAGGTTTCCCGCCTGATGCTGTGCAAACGCGGCATCGAATAACTGCTCGGTCTTCATCAAGAACATTATCGGTCGGAGAGGGGCGAAAGAATGAAACGGGATTCGGGGGGTACTCGCGGGATTCCAGACCAATGAGCCGCGCACGGAGGGTACTCCCGGAGTAAGCGGTTTCG
>DASRRM010000029.1:0-9317 GCA_035695715.1 Tepidisphaeraceae bacterium
TGGGTGCGCGGCTCGATTTTCCATTTAAATAAGTTTCGTTACAAAAAATACCTTTGTGCAAGTCGCCGCCAAAAGATAGAATCTTTCCAACCGCCGGGGCGGTGGGCTATTTTGCGATGGACAATGGGGTCTTCCAATGCACATCTGGGGAAACGATCGCCATCGGGCGTGCGTTCAAATACTCGAATCGCGCACTCTGTTGAGCGCAAGCTTTAAAGTCGTCGACCTGGGCGTTTTGCCGGGGGGTGGCACAAGCGCCGCCTACGGCATCAATGCAGCCGGCACCGTGGTCGGAAACGCGGATGTGCCTCACAATATCGTCGATGCGTTTGAATCCAACGGCGCGGCCACTCCAATCCTGAAGCCGATACACGGCGGCGCAGTCACTCACGCCTATTCCGTCAATTCACGCGGCGATGTCACCGGCGAAACATCCGTCGGCAATTACCAGCACGCTTATTTCTTCTCCAATGGCGTGATGCACGATCTCGGAACCCTGGGCGGCCATACCAGCTTCGCCTACGCCATCAACGATGCCGACACCATCGTTGGCGGCTCTTACATTCGCGGCGACAAGCTGGTTCACGCCTTCATCTGGACGCCGCTGACCGGAATGAAGGACCTCGGAACCTTGGGCGGCGGCTTCAGTCTCGCATACGCCATCAGCCCCTCGGGGCAAATCGCCGGTTATTCAACCAATGCCCGCGGCCAGAATCACGCATTCCTTGATGTAAGCGGGAAAATGCAGGACCTTGGAACCCTCCCGGGCGGAGCGCTCAGCATTTCCTATGCAATCAACGCGACCGGGCAGATGGCCGGTGCCGCGAAGATCGGCAACAACGAGAATGCATTCATCTGCGCCGCCGGAAAGTTCACCAACCTCGGCACGCTCGGGGGGAGCAGCAGCCTGGCCTACGGCATCAACAACTCCGCCGCGGCCGTTGGACTTTCCGCAATCAAAGGTTCGACTACCACCCACGCTTTCGTATATCACGGCGGCAAAATGTATGACCTGAACCAGGAAATCGCCCCCGGCTCCGGCTGGACGCTGCTGGGGGCGTTCGCCATCAATAATGCAGGCGAAATCGCTGGAATGGGAATGATTCACGGAAAGACCCACGGATTTCTGCTGATTCCCATTGCATGAATTCTCGCAGTGTAAGGCCTACTCACCCCCCATTTCCGCGCCCTGCGGGCGAGAGCTTTAATTATCAGCGCAAAAGAGCCGCGCACGAAGGGTATTCCCGAAGTAAGCGGTGGGCGGGCGATTAACTCCGCTTACTCCGGGAGTACCCTGCATGCGCGGCTCTCCTTCTGCCCGAGCAATCTCCGTGCGCAGACCCCCGAGGTCTTCTTCGCGTTTTCCTTCGCAGGTTCGCGCCTTCGCGAGCCATGAACGCTTGCCCCTATGGAACGTTGTAAAAGTAAAAACACCACCAAAATCGCAACGGCGTCGCTTTTCCCACAGGATTTCGCTTTTCCGCTCGGCCGCAGCGGATAGAATCCCCTCATGGGCCTGTTTAAAAGCAAAGACGAGCGGCGGGTGGAGCGCGAGATGAAGATCCGGTCGGGGATGCGCGCGATCGAAAAATCAGTTCGGCAGCAGGAAAAGTTTGCCGAGGACTTCATCAAGAACGCCCAGCACGCCCGCAAGATCGGCGATGAGCAGCAATATCAATTCATCCGCGGCGCGCTGAAGAAAACCGCCGCCGTCAAAAAAATGCTGGAACGCCAGCTCCTCTCCATGAAGAACGCCATGCTGATCTCCGCCCAGGCGCAGGCCAGCGCGCAGTTTGCCGAGTCGATGAACCTGATGGCCCGCGAGATCGGCCAGGTGTTCGGCGAACTCGATCTGACCAAGAGCCAGGCCCAATGGGAGCGGGCCGTCGCCCAGGCCGGAAGCATGGAAGAGCGCATGGATCTGTTCCTCGACTCAATGGAACAGGGCGCCATTTCCGGGTCGGCTTCCACCACGAAGCAGGAACTGGTGACCGACGAGGAAATCGACCGGATGATCCAGGCCGATGTACTGGCCCAGGAAAAGCAGGAGCTCGGCAAATTGGACGAGTTGGAAAGTGAAATCGCCAAGGAGCTGGGGGCGACGAAGCAGAAGGATTAGCCACGCGCTCTCTAAATACTCAAACTGGGCGGATTTTGTGAAAAATGCCTTCACGCCGGGGCAAGCGGCGCGCGCAGCGCTTCGTCTTGAAATCAAGTCCGCCGCCGCGCCGCCCCGGATTCGCGGAGCGCTCCGTAAATCCGGGGCGGCGCGGCGATAATCTCGTTTGTGCTAATAACCACAGTAGTGCGCGCCGCTTGCCCCGGCGTCGAGGGTTCTTTTGCTTTTGGGGCAGAATTCGTGCGGGACCTTCAATTCACATCGAAAAGCGCTTAGGTTGAGCATCTGAAACTCAATCCTCACTTCACCTCCGCCGCATATTCCCGCAGCGTTTGCCCAAACCCGCCCGGCGTCCATCCCAGATCATTCGTAAATTGGCTCATATCGCACACGCTATCCTCCTGCCCCATGATCACCTGATCGCGCGTGAAGGGCAGAAGCTTTCCCGGCACGATGTAGGTCAGCAGCGCCGCGTACCACCCCGGCACGCCGAGCGCCGCCTTGCGCTTTCCCGCGAATATCTCCGAAGCCACATGATGCATCTGCGGCCAGGAAAGCTGATCGGCGCCGCCGATGCAATACGTTTGCCGAATAGTCTGCGGCCTATCGATCGCCCGCACAAACGCGCGAGCCACATCCTTCACATACACCGGCTGCACCAGCGCGGGCCGACGGCGGCCGAGCAGTCCGCCGCCAAAATAGGGCATGAACACAAACGGCGGCTTTCTCCCGCGCGCCCAGGCGGCTTCCATCGTTAAAAATTCCCCGCCGGGACCGTGAATCAGCGAGGGGCGGAATATCGTCCAATCGAGCCCGCTCTCGCGCAGCGCTTGCTCGGCTTTGAACTTGGTCTTGTGATAGTTACTGACCGCATCCGCCCGCGCGCCCAGCGCTGACATGTGAATAAACCGCTTCACGCCGGCGCGTTTGGCGGCGGCGATCATTTTTCCCGTCGCCTCCAAATGCATGCGGGTAAACGTTATGCCCGCTCTGGGCTTTTCCGCAATGATGCCGACGAGATGGATGGCCGCATCACACCCGGCCAGGCCGGTGTCGAGCGCGCGGTCGTCAAAAAGTCCGCCGCGGACGTAGTTGAGGCGTGGCGACTGCACTTTCAGTTCATCGCGATTAACCAGTGCCATGATTTCAAAATCGCCGGCAAGCAATTCGTCGATCACCGCCGACCCGACAAAACCGGCGCCGCCAGTGATGAAAATGCGCTTGCGTGTAGGGATCGCCATGCGGCGTAACGGTAGGGGAGATGGTTGCGGATGGAAAGGGCCGAAGGGACGGGAACGCTCAAGGAGGAATTAACATAGATGAACAGGATGGACAGGATGAATCGAATCATTGTTTGCTTTTCTTTTCTTTATCCTGTCCATCCTGTGCATCCATGTTAATTCCTTTCTTGCACCCCTCTTCGCCGCTGGAAATCTTGTTCTAGAGCGGGTTGCAATTGAATGTACACCCAGAAGTTTTCAGAAACTGGCTGAATTCCGGGAAAAAAAGACCATCGCGGCTTTCCGCGAGTGTGTACATTCAATTGCAAACCGCTCTAAAAACATGAAATCAGGGAATATCTTTGAAGACCCGCCTCTTCGCGCGATCGATCCAGGTCCTCATGGATATCATCGCGAATCTTGTTTTCTTGGAAAAAATCTCGCGCCAAGAGCGGCAACGCGCCAAGAGTGCCAGGAAAAAACAGTTGTTGTGTCCTGGCGCACGGCTTTGGGCTAACGCGGGAATCTCTTCGACTCCTTCGTCCTCTTCGTCCCTTCGCGTCAAAATCAATGCGCGGGCGCGGCGTCAGTATTTTGCGCCGCATACGCGAAGAAAAACTTTGTTCTGCCTGAGTTAACGGTCCAGGACACGCGGTTTGCGTCCTCGCTCATCCACTGAACCCTGAAGCCTGAACCCTGAACCCCCAACCTTCCGCCGCCTTGCCTTCGCCCGTAAGATGCCATCGAGACATGACCTCCTCCTCCACCATCCTCCGTCTCGGCACACGCGCCAGTTTGCTGGCGCGCACGCAAAGCGGCATTGTTGCCGCCGATTTGGAACGCGCGCACCCCGGCCTGCGCGTCGAACTGGTCTTCTTCAAAACCTCCGGCGACGTCATCACCGAAAAGCCGCTCCACGAATTCGGCGGAAAGGGCCTGTTCACCAAGGAACTGGAGCAGGCGTTGCTCGACAATCGCGTTGACTTTGCCGTGCATAGTTTCAAGGACATGCCGACCACCATGCCGCTGGTTTCGCAGGAGGGTTTGGTGGTGGCGGCCGTTCCAAAGCGCGAAGACCCGCGCGATTTGCTCGTGGCAAAGCGCGCCATGACCATCGCCGACCTTCCGCCGCGTGCGAAGGTCGGCACAGGAAGCTTGCGCCGGCGCTGCCAGCTCCTGCACGCCCGGCCCGATCTGCAAATCGAGCCGATCCGCGGCAACATCGACACCCGGCTGCGAAAGCAGCGCGAAGGGGAGTTCGACGCCATCGTTCTGGCGCTGGCCGGCGTTCGGCGGACGAACCTATTCGACGAATCAACGATGGCGCCGATAGCCGATTCGATTCTGCTTTCCGCCCCCGGCCAGGGCGCGCTGGCGCTGCAATGCCGCCGCGACGACCAGAAGACTGGCGACTTTCTGGCAGCCCTCAATGACCCCATCACCGCCGCCTGCGCCGAGGCTGAGCGCGCCCTGGTGGCACTGCTGCAAGGCGATTGCCTCTCGCCGATCGCCGCCCTGGCGGAAGTGACCGGAGACCGGCTGACGCTGCGAGCCGCCGTCGGCGCGCGGGGCGGAAACACGCCGGTGCTGCTGGCGGGCGGAAACGCCAGCAGTGATCGACCAGGAGACGCCGCTGCACAGGCGTTCGCCTCGCTTGCCGCGCAGGGCGTAATGGAGCGGCTTCATGGAACGGGGAATGCCGGTTGATGGTTGTATCCCCGTTTACGGTAGCCGACCGCCCTAGAAGATGCGAGGAATCGGCTTGGCCGACAGGTGTAAATTGGATTTAGGGAGGCATGGACTCAAACGTACCAACCGAAAATGCGCCGGGGCAGATCTGGCAACGCCCATGTCACGATGTTTTGCCGTTTGTTGCAGAATGCTTCGCGATTGCTTCGGGCAATAACCGGTCGCCACTGGCGCCAAAAAAAGAAAAGGCGTCATCCACGGGCCACACACCCCACTACGCTTCACTCACCGCGCGGCGTTCCCCGTGGACAATTCCCTCCCAAATTGAGAGGATTAAGGCGTTCCACTTCGGAGTTAATCCATGGTGCGCTTGTTGTCCAATTCCCGAAGCCGTTACATTCTCGCCGCCGCCCTTCTCGCAGCGCCGGTATTCATTCCGAATTCCGCCTCACCTTTCACGCGCGTCTCATCCGCCGGGGAAGTCGAACCTGTCCCGCCAAATGTTCGCGATTCGATCGATAAAGGGCTGGCATATCTCGCCAAGGATCAGAAACCCGACGGCACCTTCACGCAAGGCGCTCCCGCCGGAACAACCGCCGTCCCATCGCTCGTCGTCCTTGCGTTTCTGTCGCGCGGCCACGTGCCCGGCAAGGGCGAATACGGCGAGATGCTCAATCGCAGCATCGATTACGTTCTCGACAGCCAGCAGGAAACCGGGCTTTTTTCCCGGCGTCCCAATGCCGACGCCATCATGTATGAGCATGGCATGAGCGCGGTGATGCTTGGCGAAGCGTATCCGAACGTGGATGACGTGCGGCGGGCAAAGATCCTAAAGGCCGTGGCGAGGAGCACGAAACTGCTTCTCGATGCGCAGGAGCCGGATGGTCATCCCAAGAATTCAACTTACGCGGGCGGATGGCGATATCGGATCAACAGCAGCGACGCTGACATCTCCGTCAGCGCATGGCAAATCCTGGCATTGCGCGCCGCGGCAAGGTGCGGGGTGGATGTGCCAAAGCGCCGCCTCGAAGCAGCCCGCGCTTTCATTGATCGATGCGCGGTTCCCACCGGCGGGTTTGCTTACCAGCCGGGCGGCTTGCCGAATTCGGTGCGCACCGGGGTCGGCGTGCTGATGGACGAACTGGTCAGCGCCGCGGATGAAAAACCCGGCGCCGGCAAACACCCTGCCAATGCGGTGGCCGGCGGCGACTATCTCCTGGGCGCTTTGCCGGACAGCCCCCGGCGGGAATTTTACTTTGACGACGTGTTTTTCTGCGCTCATTCCCTTGAGGAACTCGGCGGCAAATATTGGGACAAGGCATACGCCCCCAGAATACGCACCCCATTACTTGCGCTACAAAAACCGGACGGCCACTTTGACGGCAGTAACGGCCAGGAAAAACAAGCCGGTCCGGCCTATGGCACCGCGATGGCGTGCCTGACGCTTTGCGTGCCGTATGACAACCTTCCCGTTTTCCTGAAAGACAAATAGCGAAGCATTGTCATCATTTTTCACGCAAACGCGCAGCATTCTTTCATCGCCCGGTTCAGTCGGTGGAAAGGGTCGGTGGAAAGGGGTCGGGAGTCTTTGCGTACGCCGAGTGCGGCTTACGCCCATGGTTAAAACCTCTCGCCCCTTTCTTTTCCTCAGTTTTTTGGCCGCAATACGTTTTTCCGTCCCTTTTTCTCGGCGGCGTGCGCTCGTTCGAAATTCCGCGTTCGTCGTCCGCATTCGGGGCAGCGATCGGCCGTGGCTCGCATGTCATAGCCGCACCCGACACACCGCCCTTCGTTTATCCTCCGACGGATTCGCCTCCGGAGTTTCTGTGGCCGCAGATGAAACACGAGGAGGATGAAGGTCGATATTGCGTATACCGGAAAAAGTGCATCGTTAAGCGAGAAAAACGACGATCGGCGCACAAAGGCCACAATCGCGACGACGATCTGGCCGACTCCTATTATCACTAGCGCCGCGGGGTAGAGAATGCTTTTCCACCGCTACTTGGTCATGAGCGATTAAGCTCTCGCTTACCGAGGGGAAAAAATGTGTCAGCCACGTGAAAGCCTGTCCCTGGCAAGGTGTCTCACTGGCTTCCCACACCCTTCACCCGCATCTTCATCGCGTACACCGACTTGCTGGCGGTGATGAACAGCGTATGGCGGTCCTTGCCGCCGAAGCAGACGTTGCCGGTCCACGGCTCGTCGATCCTGATGTTCTCCAACTGCTTGCCGGTTTTGTCGAACGCCGTCACGCCCCTGGCGTTGGTTGCGTACACGTTCCCCTCATCGTCGATCGTCATTCCATCCGAACCAACTTCGCAGAACAGCTTCTTGTCAGCCAGCGAGCCGTCTTCGTTGATGCGATAGGAGTAGGTCTTCTTTGCGTCGATGTCGGAGACGTAGAGCGTTTTGCCGTCGGGTGTGCCGATGATCCCGTTCGGCTGCGTCAGGTCATTGGTCACGCGGCTCAGCGTTTTGTGATCCGGCGACAGAAAATAGACATGATGCCCATCCTGCTCCTGCGGGCCGCGTTTCCAGTAATCGCGCTTGTACATCGGATCGGTGATGTATATCCCGCCGTCCGGCCGCACCCACACATCGTTCGGCCCATTCAGCAGCTTACCCTGATATTCCTTCACCAGCACCGTCACGTGCTTTGTTTTCACATCAATGGACCACAGCTCGTTTTTCTCATCGGCACAGGCGATCAGGTTTCCTTTGCTGTCGAAGCACAAGCCGTTCGACCGCCCGCACGGCTGCATGAACGTCTCGAACTTCCCATCAGCCGTCCACTTCATGATCCGATCGTTGGGCTGATCGGTGAAGTAAACGTTTCCATCGGCATCGCAAGCCGGCCCCTCGGCAAACTTGAATTCCGTTGACAACGTCTGGAGCTTCGCCCCCGGCGCGATGATCCCATCGGCCAGCACTGCGTGGCTGCCCATGAAAAACACCCCAAGAACGAGAATGAAAAGCACGGTTGAACTCTGCATAAAACCTCCGGAATCGCGGTTTATCGTCTGGTCTTCCCCTCTCACGGCCACTACTCCCGGCGCGGCTTGAAGGTCGGCCCGGACAACTGGAACCCTTGAAAGGCGCCAGCCTGAAATCGAAGAACGGTGCTGTTCTTGTAATTCCACACGATGCATTCGGTTTCGCCTGCTTTGCTTTCAGAGCGTGGCGTTTTCATGCGCGACCTGTAGAAGAGAATACGATTCGTCGCCGGATCCCAGGACGATGAATACGTCGCGCCGCTGAATTCGTCAACATCGATGAAAGCCTGCTCTTTCATTTCCATGTTCCGCAGGGTGATGCGACCGCGGCCGGATTGCAGCGTCGGGCCAGCGTAAAGCAGCAGTAGCGATCCATCTTCCGATTCGCCGGCATCTTGATATCTCTCGCCGGGCCAAGACGGCTCGGTTTCGGAGACTCTCTCTATCGGGAACGTTCCGACCGGCTTTCCTTCACGGCCGATGACAACGCCGACGTGGCCGCGATTGACTGTCTTTCCGGCGATGGTTGCGGTGCTTTTGCCATCGCTTGCGGTGGAGTGCAACAGCACGATCAGATAATTCAAACGATTCGTGAACGAGTAACATTGGTCCGGCTCAGGCTCCAGCTTAGCGGCAGTCGTGAGCATCCCGGCCAGTGATCCATCGTTGACTTCTTGCATTGTAAGCGTGTCGATCAGACGAGGCCCATCGGTCAAAATGAGGTATCGACCGTCATTGCTTGCGCCAAGAGCCGGCACGACTCTCGATGTCCTTGAATAGCGCCACACGCCGGCGCATTTCTGCGGCGAGTTCGCAGGCCGCACCATCATTTCTGCACCCCAATCCTGATATGGCGGCCCTTTAACATAAAGCTGCCGTTCGGTGGAATAGGCGGCATCAAGTTGGTTTTCCCACGGCGACTCATAGATCTTCCCAGGAGTTGCCGCGCTTCCCGGCGGCCCAAAATGGAATGCCTGAGAATAAATCTTAACATCATGCTCCTCGCTAATGTGCGCGGAAAATCGAAGCACGCTGGAATAGCTCTTCAGATCGAAAACCACGGTGTCGCCTGCCAGACGCGCGTGGTGCATTTCAATGGCACTGTCGTGACACGGCCGTCTCGGCCGTGCCTCATGCTTTTGGCCTAAATAGCACCAAGCACGGGCGGGACGCCCAATGCCGTCAACTTAAGGACGATCATATTTTTGCCTCATAGGCCGGTCTACAAGCCTCTGCTCGGGATTGAGTTAACTGAGGGTATCGATGCCTGGCGTTCTTCGTTCTTCGCGGCTGCGA
>DASRRM010000030.1:0-43579 GCA_035695715.1 Tepidisphaeraceae bacterium
ATGGTGGAAACGAAGTGATCCCTCAATGATAGCCATCGCCGTTTGATTCATATCGAATGCCGCGGCGAGTCGCTCGGCCGGGGTTTTTCTTCGCAGCACATCCGCGACGGCATCATCAACCACCTCGATTTGTCCGGCATCCAATCGCCATTTCGTGGCCATGACTCACCTCGTGCATAATAATAGCCAAATCCCTGATGAGTGGCAGGAAAAGCAGAGGCCTCGCAATTTTACGAGTGTGCGCATGGCGCAGAGAACCGGACAGCCTTCCAGCAACAGCGCAACAAACGTGACCCGGAAAGTAAGGTGGAGAGCCGAGGACCGAACGACGTGGACCGGCCTTTCTACGCGTATTTTAGGCGCATAAACTGCGCGGCTCGAATGCGGCCTCAATTCGCCGGGCCGAGCCTGCGCCGCCTGAGAATCAAACCCGCGCTACCCATCAACAAGATTCCCATCGCGCCCGGCTCGGGAGTCGGCGTCACGTTCAACGTAAAGGTTCCCGGCGTGCCGAACGTCGTGGTATTGTTACCGTTGGCGAGACTGTCGAACTCAATGAAATTGGGGGTGAATACGTATTGCCCGGCCGTCAGGGAACTGGTGTTGAGCGTATCGGTGGCGATAGCCTGGGTTGACGAAAACGCCGCATAATCCGACCCATGTGAATACGCAGTCGTGCCGTTGTGTCCGCTGGTGAGCGTCCCGCTGGGTTGAAATTGCAGATCGCTGCTGGTGAATGGATCGTTCAACGATGTGACAGGGTTGGTGGCGTAAGCGACGGATGTGGGGCCGGTGGTCGAGAGGTAATATTCCACGCCATCGGTGGTGCTGCCCCCGGCATTCACCGAAACGTTGATCTGAAAGCTGCTGGTGCCGACGGGAATCGACGTCATGCCCGTGGTGGAAGTGATTGACAACGTCGGCGACGCCGCACGGCTTTGCCTGCCCGACAAAACGAGCAGGAAAGTAAACCCAGCGACCGAAAGTCCGCGCAATACCTTGTTCATGATCTCATCCCTCGTAATGCCCGATCTCCAGCGCGTGAGGATAACAAATTCAGGGGACACTATCCACCAAATGATTGTCAATATCCTGCAAATCCCCGATGCTGATCGTCCCTCCGCAATCCACGTCGTTCAGGAAGTTCTGCGCGGTCACAGGATTTGCAATTTGAAGATCCACGGCCTGAAGATCGCCAATGCTCACCGTTTTGCTCTGGTTGACGTCTCCTTCCAACTCCCGCACATAGATCGTTGAAACGCCTCCGAGGGGCGTGCCGAGCGTATTGGTTATGCCGTTTAACGCGACGCTCAGGACGGCCTGGTCGCTGACGCTGAAAAAGGTGAGCGTCAGGGTGCTGCCGCTGATGGAAGCCGCGGAAAGAGTGCCGTTTGTGACGGTAAACTCGCCCGGATCAAGTGTCCCACTTGCGCCGTTTCCCAAAATGGGCTGGTTGAACGTCAGCACCATTTGATTTCCCGATGTGAAGCGGCGAGGTTCGACGGTGGCATTTGCCGCCGACCCGCTGATATCCAGCGGCAGATCAAATGTTCCGGCCGAGCCTTGCACCTTTCGCGAAACCGCCGAGGCAAGCACAGGCGGGGCTGTAACCTGCACATTGTCGAAGGCAAATCCGTAATTCGGCGCCGAATTCGAATCGGTGGAGAAATGTTGAAACCGGATTTGCGTGTCGGAAGTCAGCGTCAGCCCGTCTGCGGCGGCGATCGCGCTCAGGTTAAAGGTATAAGCGGAATAGGCCGTGGTCGAATTTACGCCGTTGAGCGTGGTGATTCGATACCACATGTTTCCATCGATGCTGAATGCGACGCCGTCGTATAGGCCATTTCCCGTAAAGCTCGCGGGCATCGGTTCATTAGTCTCAATCGAATTGGCAAACGACTTTTCCTCGAAGTTGAGGGTGACATTTGATTGGTTGGCCAGATTTACATTCAGGGTGGCTTCCTCAAGATTGTCTTGAACGTACGCAGTGCCGGCGGTTTGCGAATTAATGCTTGCGTCTTCGACGAGTTGGTAATTGCCGGCGAACGGCGCATTTTGCGACGAGACGTCGGTTCGCCCCGCATAGGCGTCGAACGTGCTCCAGTTCGTGCTGAGGGCGCCACCCTCAAAGCCGTCGGAAAAAGGCAGGGTGGCGGCAACCGGGACGGTCCCCTCCAAAGCGTTGAACGCGTCGACTAATCCCACCCCAACCTGGTTGGCGCTATCCCCCGAGGTGTTGGGGATGGCGGTGGACTTCAACTGGGTATAAATCTGAGTTGGCGTCCATGTGGGATTCGCTTCGATAAGAAGGGCGGCAATCGCGGCCACGTGCGGAGTTGCCGCCGATGTGCCAAAGAATTCCGGATTGCCGTTCAGTTCCCCGGCGTCCGCTTCGAAAAATGTCGTGCTGTCGCCGTCCACGGCGGTGATATCCGGCTTGGCCCGCACGATCGGCGTGGCCAGCCGATTTCCCGACGCATCAAAAAGAATGGTGCTGGGCCCGAGGGAATCAAACGCTTCTGCCGACATCTGGTCATAAAAAGGGGCCGCTGCGACCGCAATGGCATCTGCCGATGCAGCATGCGGCGTTATCGTAGGCGCATTGAGAGACGGCGAGGCCGTGATGGTGGTGCCGTTGTTGCCAAAATCCACATATTTAATCACCCCTGGCGCTGGCCCGCTTACCAGTTTGATCACCAGTGAATACGTTCCCGCCGATTTGTTCGCATAGCTGAAAAACTCCAGCGGCTCCTGATCGGCGATATTGTTATCTGTTGAACTTGCCACCACCTTGCCATTGGATATCAGGTACATGTCAAGATCGGTCTTGACGCCGCTGGTGGTATAGAAGGGATTGTCCCATTGTAAGCCGGGTTCAAACGGGAGTTTCGCGGGAAGATCGATCGTTTGCGAGGTGGCGCCGGAAACGCCGAAGTTGTAATACTTGCCCGGCTGAGACGAAATCGC
Organism: Tepidisphaeraceae bacterium; assembly: GCA_035695715.1. Classification (GTDB taxonomy): domain Bacteria; phylum Planctomycetota; class Phycisphaerae; order Tepidisphaerales; family Tepidisphaeraceae; genus RYN-428. The sequence continues at coordinate 2,968 of DASRRM010000030.1, forward strand.
CGAAATCGTCGAGGTCGTGAAGCCGTTGGCAAGCGTGATGCCCGTTCCCTCGAATGCCTGGTTGGAATAATTCCCGGCGGCTGAGAAATAGGAAACGCCGTCGTTCGTCACCACGTTATTTATCGCCGATGCAACAATGCCATCCTGAAAATAGGGTTCGTCAATATAGCTGACATCGTCGCAGATCACCTTTGCGCCGGCGTCGGCCAGCGCCTGGATGTTCGAGGCGAAGCCGGCGTCGCCTCCTATATCGGCGGTGGCGAAATCCAGATTGGCTCCCGGCGCGAGGTCATGAATGATCTCAAGCATTGCCCGACCTTCATCGGTCGCACCGTCGTTGGGATCGGTATCGTCCTGAAGGACGTCCACATTGTTCGGCAGATCGCCGGACGTCACGTCCGGCAGCGGATTTGTCTGATTGGTATTGTAGCTGTCGCTGAGCACGCCGATTGTCACGCCTGCGCCCGTATCTCCGGACACGGTGCGGGCGCGATCGGCCTCGAGAACCGCATCCCCCTCGGCATCGACCGACCCTGCCGACACTATCGGCAGATAGTCCGGAATCACGCCCATTAGTCCCTGCTTTGAGAGACTGCCTATCGTCGACAAGGCTGACACCGGCAACCAGCCATCCAGAAAGTGCTGCCCGGAATCGGACTCGACAATGCTAAAGCCCAGCTTCGTTAAAGACTTCTCCAGCAAAATGACGTTATTTGTAGTGATATGCACCTCAACCCGCCCGGCCGAGTCATAGATGAACGGCGAGGTTGAAGAAGCTGAGGAAGTTGACGAAGTTAAGGAAGAAGCTGCGGAAGTTGCGGAAGTTGAGGAAACTGAAGCCCGGCTGACGGATGAAACGATGGACTTTGTTTTGGGGGTGGTACTGGCGGGTTTTACCAGCGCGAGCAATGAGCCCGACACGCCGGTGCTGTCGTGTGGCGTCAATGGGGAAACCGCGACCGAAAGTAGCGTGCGTTCCTCGAGGGTGTCGACGTGCGCAGCGCGGGCAGAACCGCGGCGAATGGCGTGCCCGCCGACGGCTGGCTTAAATCCTCGATTACTGCTCATGACCCTCCGGCCGTCAAACTTCGCAAGCCGCCTTGGAAGACCCGCACGATAGCAAATACGGGCCTGCCATGTCTACGAAATGCGTTGTCCCAGGTGCGACTAATCCGCAAAAACGGCCTTTTATTCTTGAAATAGCGATGAATCCGATGAAGCCGGCATGGGCGGAGGCACCGAAAACGACGCTTTTGGCCAGTAATCCGTGCTATTTTCCGACGAATCAAAGAACCCCTGCATCATATCGAGGACGGCAAATGCCAATTCCCCACTGCAGCGGTGCGGCCGCGAACCGCGAATTGCCGCGGCCATCTCTGCCAAACCGATCGAACGGCCATACCCGGTGGCAAATTGCAAGGGCATGTTGCGCCATTCCTTGTCGCCGGCAAGACGCAAACAAACGGGACCGTCAAATTGATTGGGATCGGGAACTTTGAGGGTTCCTTCGGTGCCGAAGATTGTGATCGGCTGGTCGCCCTCAAACGGTGGATGCCACGTCGCGAAACTCTGGATAATCGACCCGACCACCCCATTTTCGAGTTCCATCGTTCCGGCGATATGGTCGGGCGTTTGGACAGAAATCTTTTTCCCCGCCTTGGGCCTGCTTGTAATCGTACGATCCGCAACGGCGATCGTGGCAATGCCGCTCAGTCGGCGAACCTTTCCCAATAAGAATAGCAGGGCCGTAAGATAATACGGCCCCATGTCGAACATTGGCCCGCCTCCCCGTTCATAATAAAACTCAGGGCTCGGATGCCAGCTTTCATGACCATGGTTCATCATGAACGCAGTAAACGACACCGGACGGCCGATCGCCCCGTCATCGATCAGTTTTCGTGCGGTCTGGATCCCTGCGCCCAGGAATGTATCCGGCGCACATCCGACGCGCAAACCCTTTGCCGCTGCGGTGTCGAGGATTTTTCGGCCTTCATCGCGATTCACGCCAAGCGGTTTTTCCGAATAGGTGTGCTTTCCCGCTGCCAAAGCCGCCAGGGCGATCAGACAATGCGCCTTGGGGATGGTGAGATTGAGCACCAGGTCCACCGATTTGTCACCCAGCAATTCATCCACCGGGCACACCCGCGGAATATTAAACTCCCGTGCCTTGGCCTGGGCGGCGGCAGGATCGATATCCGCCACCGAAACGATCCGCATCGCGGGGAAATTCCTCGCCATTTTCAGGTATGCGCCGCTGATCGCGCCGCATCCCACTACGCCGACTCTTAATGGCTCCATCGCGTGAATTCTCCTTGCCTTCCATCGATCAATTCTCAGTAGCATCGTCAATAGTGAATGAACATGGATGGACAGGATGTACAGGATAAATTGAATCGGTGCTGTCTTTTCCCAATCCTGTCCATCCTGTGCATCCATGTTCATACTGACTTCGCCGCTGCCGTCTCGGCTTTTCCGTAACTTCGCGGGCGAGGCTTGATCAATGTCGTGTCGACCGGCGTGTAGCTGATCACCGCCGCATCCTTCGCCGCTTCATACGTGGCAATCGTCGTCTTGAGAAAATTCGTGTCGTCGCGTTCGGGAAATTCCGGCTTGTAATGCGCTCCGCGCGATTCATTTCGCAGCAGTGCGCCGCGCGCTATCGCCTCGGCCATCCGGATCATGTCGCCCAGCGCCCGCGCGAAGGAAAGATTCTGGTTGGTCCACATGCCGGTGTCGGACAGCCGGACGCGCTTGTAGCGATCCTTCCATTGCTCGCAGCACGCCAGCGTTTTTTCCAGCCGATCGTTGCGGCGGATGACCGTGCAGGCATCGGTCATCTCCCGGCCCATTTCCTGCCATAGCAAATAGGGATTCTCCGAGCCATCGCTTTCAAGCAATGCTTTTTGCCGTTCGGTTTCAATGTTCACGGCCTCGTCGAAAATAATTGCGGATACCTCGCTGCTCGGATGCCGGGCCACATCGGTGACGTAATTCTTCACGCCCGTGCCGCCGAACAGGCCGTCAAAAATGCAACTGAGTAACGAGTTGGCTCCCAGCCGATTCGCCCCGTGATAGGCGGCGGATGCCTCGCCCATCACATACAGGCCGGGGATATTGGTGCTCATGTTGTCGGGATGTCCGCGCTCGAGGCCGCCGGGGCTGGTTTCGCGGCGCTTGAAGTTGGCCCAGAGCCCGCCCATTGTGTAGTGAACGGCGGGGAAGATTTTCATCGGCTCTGCCAGCGGATCACTGCCGACGAATTCCTCGTAGATTTCCAGCACGCCTTGGAGCCGCTGCACGATATTGGCCCGGCCGCGTTTTTTCACTTCGTCGCGCAGGTCGAGATAAACCATGTTGCCGCCGCCGATGCCCAGGCCCTGCTGGCAGATGTCGAAGATTTCGCGCGTGGCGATATCGCGGGTGACGAGATTGCCGTATTTGGGATACTTTTCCTCGAGGAAATAGAGCCGGTCGTCTTCGGGAATGTTATTGGGTTCGCGCAGATCGCACGGCTTGCGGGGCACCCAGATGCGCCCACCTTCGCCGCGGATCGATTCGGAAATCACCCGGCATTTATCTTCGCCGGGAATGGCGGTGGGATGAATCTGCACCATTTCCGGGTTGGCATATTTTGCCCCGGCTTGATAGCAGCGCGACACCGCGCCGCCGGTGCAGATGACTGACATGGTGCTCTTGCCGTAAACCAACCCATTCCCGCCGGTGGCCATGACCACGGCATCGGCGCTAAAGGCGCGAATCTGCATGGTCCGCATGTCCTGGGCCACGACGCCGGCGCAAACGCCGTCGTGAATGACCGGCCGGAGGAATTCCCAAAACTCATATTTTTGGACGCGATTTTCGCTTTCCCAGCGGCGGGTTTGCTCGTCCAGGGCGTAGAGCAATTGCTGCCCGGTGGTTGCTCCGGCGTAAAACGTGCGATTGTAAAGCGACCCGCCAAACAGCCGCAAATCGCGCTTGCCTTCCGGCGTTCGATTAAACGGAACGCCCATCCGATCGAGCAGGTCGATGATCCGCGGCGCCCAGGTGACCATCTCCAGAACCGGCGGCTGATCCGCCAGAAAATCGCCGCCCAGAATGGTTTCGTCGAAATGTTCCCATTCGCTATACCCCTGTTGGCGCGCGATGTCATTGCAAGCGTTAATTCCCCCCTGCGCGCAGACGCTATGGCTGCGTTTGACCGGCACCATGGAAAACAAATCGACGCCGACGCCTTCCTCGGCCAGCCGGATCGCGCACGAAAGCCCCGCCAATCCGCCGCCGACGATGATAACGCGTTTTTGGGGCATTTAGAGAAACTTCACTTTGATAGTGCGCCAGCGAGGACGCGGATTCGTGCGCGTGCGAAGGATCTCGGTTCAGATGCGTGGATGCATTCGCGTTAAAATGCACATGCTGCGGTCCAAGTAAGGACGTAATCCCGAGCCGTAACGAGCCGCGCACGAAGGGTACTCCCGGAGTAAGCGGATTTCCCGCAACCGCTTACTTCGGGAGTAACCCTCCGTGCGCGGCTCATTACGCCCTAACCTTCTTCCCTGAATAGTACAGACGGAGGGAACCAGGAGTAACCACGCCCTCACGAGACTTTATGCTCGGCCTTGGCCACGACAGGCCCCGGCCGGAAATACTGCGGCTTTCTTCGCACCAGAGGCGCGCGGCGCTCGAGGGCGGCATAAGGCGAAATCCACGGGAACCGCGCGCCGTGCGATCGATACAGCAATGCCAGTTGCCAGCAGAATGCATGCATCAGATAAATCGCAATGCATAACAGCGGCAGCGAAATCACCAATTTGCCGGTGATTAACGGAACGTTAACGCCGATCTGCGATAACATTTCCGAGGACAGCGACAGCACGGCAATGACATAAATGGTCATGGCTGCGGCGAACATCAACACGATTCCCAGATATCGCACATGCGTCACGGCGACAACGCCCAGAACGCGCAACGGACGCAGGTTCGCCAGCGAGCCGCTGGCCTGCAACGTCAGCGCGATCGCGGGGAAAAAGAACACGCCTAAGACGGCGAGAACAATAGCGGCTGTCCTGGCATCTGATTTTACGATCGGCAAGTAAAGGACCGCGACCGCCGGGCCAAACGCCAGTGCCAAGGTGAAAACAACGCGGCCGAGTGGCCAGAGGAAATCTTCATGCAGCCGCAGATCGCGCATCAATCGGGGCAGTTCATCTTGTGCTTCGATCCCGATCTCCTCGATCACATTTCCATAATGCGCCAGAATCGCAATCACCAGCATGAGCACCACCGGCACGACAAACAACAACCGCACTGCGATTCCCGCGAACAGCGCCAGCGCCAGGCAGTGAAACAGCAGCACGCAAAACAGCACGAAGAGGTTGGTCGGCTGAAAAAGATCGATCAGGACCTGCGGCAAACCATAGGGCCGCAGGACATCATTCGCCGGATAAGTAATCGCGCGTTTGGCGAAGGGAATATCCGGCGGCTGCGAGCGATATACCAGGGGAATGTCCGATGTTTGCCCGTCAGGATCGTTGCTGTCTTGCAGGATAAGCGGCGGCGTATCGTCATTGGCGTCGGAAGTGGCGGAGGGCGCCTCGTCGAGCGAGTAAGGGGCGCTCGCGTGGGCCGGATCGCTCGCTGCGTCGCCCAGTCCGATTTCATCGACCGCGCTCACGGCCGGCACATCGCTCAGCAGAAGGCAGCGTGGGCATTGCACGGCGACGCCGACGGCGGTGTCAGGTTCCTGAAATTGATGGCCGCATTGGCAGGGGAAGCGAATCATAATCTTCCTTTTTCGCCAATTGTACGCTTTGACGGGCCGACTTAGAATGCCTCGCGCCGTAAATGATGTTGAAAGGACTTAGGACTATGCGTGGGCTGACAATCGTACTGGTGATTCTGCTGCTGAGTTCCGCCGGAATTTCCCGGGCCGATGAACCTGTGAAACCCGAGCAGCTCAAGAAGGCATATGACGACGCCTTGGTGCAGCTCAAAGCCGCCCAGGACCGCAAGGCCGAGCTGGCCAAGGAAAACGAAGCCCTGACGGCCAAAGTCGAGGAACTGAAAAAGCAGCTCGCCGATTCGCAGTCACAGGCCGAGACGATGAAACGCGAAATCGCCGACAACGACGAGCGGACGTTTTATCTTCGCTCATATCACGCGGCCTGGCAGGCGTTTATTCGCCGATATCCCGAGGTGATGGCGCGCTGGAAGTTATATTTGGGCGAAAGCCTGCTGAGCGTCCCGCAGGAAGCGCCGGATGTGATCAATTCCGAATGGATATTGCCTGCCGCGGGGTAAGACCGGTTGCTGCTATATAGCCTTGCGCGATTACGCGCTGTTTCGAGGCCGGCGAATGTCATCCTGAGGTGCTCCTCAGCGCGGCCGATGGCCGCAACCAACGCACGCGCAAAGAGGCGCGGGCTTTTTTCCCGTATCACGGGCGTCTCGCCCGTGTCCTCTTTTAATCAAGACACGGGCGAGACGCCCGTGATACGGGAATTGGTTCCACCTCTTCGCTTCATGGAAATCTTGTCCAAAAAACAAGAAATCGCGAGATATCCATGAAGGATTTGCCGTTGCGGTGGATCAGCAAGATCCTTCGGGGTACCTCAGCTCAGGATGACGATCATGCTGTAGCGCGTACCCGCGCAAGATCGCCTCCGCAGCACGTATAACGATTCTTATTCGCGGGAACTGTTCGGCTCGTGCTTCGGGGTATGCGCGGCGGCTTGCTCGCGATTGTGCCTTTTAATGGCGAGGTTGATCGCCAGCTCGATTGCCGCGCGCATCGAACCGGGATTGGCGCGGTTGCGGCCGACGATGTCGAAGGCGGTCCCGTGATCGGGGCTGGTGCGGATGATGGGAAGGCCGAGGGTGACGTTGACGGCCTGATCGAACGCCAGCAGTTTTACCGGAATAAGCCCCTGGTCGTGATACATGGCAACAACGGCGTCGTAATGGCCGTCGCGGGCTTTCAGGAAAATTGTGTCGGGCGGATACGGGCCGCTGGCGTCGATCCCCTGCTCGCGCGCCATGAAGATGGCGGGGGAAATGATGCGCTCTTCTTCATCGCCAAACTGGCCGTTCTCGCTGGCGTGGGGGTTTAATCCGCAAACCGCTATCTTTGGCCTGGGGTTGTCGAACCATTCCACCATTGCCTGATGGATCAGCTCGATCGGCTGAAAAACCGCGCCGATATTCAGCCGGCCCCATACTCCCATCAGCGGAATATGCACCGTTGCCAGCACCACCTTTAATGGACCGCCGGCAAACATCATGGCAAATCGCCGGGTATTGGTCCGCTGGGCGAAAAGCTCGGTATGCCCGGGATAGTTGTAGCGCGCCAGCTTCCAGCTTTCCTTGGCGATGGGGGCTGTGACGATGGCATCGACGATTTTCTTTTGCGCCGCGTCGATCGCATCAACGCAAAACCGCATCGACGCTTCGCCGCCCATTTTGCTTGGGCTGCGGATCGCCGAGCCGAGCATGGAATACTGATCGTAATCGACGACGACGACATCGTGCGGATAGCTGCGCAGGCGGCCATTGAATTGATCGCGCCACCAGAAGACGTCAAATTCCGCCAGGTCGGCGGCGTAGTGCAGCATCTCGTTGAGGCCGTAGATGACGTAGCGGGCTTTGTGCCGAAGCACCGGATCGGACAGCGCCTTGACGATCACCTCCGCGCCAATGCCGGCGGGATCGCCCATGGTGATCGCGATGGTGGGTCGGTATTCCATAAAGACACGCTCCGCTTACTTCGGGATTACCCTTCGTGCGCGGCTCACTGACGGAACATCAACTTCTTGTCCTCTCCAACCAGGAAACCACTGTCTTTGCCAGCACGTCGCATTCAATATTATAGAGCCAGCCCTGGGGCCGGCGGCCAAGGGCGGTCAATTGCAGGGTCGTGGGGATCAGCGCCACGTCGAACCTTTCTCCATCCACCGATGCAATCGTCAGGCTGACGCCGTCGATGGTGACCGATCCTTTGGGCGTCATGTACTTTGCCAGTTCGGGCGCAACTTCCAGGCGCAGGCGCGACTCTTTTTCGTTGCTGATCTGCTCGATCAGCCGGGCGGTGCCGTCAACGTGGCCCTGCACGAAATGGCCGTCGACCCGATCGCCGACGCGGAGAGATCGCTCGACGTGAACATCATCGCCTTGCTGAAGCAGGCCGAGGTTGGTTTTCGCCAGCGTCTCGGCAATCACGTCGAATCCCAATTCGCCCGGCGGCATCTCCGCCACCGTCAGGCACACGCCATTGACGGAAATACTCTGGCCATGCCGAACATCGGCCCAATTGGAAGCGAGGGTAAGCCGGCGGAACATCGGCCCGGAGGTAACGCCGATGACGCGGGTGGTTTTTTCGATGATCCCGGTAAACATTCTGCCGCAAGTGTAGGCTTGTTGGCCGACTGACGCGAGGGCGTCGATCGCGAACAGACGCCGTACCAACCTCTACAGGCGAAAACGCTACGCGGTTTGGCATCGGATTTGTTTATTCCCCTCACATGCTTCAGTTGAATCCGCCGCTCATGCGCGTCGTTGTTGGAGGACCGGGCTGGGAAGGTCCGACCGGCAAAGGCGTCGCCAATTTCCTTGAACCGGGACATCGTGACGATGACATCGTCTGGATTATTGACATGGACGCCAATGGCCAGACATGGTGTGTGCCAAATCGATATGTTCGCGCACCAGCCAATATCACCTATGGCCGCCGCGCTGAAACGCACGCGCCTGCGCCAACCAACGGCAATCCGGCGGACCTGAAAGTGAATGGCCAGGCAAACCCAAACGGGGTATCGCGGCATTGATAAGTGCGTGACGTGACCGATCGAATTCGCGGATTATCGCGACATGGGCGAGGCACCCATGGTACGTCTGCGAGTGCGGGACATTCCTGTCCCGCCGAGCAGACTCGAATGGTTCGCCAGGGACAAGAATGTCCCTCACGACTCGACTGAGCTCGCCGAAGTCTCACCATTCGAAGCAGACAAGAATGTCTGCTCCACTATTGCTAAAAGCCTTTCGCCACCGTTAAGCGCCACGCCCGCCATCGAATCGCTTCTGAGCCTTTTGACGCTCGCGATGACTTTCGTATAGCATACTCGCGCAGGGCACCAACCCGCCCGCCGCGCCTAAGGAGCTATGCTGAATGACCCCTCGTGACGTGCTTAAATTGTGCCAGGAAAAAGAGGTTCAATTCATCGACCTCCGTTTCATGGATTTTCCCGGGCTTTGGCAACATACCACCTGCCCCATCACCGAACTAACCCTCGCCAGCTTCAATCACGGCTTCGGATTTGACGGCAGCAGCATCCGCGGATGGCAGGCCATCAACGAATCGGACATGCTGCTGGTTCCCGTCGCCGACACGGCGAAAATCGACCCGTTCATGCTGCATACCACGCTGTCGATTATTTGCGATGTGCGCGATCCGATCACCAAGAAGGAATATAGCCGCGATCCACGCTCGATCGCGCGCAAGGCGATCACGCATTTGAAGAACAGCAAGATTGCCGACACGGCTTATTTCGGCCCGGAACTGGAATTCTTTATTTTCGACCAGGCGTTTTACGACCAGGGGATCAACTTCGCGAAATATTACGTCGGCAGCCGCGAGGGAATCTGGGGCCGGGGAGACGAAGACCCGACGAATCTCGGCTACAAGATTCGCCTGAAGGAGGGATATTTCCCCACCCCGCCGATGGATTCGATGCAGAACATCCGCAGCGAGATGGTCGCCACGCTGATGGAATTGGGAATTCCAGTGGAAGCGCATCATCACGAAGTCGCAACCGGCGGGCAGTGCGAAATCGACATGCGCTACCAGGACCTCATCACCATGGCCGACAGCGTGATGATGTACAAATATGTGTGCAAGAACGTGGCCGCCCGCCATGGCAAGGTTGTGACATTCATGCCCAAGCCGCTGTTTCAGGACAACGGCTCGGGGATGCACGTGCATTTTTCGCTTTGGAAAGGGAACAAGCCCCTTTTTGCAGGAAATAAATATGCCGGCCTGAGTGATCTTGGCTTGTACGCCATTGGCGGAATTTTGAAGCACGCCCATGCCTTGTGCGCGCTGTGCAATCCGACAACGAATAGTTACAAGCGGCTGGTGCCGGGCTATGAAGCGCCGGTGAATCTGGTGTATTCCAGCCGAAACCGCTCGGCGGCGGTCCGCATTCCCATGTACAGCGAACGGCCCGAGACCAAGCGCGTGGAATTCCGCTGCCCGGATTCATCGTGCAATCCCTATCTGGCGTTCAGCTCGATCATGATGGCCGCCATCGACGGCATCCAGAATAAAATCCACCCGGGCGAGCCGCTGGACAAGGACATGTATCACCTCAGCCCCGACGAATACGAAAAAATCCGTTCCGCCCCCGGCTCGCTTGACGAAGCGCTCAACGCCCTGGAGGAAGACCACGATTTCCTGCTGGCCGGTGATGTTTTCACGGCGGATGTGATTCACTACTGGATCAAATATAAGCGCGATAATGAAATCGATGCGATACGCATGCGGCCGCATCCGTATGAGTTTTGCATGTATTTTGATATTTGAGGGAGGTCGGTTGGGCTTTGCGAACGGGGCGCTGGGGCGGCGGCGGCGCGTCTGTGTTTGACGCGTTTGCGGCGAACGAGAGGTGTTGATCCGCGAAGCCGCAAGCGGCAGGGTCCGACCTCATTTCCGATTCGATCAATGTTTGCGCCCCAACTCGAACGCCGCGATATCGTCGGATGAATTCAGATTCGTCCACACGATCTTATTCCATTGCGCCGGGGCGGTGACATCGATGAAATTCGATTCATCGAGCAGACCATGAATCGATCGTCGCTTTTCCCCAAGCCGCCGCGCGATGACCTTCGCTGCTCCGGCGCGAAACGCGCACGGGAATGGCTCGATCTGGGAATCTTGTCGGGAAGAATTCGCGTCTGTAGACGCCGGCGCGACGATCCTCCGGCTCATCATCGCGCCAAGCACGCTCTGATTCTCCCGCATCGCATCAATCAGAAATTTGCATTGCGGCAACCCGATTCCCGGCATGTCCACGGTCGACACCAGCAATAAAGGCGTCGTGAGATGTTCCAGCGCCGTAAGGACGCCCCGCAACGGCCCGCCGCCCCCTTGGGGGTCGCACACTTCCATGCCAAAGCGCCCGCATCCCGGCGGATGCTCGCGGCTTGGCGCTGTCACGAGCATCGTTGGTCCGGGCCAGACGATCTTATCGATCAAATAGTCGAGTATCGGCTTGGAATCGACCGTGAGATGACCCTTCGCCATTCCCATGCGCGAGCCTTCGCCGCCGGCGAGGATGGCGAGCGTCACATCGTTTACAGAGGTGTCGGTGCGTGAAACTTCGCGGTGACTTTGCATTCATTTTCTCAAGTAGCTCTTCAACCTCAACCAACGCACGGCCGAGACGGCCGTGTCACGACGGAGGTTTGCGATTGATCATCTCGCGCCCTTCACAAATAACGCAAGCGTATCATCCGCGTGTGCCGGAAAGTGATTGAAGTTGGCCGATCGGCCCATTGGCGGTATTCTAGCTTCCCGTGAGCAGCGCCCAATCACACATGGGGATCAATCGCGCCGCCTTGGTCGTCATACTTCTCCTGGCCGCCGCGATTCGGCTGGGGTGGGGATTGTCGCGGCCGGTTTCTGATGATGCGCTAAGCGCGCTGCCCGATCAGGTTGAATATCTCACGCTGGGTCGCAACGTTTTGCACGCTGTGGGCATGTCATTCGTCGATCCGCGGTTTGGCGATCGGGTGTATGCGTTTCGCATGCCGGGCTATCCGCTTTTCGTGGCGGCGTGCGGGGGGAATGTGCGCGTTGTTCGCATTGCCCAGGCGATTCTCGATGTGTTGACGGTGCTGGCGGTTTTCTTATTGGCCCGCCTGCTGATGCCCGGGCCAAGCCGCCGCGCCCCGCTGCTGGCGGCGCTCATTGTTGCGCTAAATCCGCTGCTGGTTTACTTCAGCGCGCTGGTTCTTTCCGAAACACTTTTCGTGGCAATGTTGATGTGGGGAATGGTTCTGCTTGTCGTGGGGATTGGGTCATCAGATCGGCGCGGGCGGGTGCTGGTCTGGCTGCCGGGGGCGATTTTGCTCAGTTTGTCGGTATTGGTCCGGCCATCGGCGGGGCTGCTGCCGGTTGTGCTCGGTATCGGCGCGATGTTCGTGAACCATCGAGCCAGGGCCGCGTACGAATCCACGCCGCCGGTCAATGCGCTGGGCCGCTGGCCCTTGCCGATCGGCGCGACGATGTTGCTGCTGGTTGGCTTGGCGCTTCTCCCGTGGGCCTTGCGGAATTACCGCATCTTTCACCGCCTGGTCTGGACGGACAGCAATTCGGGCTTCACGCTTTACGACGGGTACAACCCCGACGCCACCGGCGCCAGCGACCAGCGATTTGTGAGGAACGTGCCACAACTGCGACTCATGGACGAGCTGGGGCGGTCGCAATATCTCACGATTCAGGCCACCGCATACCTGCGCGCCCATCCGCGCCGCGTGGCTGACCTGGCCCTGGTCAAGGCGGCGCGAACGTGGTCTCCCATGCCGCTCAGTGATTCCTTTGGCAGCGACCGAAACCGGGCGATCCTGCTACTCTATTCAATCCCGTTCGATTTGCTCGTTCTGGCCGGTCTATGGCTGGGTGATGTTCGGCGCTCGGTAAAGGCATTTGTTCTGCTGCCGGCAATCTACTTCACGCTGATTCATGCGCTGACAGTTGGCTCGCTGCGATATCGCCTGCCTGCCGAGCCCGCCCTGGCAATTTTGGCGGCATGTTTGCTGTATCGGCCGATGTCGGGAGGGGAAAGGGTCGATAATTAGGGATAAGCGGGATGCGACTGAGAACGCCGGTTCTGAGGTACTCCGAAGAGCCGGGTCGAATGCGTGAAGAACCCGGCTCTTCGGTGTACCTCAGAACCGGCGTCGTTGGAATTACGAACGCGTTCCCGAGGTGAAATCCATGTACCGTCACGTTGCACGCTTCACGCCTCATTAACCATGTCCAGATTCTGCGTCAGTTCACATCCTCTCACGGGCCGCTCATGGCGGTCGGGGCATCCGTTTCGCCCGCGGACGGGGCGAGTGCGCAGGGTCATCATGGTCCTGCTGCTGCTCTTATTCGGCCTGATCATCTTCGGCTACAACTACATCACCGACTCCAACCGCGTCCGCGATATGGCGCAGGATTATCTCTCGCAACTCATCGGCGGACGCGTCGAAATCCAGTCTGCGACGCTGTCCATCTTCGAGGGCCTGCGGCTGGAAAAAGTCAGAGTTTACGTCGACGAAGACCATCGCCCCGATTCACTCCTGTTCTCGGCCCAGTCGTTCAGCCTGAAATACGACCCTGCCAAGATCATCACCGGCAAGCTCGAGGCCGCCGAGATCATCGCCCAGAAGCCGCAGTTCCATCTCACCGAAAACGCCGGGACTCACGAATGGAACTTCTACCGCCTGGGAAGGGGTCATCCGCGAAAAATCCAGCCTGTCTCACCAGGCGCCCAGCCGCCGGTGCTGCCGGAAGTGCTGATGCGCAACGCGCGGGTGGAGATCAGCGAAATTCGCGATGGCAAGCTTCGGCAGATCGGTTACGAAGCCATGGACGGCCATCTGGCGCCGGCGATCGAGCCGGGGTCGTTTAATTTCCAAATCCAGACGCGCGGCGCCGAAGGTGTCGGGCCGTGGGCCACCGGAACCGTGGCACTGGACTCCAACAACGTCGACGCCCAGCTTTACGATTTTGATTTCCGGCGCGATCTGCTTTCCACGCTCCCGCAGGAAGTGCGGAAATTCTTCGAGATTCATGAAACTTCCGGCCGTTGCCCGGCGCTGAGCGTGCATTACCACCCCGGCGCTAAACCGGCCGCTCCCGCATTCGTCATCGAGATGAAGCTTGATGACGTCAATTTCAGCGCGCAGCAGGAGGATTATCTCAGCCGAGATGATGTGGCCCGGCGAACAGCATTGCGCGAGAGTCTTGCGGTGATCCGGCCGTTTTACCGGCTCGGTGGATATGGAGAAGCGGCAGGCGGACGCGGAAACTCGGTGACGCGGGGACACGGAAATGGAGAGTTGGGGAGAGCGGGCGATGGTGAAGGTCACACACGCCTGGCGGTCGAACCAGGCGGCGACATCGAACACGGCCTGTCGCACGTTGCCCGGCCGGCCAAAGTCATCCCCGCTTCCTTCGCCGCCGCCTCTTCTCCGCCTCTTCTCATCACCCCGTCTCCCCATCATCCCGTCCCCGCGTCCGCTCGTCCCCGCGCCTCGGCGTCCTCTTCCAACTCCCCGGCTGACATCATCGCGGCCCTCACTGAAACTGCGCCGATCGATCTGAAAAATGGGTCGGGCACATTTATTTTTACCGACGCCGGGCTGGAATTGAAAGGTGTCACCGGAAGCGTCGAGGGAAATTCGTTTCTCATCGACGGCAAGATGATCGGCTACCGTCCTGATGCCCCTTTTTCCATCCACATTCAGTCTCGCCCGGGCCAGACGCTGCGAATTCCGGAAACGCCACGATATTTCAATTCCCTTCCGCCGCTGGTGCGCGACATTTATTCCATCATCCATCCCGACGGCCACTGCACCATGGACATGGAGCTTAACCGCCCCTCGCCCGGCTCGCGCCTCTACACCAGCGGGCAGGTCGATGTCACCGACGGCAAGTTCGCCTGCATCTTTTTCCCTTACACGCTCAGCGACGCCCGCGGCCGCGTGACTTTCGGATACGACCCCAAAACAAACGCCGACTATGTCTACGTCACCGGCGTTCGCGGCCGCGGCCTTCCCGACGGCCCCAATCGCAACAGCTATGTCAACATCGAAGGCGAAGTCGGGCCGCTCGGACCGGAATATCCCGATCCGCAGATTGTCATTCGCGTCAAGGCGGAGAATGTGACATCGGAAGCGGCGTTCATCCATGCCTTGCCGATCGAAGTCCGCCAGCCGCTCAAAATCTTCGACGCCGACCACACCGGCAATTTTCCGCAATTTCACGGCGATTTCTCGACAACGGTTTTGCACCGGGCGGGGTGGGCGTGGCGGTGGACGTTTGATACCGATTTGAAGCTGGATGATGCCGCCGGCAAGCTGGTCGGCTTTCCGTATCCGGTCCAGCACATGGCAGCCGATATCCATGTGCGTGATGGATATGTGGACATTGTCAACGCCCACATGAAGCGCGGCGATGCAAGTTTGCGGGTGGATGGGCGGGTGACTTGGGGAGCGATGAGGCCGCCGGATGCGCCGCCGGTCGAGACGAAAATCGTGACCGACCTGCACGTTTCGGTAAAGAATCTGCCGGTGGACAAGGACCTGCTGGCGGCAATGCCGCCGGATCAGTCGGCCTGGCTGAAGCGCGTGGGATTGGGCGGAAAACTCGATGTTGATGGGCGGGTTTTCCAGGGGATTCCCGATCCAACCCGCCCCGGCAACCCCGTCGACCCGGACAACGTCGGCTTCGATCTGGCGATCAATCTGCACGATGGCACGCTCTGGCCGGCGGACGGGATGTTCAATGTTTCCAGTCTTTCCAGCCGCGTTCACCTCTGCCGCGACGCGATCGAACTGAAGGAATTTCACGGCAAGCGCGGCGGCGCGGATGTGGATGGCGAAGGGGCCATTGCCTGGGGCGATGGGCCGGTGCAACTGGCGTTTCACGTAAAATCCAAAGCGCTTCCCATGGATGCGCCGTTGTATCAGTTGTTGCCGGAATCCGGCCGCGAAAGCTGGGACGAGGTCCAGCCGCGCGGGACCCTTGAAGCCGACATGAGCTGGCGGGGCATCGTGGGCGAGGCCGGGGCGGGGGACGATGGGGTGAACGGGCGAGGAGGCAACGAGGTGAAGGGGGGCGCGGGAACAACGCGCCCTTCGGACCGGGCCGTTGCGGTGGCGGAAAAGGCGGGCGCTCCTGCGATTATTGTCAGCGCGCTCAAACCGTCGCCTCTTCACACAGCCGTTCGCTCTCCCCATCTCCTCATCTCCCCGTCTCTCCATCCGTCAACCCTCCCATCCATCTTCTCGCGCATCGAGCCGGGATTTCATGCGGTGCTTAAGCCGCAGGAGATGACCTGCACGCTGAAGGAGCTTTCCTATCGCCTGGACAAAATCACCGGCGTCATCACGATCGCTCCGGACAAGGTCACCATTACCGATGCCAAGGCGCGCCATGGCAATGCCGCCATCAGGGTATCGGGCGAGGGGATTCTCGGCGACCGCTCGCAATGGACGCTGAAACTTTCCGGGAAGGACATGGCAGTCGACGAGGATTTTCGTAAGGCGATGCCGCCTGCCCTGGTGTCGATGCTGGACGCCGTCAAATTTCATGGCTCGTTCGATTTCGAGTTCCCCAAATTCGTTTATCGCGGGGAATCGACCGCAGCCGATTCCAAAACCGCCAGGCCTGGTGCGAGTGCCGACCCGGCTCACGCCGCCGCGGCCAAACCCCCGGCGCCGCAGGTCGATATTGACATGCAAAGCACGCTGACGCTCAAGGATTGCAGCATCGAGGCGGGCGTGCCGATGGAACACGCTTCAGGAAAACTGAACCTGGCCGGCGTCGTGCGCCACGGAAAGCTGTCGGCGTTGCAGGGCGATCTGACGCTTCCCAAGGCGGTGGTCGCCGGCCGCGATATGAACGACATCAGCATGTCGATCCTCAAGCCGACCGATCGCCAGGAGCTTTATCTGCAGAACGTTCACGGGGTGCTGGCAGGGGGCCAGGTGGCCGGCGATTTGAAACTGACCTATCCCGATGAGGGGGCGTCGCGATATTTGCTGTCGCTGGTCGTTCGCAATGCCGACGTGGAATCGTTGGTGCAGGACGCCGACAAGGATTTGAAAGGAGAGCTGACGGCCAGCTTGTCGCTTGAGGGATCGCTCGATGATTCAGCCCCGCGGCGCGGGCGCGGCGATGTGATCGTGACCGGCAAGGAGCTTTATCATCTGCCGTTAATGCTCGGGCTTTTCCAGGTAACCAATCTGTCGCTTCCGATCGCCTCCCCATTCAAAACCGGCACGGCCCGCTACAGCATCGAAGGCCCGCGAATTAATTTCGAGCGCGTCGAGCTAAAAAGCGACAGCATGATGATGGTCGGCACCGGCCATCTCGATTTCAAAACCAAGCAAGTGCTGATGACCTTCACCACCGACAACCCCGGCGGCCTGAAAGTTCCCTTCCTCAACGACCTGATCCAAAACGCCCGCGGCGAACTCCTGAAAATCACCATCAAGGGAAGCATCAAAGAGCCCAAAGTCCAGGCCCACTCCTTCGGCACCATCACCACGACAATCGATGAAGTCTTCAAAGCGGATGGGAAGAAGGAGAAGTAGGGGTTGTTTGTCATTGGTCATTGGTCATTATTTGTCATTTGTCATTTGTCGGTGTAAATCGGTTGCTCGTCATTCTCAATCAATAAATGATCGTTCATGGCGCGTCGGCGCAACGACGATCACGATCCCAACACACCTTGCGTAGCGGTCGGACCGAAGGTCCGCTTTTCCTCCTTGGCGCAACGATGATCACCATCCCAATGCAACTCGCGTAGCGGTCGGACCGAAGGTCCACTCTTCCTCCACTCTCCAAACTGCGACCTGACAACTCAGAACAACCGACATATCCTTCCTCCATGAAATATCGCACTCTGGGCAAAACCGGACTCAAAGTCTCCATCATCGGAATAGGCACCTGGCAATTTGGCGGCGAATGGGGAAAGAACTTTTCACAGCACGAGGTGGATGAACTCTTCCAGGGTTGCCGCGAGGCAGGCATCAATCTGATCGATACCGCCGAGTGTTACGGCGACCATCTTTCCGAAAAACTGATCGGCAAGGCCATCCGCAAAGACCGCGAAAACTGGATCGTCGCCACCAAGTTCGGCCATCATTTTCACGCCTTCATGGACCGCACGACCGTTTACGATCCGGCCGATGTTTTAAAGCAACTCGACGGCTCGCTTCGCGCGTTGCAGACCGATTACATCGATCTATACCAGTTTCATTCCGGCAACAACGAGATGTTCCAAACGCCGGGCCTTTGGGAACTCCTCGGCAAACAAGTGGAATCAGGAAAAGTTCGTCACCTGGGAATTTCCGTCAGCCCGAACGACAACGTATTTCAAATCGATCGCGCGTCGGCCGTGAAAGCCGAGGCGGTGCAGGTGATTTATAACCGGCTCGACCGCAAGCCGGAGCAGGGTCTATTGCAATCGTGCCAGAAGCAGCAGCTTGGGGTCCTGGCGCGCGTCCCATTGGCCAGCGGCCTGCTCAGCGGCAAATACAAGCCCGGTGCGAAATTCGAGAAAGGCGATGTGCGCTCCACCCACGATCAGGAAAAAACCGAATCGCGCCTTCGCGAGGTGGAGGAAATCCAAAAGGCCGAACTCCCACCAGGCATCGACATGGCGCAATGGGCCTTGGCCTGGTGCTTGAAGCACCATGCCGTCACCTGCGTGATTCCCGGTTGCAAAGACATGAAGCAGTTGCATTCGAACGCGGCAGCGGCGGATTTGGCGCGGGATGATCATCCGCAGGCAAGCAGGCCATGAGCAGCCTGTAGGGTCGGCGTAATTGCCCACCATTTTTCGCGGGTGGCAAATGGTGGGCGAGTACGCCCACCCTACATTTAGCAACCGATTACCAAAAAAGACAGGCCACGCCAGTCCGGGAAAATCGTCGGCGGCGGCGTCAATAAATTCCACCGGCGGACTGTACCATCCAAGCCGATATTCCATGGATGAGCGATGCGCCCGCCGCTGTTGGAACTTGTCTGACTTGCGCGTATGACCTGCGCGGATTGAGCAGCCACGTTTGCCCCGAATGCGGCCGCCCGTTCGATTCGGAAATTCCAGCGACGATGGAGCCGATCGACGGCACGCCTCTCAAACCGGTTTACCGATTTGCCACCGCGAAGGTGGGATGGCCGATGTGGTTCATCACAACAATATGGTTTGCCGCGATTGTCTGGTACGCAAGATATCCGGCATGCGTGCGCGGCGAATTCCCGACGTACCGATTCTTGTTTCCACTGCTCTTTTGGATATGGGGCTGCCGATTGATCGTTCAGCTTTTTCTCAAGACCTGCTCGCGCGATCGCGAATACCGCCGGCGCATCCGGCTTATTCCCGCCACAGCCGTTTCCATGGCGACAATCGCTCTGGCCATAATCGTTCGCGGCGAAGTTATCTCTGGCCTGGCAATGGCCATCAGCCGGCCTGCACTCCTTCGCATCGGCAATCGTTTAAAAGACGAAAAGGACCCGGCCCACGCCAAACATTGGGCGGGCATTTATCGAATCGAAGGCGGGCAGGTCAATGCCGATTTGGGAATCATCGCGCTGTTTTCCGCAGACGCCGATGCAACGTTTCAGAACAACAATGGACACTGTGAATGGAACAGCGGGCATGTGGCCTGGGTCAGCATCAACGCGGCGGAATAGAGGCCGGAAATGCTGTTCGGAATCACTTTTTCGCTTTCGCATCATCAAAATCCACCCGCGCCACGTAAACCAGATCTTTCAACGTCTTGCCCACCTCACCCTTATCTCGCTTCAGGAGCGAAAACGTGTACGGCCCTTCCTTACGCTGTAAATAAATCGGCTCAACGATTCCGCCGGTGATGGTTTGGCCGTTGGCCAGTGTCAGGGTGTAGGAAGTTTCGCGGACGGGGTAGGTTTTGCCGGTGTATTCCTTGATGTCGCTGCCGCTTTCCTTGAAGTGCCATTCCTTCTCATCGTATTCGCTGGTGACCTTGGCCTCGAAGCTGGCGATTAACTTGAAGGGCACATCGCGATATTCCTTGTCCGCCTCGATCCATACGCGCACGGGTTTGTCGGCGGTATGCGACAGCGTGCCGTGAATTTTTTCGCCGTTGCTCAGGGTGATGGTTCCGATGCGCGTGTCGGGATCGGCTTTGGCCGCAAAGGGAGACGGCTGCGTCGTCGGCTTTTCGTCGGCCTTAGGGGCCGGGGCGTTTTTTCCCTTGCCCAGCAGAAAATCGACGTCGGCATCCGAAGACGGCTGCGTCGCGGCGGCGGCCTTGGGTTCAGCAGCAACGGCCCCCGAAGCCAAAAGACATACAATAGCGAGAAATCTGATCATGGCATGTGGCCTTTTCTGACCGCGGATTTTAATCAAGCGCCATCCCCGCGAAAAGCCGGGGTGGCGACTTCAGTCGCCACCTCTGTCAACCCGCGCTCTATCAACCGCGCGATAAGTTACGGAGCGCAAAACATTCCCCATCTCCCTTCCCATCGTATCATACCCACATGCCCCACGAAGCGCTCTTCTCCGCAATCGCCAATATCCCGGCCGGCGCCTGGGCGGTCGGCGTCAGCGGGGGGGCCGACAGCGTTGCATTGCTCCGGCTCCTTCGGGAACGGGCTGATCTGGCCCTTCGAATCGTTCATCTCAATCACCAGACCCGCGGCGAAGAAAATGTCCTTGATGCGGCTTTTGTGCAGCACCTGGCCGATGCCTTGCGTATCCCATGCACGGTTGCTTTTCGCAGCGACGTTGAAGCGACGATGCATGATCTGCCGGCCAATTCATCGTCGCGATATCGAGCCGCCCGAATCGAATTATTTCGCCGCCAGGTCGCTGATCACAAGCTGGCCGGCGTTATTCTCGCGCATCACGCCGACGATCAGGCCGAGACCGTCATGCTGCGACTTCTTCGCGGCTCAGGTCCGATGGGCCTTGCGGGGATGGAACTTTGCACCGACCTCGGCGGCCTGTGCATGCTTCGGCCGCTCCTGCATGTATCCCGTCAAACGCTCCGGCAATATCTTTGCGACCTGAGCCAAAACTGGCGCGAAGATGCCAGCAATGCCAGCGATGATTATCTGCGCAACCGCGTCCGGCGATTGTTGGCGGGGGAGCCGGCCCTCGCGCGTGATTTGCTCGATCTGGGAAAAAGCTGTCAAGCCGTGCGCCAATGGGCGCGAAGCAATGCGCCGGCGCTCGCCGCCGGCTTCGCAACGCAAGACCTGGCCGATCTCCCGCTGGTCCTGGCCAGCGAATCGGCTCGCGCCTGGCTGATCGCCCGCGGCGCGCCGCCCGACAAAATCACCCCCGAGGCCATCTCGCGCCTGATCGCCATGGCCCGCGACGCCGCCAGTGCGGCAAGAGCGCATTTTCCCGGCAGAATCCTGGTGAAGCGCAAGGGGGGAACGATTACCGCTGAAGGATAATGCCCGCGTCTGTACTCAAAGCGGCGCTCCGCGTACATTTGCCAAAAACGCCTGGAGGATATCCCATGACCTTCGCCCGCACGTCTCAGATTGCAATCATAGCCATTGTCATCTCCGGCCTGTTTCCGCTCATCTCCTTCGGCGATGAGAAGATAAAAGCCACCGAAACCGACGAAGCCATCTCAATCGAAACTGATGCCCTCTCCGCGGTCATCGCGAAGAAGGGATATGTGAGCGGCATCAAGGCCGGCACCTTCATCGACAAGAAAACCGGCGCCAAGGACCTGGGTTTCGGGCTGCATATTCAGGACTGGCTGATGGCCCCAGGCTGGCGCGACGATGGCTATCAGCGCGATCCGAAGCTGCATGGCAAACTGCCCAAGCACATCGTCGAAGGGCCGCAACTTTGCACGCAGGCAAAACAGCTTCCCGCCGAGCTGATTCGCGGCGATGGATTCGTGGCCGTCCAATTGAAATACACTTACACGCAGGCCGGGGCCGGATATAAGCCCGGCTCAACCTGGGTTCAGACGCTGGTTTTTCAGCCGGGCGTGCGATATGTGGTCAGCGCCGAGCGGATTACCAGCGCCAATACGGTGGATGACTTATTCTATCGGCTCGACATGCCGGGCCATATCCGGCATAAGAATGGGGACACCTTCACGCAGGTTTACCTGAGTTATCTCGACCAGATGATTCCCGCGTCGGCGTTTGCCACGGATTTCGGGCCGGATGAGAAATTCTTCTATCAGCGCAAGCCCGATGCGATCCCAACCCGCATGATTCGCGCGTATCAGGTGAAGCTAAACGGCAAGCCTGGACCCTGGCTGGCGGGCATGACCCTTGCGCCGGAGGAAGTGGCCGAGGCGTGGTGCCATCAGCGCGGTTATGTGTGTTTCATCGAGGAGCTTCATCGCCGGCATGTGAACGCCGGGGAAAGCTTTGGGGCGGCGTACATCGTCGGGTGGTTTGACGATGTGCCGGAAATGCAGAAGGTATATGACCAGCACCACGGCGCCACGCGGATTGAGATTGGCAATGGGAAGTTTAAATTAGCGGCGGAGTAGGCTCTGTCGGCGAAACCAATAATCTCGCACTGGGTTTTCAGACAAAGCCTGCCGGGGCAAATGCAATCAATGGAGTTTTCATGGCGAATCGGTCAATGCTTCTGAATTTCGTTTCGATTGGCGCAGTGTTGGCCGCCGGGCCGGCCATCGCGGCCCCGCCAACCACCGCGCCCGCGCCGGCCGCTCACACGACGGTCGAGGAAACCAGTCTCGGCACGGTGGCCGGATATGATGCGCCGCGCAATATCGCGATGGACACCGACGCCAATCATGTGGCATTCGTCGGCGTGCGCGACAAGGAGCAGTTCGTTGTGCTCGATGGCAAAAGCGGGCCGCCATTCGACCAGGTCATGGCAGAAAGTCTGGAATTCAGCCCCAAAGGATCGCACCTGGGCTACCTGGTTCAAACCGCCACCGAGACGCTTCCGGTGATCGACGGCAAACCGGGCAAGGGATATTATTCCATCGCCCACAATCGCATTTTTTGGAGCGCTGACGGAAAGCGCACCGCCTACGCCGCCCAGTTCCAGAACGGCGGGGGCGCCATGATCGTCGACGGCGTTGAGGGCACGCACTATGACGCGGCCGACATCCCACTGTTCAGCTTCGATTCCCTTCACCTGGCCTACATCGCACGGCGGGGAAAATCACAATGCATTGTCCTCGACGGCAAGGAGCAGAAATTTTACGACGCCGTCGGCCACGTCACCTTCAGCCCTAATAGCAAACATCTGACCTATGAGGCCATTGTCAATGGCAAGGCGATGCTGGTCATGGATGGGCAGGAGGGAAAGGCCTACGACCTGATCGAAATCGGCCCGGGGTTCAGCAGCGATGGGGCCCGGCTGGTGGCGGTGGTGGCGCAGGCGGGCAAGCTTCTGATCGTTGTCAATGGCCGCGAAAGCGCGCCGTTTGATGCGCTGCTTAGGGGCGATTTCATCCTCAGCCCCGACGGAAAACACATCGCCTACGCCGTCAAGCAGGCCAATCAGCAGTTTGTCATCAACGACGGCGTCTCACTCCCGGCGTTTGATCACATCGGCGCGTATTCGCTGGTGTTCAGCCCCGACTCCAAGCGCCTGGCGTATGAAGCCGGGGATGCGGGCCCGGGGCATGAATATGTCGTTGTTGACGGGGTGAAGGGAAAAAATTGCGACGGGGTTCTGTCGGGCACGCCGTTCTTCAGTCCCGATTCAAAGCGCGTTGCGTATGGCGCGAGGCGCAAAACCGCCAACAATAAAAACGCGACGCAATTCGTCATTGACGGCGTTGAGGGCAAGCTCTACGAGGACCAGCCGCCGCTTCGCGAGGGAGAGAAAGCAAGACCAGGCGTGGAGCTGCCGGCGTATCAAATGTTCAGCCCCGACAGCCGGCATTTTGCCTACCGGGCCTTCAGCGCCGAAAGACCGATCGCCGTCATTGATAGCGTGGAATCTCCGCCCGCCGAGGCGATCGGGCCGATTGTTTTCAGCCCCGACAACAAGCACTGGGCCTATCTGCACGTGCGCGACGACAAGACGTATCTTGTGCTGGATGGAACGGAGGTTGCCGGGCCTTACAACCCGCTATCGCCGCGGATGGTGGTGCTGTTCGACGATGCGACGACGCTTCATGTCATCGCGACGCGGAAGGATGAATTCCTGCGCGTGAAGGTGAAGATCAATCCGTGAAATCGGGGAAGCGCAGCGCAAACCAGAACTGCTAAACCGAGTCGGAATTTCACTCGGCGCGCGTCTGGCTCTTAATACGACCGCTTTCCCGCCTGGCGGGAATAAATTCGGAAAAGCTCGACCGCTTCATCGTGCAGAAACCGCGGGACGATTTCGATCTTGCTGCCGCCCTGGCGCTTCATTTCCAGATTGCCGATCGGCAATTCACTGAACCCGGCCGCGCGGGCATCATCGATTTCCGCGCCATAGACGATCCGGTCCAGTTTCGCCCAATGACACGCACTAAAGCACATCGGGCATGGCTCGGTCGTCGAATAAATGCAGCAGCCTGATAGGTCGATGCTCTGGCAGACGAGGCATGCCTTGCGGATGGCAGTCACCTCGGCATGAGCCGTGATGTCCATTGTAGCCCAGACGACATTATGTTCGCAGGCAACGATTTCCCCATCGCGGACGATCACCGCGCCGAACGGCATTTGTCCGGCCTTAAGGCCCTGGCGCGTCTTGTCGATCGCAAGGCGCATGAAGTGTTCGTCTGACATGGCGGAAACGGATTGCCGAAATAACCGTCATTTGTGCGGCAAATTCTACACCAGCACGCCACCCAATCGCAGCTTTGCGACCTCTTCCACCGGAATCGGCACCGTGGGGCCGGTGGTTCCCAGATCGTGCCATGCCCCGGCCAGCCAGAGCGTGGCGGGGCGGGTGCCGGCGGCATCGCGCAAAAGTCCGACGACAGCGTCGGCCAGTTGCTTGGCCGAGCAGTAATATCCGCTGCATGGCGCGATGTCATCCACGCAGCCAACCGCCGCCAGCGAAACCTGGCCCGGCACGGAAATGGCCGCCTTCTGCAATTCCGCACGGGTTTTGTTGGCGGCGTGGGTGGTGCCGCAGACAATTGCAGTCACGCCGGTGTCCAGCAGCGACGACACCTCATCAGGCGTGCAGGCATCCACGATGGCATCAGGCGCATATCGCGCAATTGCCGTGCGCAACGTCATGCTCAAGGCAGTGCTGCCCACCGGCTCGACCGCCGCGATCCGCCGATGGCCCGCCAGCATCAAGTCCCGGCCCAGGCGCGACGCCCCTAAGGCGATATCCAGCAAAACCGAATGCATCGAATAGGTTTTAGGCTCGCGATTCACGGCCACCACCGGCATATTGCGAACCACCAGATCCCGCAAGAATGCCTCCGGCGTGTTGGAAGCCGCATCAATCACGCTGGCAAACTGGTTCAAAAAGCTGGGCCGCATGTCGGAGATGGCGGTGGCGACCTGTAGCTCCGGGTTTACTGTTCGCAGGCCATAAATCAGGGACGAGTCGGCCTGCTCCGGGTCAGCCAAAACCAGCCAGCGGCCCTGCCCCGGCGTCGCGGGGGCGCACCCTTTGACGTACGTGCCGCGGCCAATGCTGCGGTCGAGAACGCCCTCGGCGGCAAGGTCGGTCAGCGCCTTGCTGAGGGTTTTGGCGTTGACATGGAATCGCCGGGCCAAGGCGCGCTCGCCGGGAAGTTTTCCCGACAACTCGCCGCTGGCGATGGCGCTGCGCAGCTTTTCGCGAAGGCGTTGGAATTTATAGCTCATTCCCGACGCGCCCGCCCGGGTTGGGGCGGCCTTGGCATCACCGGTTTCCGTTTCTCGCGTTACATCGTTCATTTTGAAGTCCATGACCAAACCGTAACACAATCGGCAGATGATCCCGCCTTATAATTAGGCGTATCAATTACAGCCCGCCGTTGGTTCAGTGCGGAGCATTATTTTAGCCTACCAAATCCTCTTTCGGCTGAAAGAGGTTTGCCGGATCGATTTATCAAAATCTTTGCATGGCATGGTCGGCCAACAACCGCAATATTCCAGACAATCCCGTGCCTGTCCAGTGCTGTAACATCAATTTTGTAAGAAAGTTATATCTTTTTTCGGGGCAGCGGCTCAGGATTGCCGACCCGAGGCGCCCTTGCGTGCATTCTACTCATTCTAATAATCGTTTGAAAATTGTGCCACGCCATGAAATCGCGGGGATTGACTGGGTTACCTCTGCCCGCGGATTGAGCGCCTCCAGGCTAATGAAGCGGCGTTTTTTCGGTGCTGTACAGGTCGAGATAAAAATACAGCAACTGCTTCTCGCCGATCGTTTTCGTGCGCTCATGGCGGAAGTGGAATTTCTTGAAAAGCTGGATCGCCGCTTCGTAGTCCCAGTAGGTGTCAAGCTTCACCTTCAAATATTGGTGCTCCTCGCAAAACCGCAGGGCGGTTTCAACCAGGGCGCTGCCGATCCCGCGGCGGCGATAGGGGACGGCAACGCGCAGGCGGCGAATTTCCCCGACCCCCGCATCGTGCTGCTGCACGCCGATCATTCCGACGACAGTTTCATCCCCGGCCACGGCGACCCAGAAGTGGCTGCTGGGCGATTTGATGTATTCCGCTTCGATATTGTCGATGTCGTGATAGGTGTCGTTGGCGGAATTTTTCCCGCCGATCAGGCCTTCGAAATAGAGCGTCAGGCATGCCGCCGCATCGCTCGCACGATAGGTGCGGATTGAGAAATTTGGGGTGTCCGCAGCCTGCATCGCAAACGAAGTATAGCACGACTGAACAGGCGGATGAAGGGACGCCGTATTCACCCCACGACGAGGAACCGCAGCTCATCGGTCTGGGTATTTAACAGCGCCACGCTTTTTTCCCGCGCCCGAAACAGCGCGCCGGGGTTGATCATGCGCGTTTTTCCCAGGCGCTCATCCTGGCGAAGATGCGTATGGCCCTGAAGAAGGTAATCGTAATCTTGACCCGCCAACAGCTTCTTCTTCAGCGCAAAATCATCGCCATGTATGACGGCAAATCGCTTGCCGCCCAGTTCCAGGTCGGCGAAGTTGCCGAAGCACGACACGCCGATCGAATCCGCGTAACGCGTCAGGGCGGCGCGGTCGAAGTCGGTGTTTCCCCACACAAATGCCGACGGCAATCCCGCCAGTTGATCGATGACCTCTTCCCGACCCACGTCGCCGCAGTGAATGTAAAACTCCGCGCCGTGTTGGCGCAGCAGGTCCATCGCCGCCTTCATGGCGTCGGCGTGGTCGTGGGTGTCGCTGAGAATGCCGATGTTCATGCGCGAATCCTGACGCGCCAGACCAGGCGATGGAAGGGGTGTGGCGCTTGATTTTGGCGAATGGTCAGGATGAATCGGTGGAGCAGGCAAGAATGTCTGCCCCACCGGACCGCCAAGAATAAGAGTTACACCCGGATGGAAGCCTCGATTCCCTCTCATCAACCTTCTATCCTTTTGAAGCATGACCATCCACGACCTCGGCCAACTTCCCTACCGCGACGCCTGGGCGATCCAGGAGCGCGCCCACGAGGAAGTTCTGGCCGGCGGTGAAGAACGAATTTACTTCGTCGAGCACCCGCCGGTCATCACCTACGGCCGCCGGCCCGGCGTCGATCAGCACCTGGTCGCCACGCCCGCACAACTTGCCGAGCGATCCGTCGAAATCGTTCAGAGCGATCGCGGGGGCGATATCACCTTTCACGGTCCCGGCCAGCTCGTCGCCTATCCGATCATCCGCCTGGCCGACCATGGCCTTTCAGTAGGGGGCTACGTTCACACATTGGAAGCCGCTATCGTCGCGCTGCTGGCCGATTTGGGAATCGCGGCCCACGCTGACCCCGCCGCCATCGGCGTCTGGACTCTAGACCAGGGCGCGCCGGCAAAGATCTGCGCATTTGGCGTCCGCATCCGCCGGGGCGTTTCACTCCACGGCCTGGCCCTGAATGTCACCACCGATCTGGACTATTTCAACTTAATCATCCCCTGCGGCCTGGCGGGCCGACCGGTAACCTCTCTCCTGCGGCTGATGGGTCGTGATCTCCCGGATTTTTCAGAAATAAGAGCGAGCCTGGCAACCCACCTTCGCCGCTTGCTTGGGTGAATGAGTAGCTCGTGCCGCGGTTCGGCCTGCTCGTTTGGCAATCGGTTGCTCAGTGTAGGGTGGGCGTACTCGCCCACCATTTGCCACCCGCGAAAGATTGTGGGCGAGTACGCCCACCCTACGGGTTGTCAGGAAAGCCGGCCGCACCCTGCCGCCGGGGCGAAAGGCTGGTTGTTTGATTTAGTTGCCGCCTTTTCTTACGATTTATCTTTCCTCCCCGCTGGCCTATCTCCCGTGATTTAGCGGAAGCAAGCGGGGGTTTTACGTGAAGCGAGGTTTGCATGTCGATAGTCCGCCGCAAGACGCGCAAGGTAATCGTGGGTGACAGGCAGCACGGGTTCGTCGGCATCGGAGGCGATGCACCCGTGGCCCTGCAAACGATGACCAGCACCTATACCTACGACATCGACACGACGGTCCGGCAGATCAACGCCCTGCACGCCGGCGGGGCCGACATGGTGCGCGTGGCGGTTCCCGATAAGCAGGACACGGTTGCGCTGAAGGAAATTATCAATCAGGTGAAGGTGCCGATCATCGCGGACGTGCATTTTCATTTCGAGCGCGCTTTAGAATCGATCGCGGCGGGGGTTCACAAAATTCGCCTGAATCCAGGGAATCTCAAGGATCGGCCCAAGGTGGAAAAGGTGATCGCCGCGTGCAAGGAACGCGGAATTCCCATTCGCGTTGGGGCCAATGAGGGCGGCATCATCGAACGCGGCAACAAGAACCAGCGCGCCGAGGAAAAGGCTGCCCTTGATACCGATTATAAGGGACAGATGACCGCCATCATGGTGGAAAAGCTGGAGGAATATCTGCGCATCTTTGCCGACAATGATTTTTACGACGTGGTGCTCTCTGCCAAGAGCGTCGATCCGGAAATTGTGCTGTCAGCTTACAAGGCGTGCAGCGATAAATTCGATTTCCCGCTGCACCTTGGCGTTACCCACGCCGGCCCGCCGGAAACAGGCCGCATTCGCTCGGTTGTCGCCCTCGGCTCGCTTTTGGCACAAGGCATCGGCGACACCATCCGCATCAGCTACGCCGCCGACCCGATCCATGAAGTTGAGGATGGCGCCGAGCTGCTGCAAGTGCTCGGCCTGCGGCTGCGCACCGAGCCGGAATTGATTGCCTGCCCGACGTGTGGGCGGATTGAGATCGATCTGATTTCGATGATGACCGAGGTTCGCCGCCGGCTGAAGGAGATCAAGCTGCCGGTGAAGGTCGCGGTGATGGGATGCGTGGTGAACGGCCCGGGCGAATGCGAGGGGAGCGACGTTTCGGTATTTGCCGGAAAGGGAAAAGGGGTCATTTACGTTTCCAACGCCGAGGGAAACGCCGAGCAGGTGGCGACGGTGCCGGAGAATGAGATTTTGGACCGGCTGTTTCACGAGGTTCGCAATTTCGCCGGCAT
This sequence comes from Tepidisphaeraceae bacterium, assembly GCA_035695715.1. Lineage (GTDB taxonomy): Bacteria > Planctomycetota > Phycisphaerae > Tepidisphaerales > Tepidisphaeraceae > RYN-428. The sequence continues at coordinate 32,252 of DASRRM010000030.1, forward strand.
GGTGGAGCGCGGCGAACGCCGGTTGAAGAATGCGAAGGTGGATATTAAGCCGCCCGCACCGATTGGGGAATTGGGAAGCGGTTGGGAGAAGATCAAGACGGAGAAGATGTCGTTGCCGGTGATGCGGGGGTAAAGCGTTCGTAAGTTCCGATACAGAATGCGTGATGTCATGCCGGATGAAGACATCTGGAAGGCTTTTGTGACGATGGTGCAGGACCCGACGCGGGAACATTATGTGGAAGCGCTGGCGCTGGTCTCTGCTCATTCCAACTATAGCAGGATTGCGCTATAAACGACGGGAGCCGCCCCAGCTTTGGGGGCGGCTCCATGGTCGTTTCCTTCGGTGTTGTCGCAATAAGCTGCAAGCGGCAGGACGAACGCGGAAACAATCGGGAAGTGGATTTTGCCGGCGATTTCTAAAATCGGGCAAATCCCGCTGTGGTTTTCCCGGTTCTGTCGGCCGGGGAAACAAACAACTCTTGTTCCAGACTATTTTTCGCGGGGCACTCGACACGTGCCGTGCGGCTTAAGTGATAACCTACGGAATACTTCAGGCGTCCTGAGTCTGAAGGACTTCGGCGCCCGAGAGGATTTCGCCAATGGCCTGCTCCAGGCGGCGCTCGGCCATGCGAATGTCATACGAGGCAACGCCGGTGCGCCGGTGGGCGGCCAGACGGTCAATTCCGCCGGGGGTGATGGCGTCGTGAAGCTTGGCATTGATCAGGCTTTCGATAGCCCGACGAAGCGTTTCGGCATGATTTCCGACCACAGCAAACTCCTTTGCGTCCAATAAAGACGCGAAAACGAAACGACCTGTGCCGAAGCTGCTGGCAACACACCCGTTGCAAAGGAGCGACAGCGAGGCCAAAGAATGTAAAGGAGGAATCGAAACGCTTACAGACAGCGTTGATCCCTTTCACATGCCTACGGAGTTAGCTGACGGGCTGGGAGTTGAAAGTCTCCCTCAGCCGATATCCTTCCAGACATCGAACTGATAAGCCCCTGTTCACTTTTGCCTGGGGCACCAGGCTCAGCAAACGATACAAACCGCGACGGTTTGTATTGGGTTCTCCGCGTCCTTCCTACGGGAGGAATGGACTTAGGCGGTCAAGCGAGATGGATTGTAGAGAACGATAAGGGGGTGTCAAGAAAAAGTTTTCATTTTCTTCCGTTTCATGGGTTTTTCTCATCCGCCAGCCTCTTCCAAAGTCCGCTATTTCCCGGGAAAAATGGAGATATCGGACCTTATCTGTTTTCTTTAATAAAAATCTTTTTCACCCTTTATTCTCCTGTTGACAACGCAGGAAGCCGTGCAGTCGCATGGCAATATGTTAAACTCTTGACCCATGGCAACCGCACCTGAAATCATGCGTTGCATGGAAGTCTGGGGCGGCAATCACCCGGTCGACAGCGGGGTGGCCATGCCCGGGCTGGACGCGTGGGTCTACAGCCGGCCCTACGCCAAAGCCGCCGCCCAACCGGCATCAGCGGGCGGCGACGTCTATTACGTTTCGTCCTGCGCCGGCGGACAGATCGCCCGCCTGCTCGTCGCAGACGTCAGCGGCCACGGAACGACTGTCTCCGAGGTGGCGTTGTCGCTTCGCACCCTGATGCGGAAATACGTCAACTACCTCAACCCCGAAAAATTCGTCGGCGAAATGAATCGCCGATTCGCCGAGCTGACCGAAAACGGATCGTTTGCGACGGCGGTCGTCTCCACCTTCTTCTCTCCCACCAATCAGGTCACCTTTTGCAACGCCGGCCATCCGCCGCCACTGTTGTATCAGCCGGGCCACGGCTGGTCGTATCTCGAGTCGCGCGAAGTCGAGGGCGATGCGCCCGCCGATCTGCCACTGGGCATCGAGGGCACATCGGCCTACAGCCAGTCCTGGGTGAAACTGCGGCGGGGCGACCTGGTTTTGTGTTACACCGACGGCCTTCCCGAATCGCGCGGCGCCGACGGCGATTTCCTCGGGCAAGCCGGCCTGCTCGAAATCGCCCGCACGATCGACGTCGCCGACCCAACCAAAGTTGTTCCCGCGCTGCTGAAGGCAATTGAAGACGTGCATCCGGGAAACCTCACCGGCGATGACATCACCGTTCTGCTCTTTCGCGCCAGCGGCGATGGCGCCAACTCATCGTTCGCCCGGCGACTGCTCGCGCCTTTTCGCCTGGCGAAAGAGTTGATGATCTCCGCATTTCCCGGCGGCGGCCCGCCGCCCTGGCCTGACTATCATCCCGCGCCAAGCGTGTGGGACAGATTTCGGAAGAACAAACTGCCCGCGGCGCCGAATTCCAGCGCCGCGCCAGTTGCGGCGCCACGCGACCCGCAGCGCCGGGAAAAAAGGTGACGATTGCAACCTCGAAACCTGGTACAGGGGAGAAGGAAAGAGCCGCCCCACTAACCTGCTAAAAACAGACGTCACACCCTATTGCGACTTCACCCGCCGCGCCTCGAGCGCTTCCCATCGTTCATATAGCGCGCTTACCTTCTTCTGCGCTTCGTCCACCTTAATGCATACCTCGTGCAGCCTGTCGCGATTTGCCAGCACCTTCGGGTCTTCCATTTCGCGCTGGGCGGCGTGAAGAACCTCCTCGGCGGTCATGATCTTCTCCTCCATCTGCTCCAAATCGCGAAGCTCCATGTAACTTAGCTTCTTCACCGCCGGCTCCTTTGCCCTCGTCTTTGCGGCTGGCTTGGCGGCCATTTTCGCGGCGGCGGATTTCTTCTTCTCGGCCTCCTCCTGTCCCGCTTCCCACTGCGCCAAACTCGCATACCAGTGCGACCCGCCCTGATTATCCAAAGCCAGTAATTCCGTCGAAACGCGATCCAGCATGTAGCGGTCGTGCGTCACCAGCACCAGCGCGCCCGGGAAATCCGACAAACTTTCCTCCAGCACTTCCAGCGACGCGATATCCAAATCGTTCGTCGGCTCGTCCAGAATCAACAAATCCGCCGGCATCTGCACCAGGCGCGCCACCAGCAATCGCGATTGCTCGCCGCCGGATAAATCCGAGACCGGCATGTCAAGCTGCTCGTCCCGGAAAAGAAACCGTTTGGCCCATGAGGTGACGTGCATTCCCTCGTCGCGATAGACGACCGTGTCGGTGCCATTGAGCGAGATCGCCTGTCGCAGCGGCAGGCTGCGATCGAGCTGCTGGCGGTTCTGGTCGAACACGACGATGCGCAATCCCTCGGCCCGCCAAACCTCGCCGGCATCCGGCGCAAGCTGCCCCGAAAGCAGGCGGATGAGCGTCGATTTCCCGCTGCCATTGCGGCCGAGAAGCCCAAGCCGCGTGCCCGGCGAAAGAACCATATTCAAATGTTCGAAGAGCAGGCGACCGCCCATCGCTTTTTTCACATCCTTCACGCTCAGCAGTTTTCGTGTCTGGCGATGCGTCGCGGAAAAATCGACCTGCATCCCGCCTTGCACGGCATTGCGAACCTTCAGGGCCGCCAAGTCTTCCATCATTTGCCCGGCTTGCTCGATTCGCCCCTTGGCCTTGGTTCGCCTGGCCTTGGCGCCGCGGGCAAGCCATTCCACTTCGCGCCGCACCCGGCTCGCCAGCGCCACTTCCCGCGCCGCCTGGGCGGCGAGATATTCATCCCGCTTCACCAGAAAATCGCTGTACGTGCCGTTGATGCTGAGATATCCATCCGCATAAGACGTATTCAAATCCACCACACGATTGGTCACGTTCTCCAGAAAATACCGGTCATGGCTGACCAGCAAAAACGAAAACCGCGCGTTACTCAGCAACTCTTCCAGCCAGAGAATGCCTTCCAGATCGAGATGATTGGTCGGCTCATCCAGCAGCAGCAAGTCCGGCTCGCCAACCAGCTCCCGCGCAATCGCGAGCCTCTTCCGCCACCCGCCCGACAGCGAATCGACGATCGCGCTGGTGTCTTTGAACCCGACTTTGTCCAGTAGAATCTCGGCTTTCACCAGACGCTCGTGCTCGTCGAGATTGGCATCACTGATGGCAGCAAGCATCACCTGCTGCACGGAATGCCCTGGCGTAAACGCATCCTCCTGCGCCAAATAGCCCAGCCGAAGCTGGCGGCGCGAGGTCATGGTTCCCGTGTCGGCATGCTCAAGCCCGGCAAGAATTTTCAGGAGCGTCGATTTCCCCGACCCATTCGGCCCGATCAATCCCGTGCGCTCGGTATCGTCAAAGCCGATGGAAATGTCCTTGAATAGCTGTCGCGGGCCGAAGGACTTGCTGATGGATTTGCAACTGAGAAGAAGGCTCATTCGGAAAGTATCCTGGTCAAAATATGTTGAGGAGCATTCTATCACGAACGTGCGCCGGTTGCCTCCCGGCCCGAAGGAACCGGAAGAGACGCGGTCGCAAGATGGATGGCCACACGCCATTTCGCAGCCGACGCCAGCATAAAGGAAATCTGGTGTCTCCCAACAAGTGCGCCGCCTGACGAAATTCGGCTTATCGAATTGAACAGTCGCCTCAGTGGCGAAGGGTGGGGTGTTGAGCCAATCGACTTCGCGATAGACGTTGGAAACGTTCGATTCAAAGTTCTTGTAGCCGACACCACGGCCGTTGACGCTGAACGAGCGAAGACGGATCCAGCGATTCTTCCTGAAACATGGTCGCTATCAGGGATGAGCGTGTGGAGGCGGGGGGAATGAATACGCAGCAACGTCTCTTCCTCGTACAAGGTCAGTCCAGTTTTGTCGTCTTCATTTTCCTGCGGAAAAATCCCGCAGTGGCGCCCTGTCACGCGCTGCATTATCTCCAGATGTCGACCGAATTGCTCGCTCCGACGTTGGCTGTTGATGGCCCCAACCCCGAATATCCCTGGCCGCGGTCAATGCCGAAGATCGCGCCGGTTGAGCATTAATTCAGATTGTGGTTTGATTTGGAGGAAACATCCAATGGGCGAAAGTTTTTAGCTTTTGTTGGACAGTTGTTCGATCACGCGGGTTCATTCCTTTGAAGCGCCCGACCTCGATACGTTGAATAATTGGGTTGGTGCTCGCATAGCGTTTTTTCCCCCCACGGGAATTAATGTTTTCCCACAATGAAGTTTCAGTCCCACCAGAACGACCACGCCGTGGCGTTCAGGAGAGTGGCGGCGCGCTCTTCCATGGAGCCGGGGGTGGCGCTGACGACGGCGGGGCAGTAGACGAACTGTTCGCGGGCGAGGCGCATGGCAGCGGCCCTGTCGTCGGCGGGACGCGAGACGGCTACCTCCAGAGTCTTGCCGCCGATGCCCACCACTTCCGCGCCGTACTTCTGACGCCAGTATTTGAGGATGGCGACATGATATTCCGGGGCGGGGCAGCCGTTCGATCCGCCGAAGCGAAGGAAGGCTGGCACCTGCCAACCGAGCACGGTGGGAACCAGGCCGACGAAGACGCGGGGGAGTGGGGTGCCGTGGTCGGGATCGACCGGGAGGGTGAAGTGATGGGTTGCGCGGTTGCCCTCGGGAAATGCGCCGGGCGCGGGAATCCGGGCGGCGACCTCCGTGGCGGCGCGTTCGGTCAGCCAGGCGGTTACGTTGACCTTCAGGGCGGCGGCGACGATGTCGGTGGCCGAGCCGCGGCCGGGGTCCTGGCGAAGCTGGCGGAAGGATTCGTTGAGGCGTTTGAGGTCTTCGTCGCCGCCAAGGATGACCGGCCAATAGCCGATCTCGCCGGCGGCAAGGCGCAGGCGTCGCCAGAGTTCGACGGCGGAGGGCCCGGTGGTGCTCAAGCCGTGGACGGCATCTTTGCCGCCCCCGAAGAGCACGTCGAGATCAGCGGCATCGATGCCGTGATTCTTCAGGACTATCTTGAGCTTGGACATGCGCGTATTTGCCACAGATGGCGTGTTCGCCTACAAGCGCTGTACCGCGCCGCAAGCCCGCTGGCAAGTGGCCGGAGGCTTGCGACTTGCGACTTCCGATCGGAAAAGCTTGACGCGAAGGCGCGAAGTCGCGAAGGAAGCGAAGAGGCGATTAACGTCGGAAGGGTGTAGTAAGTGGTACAGATAAATCAGGTTGGATTGGGCGTCGATTCGCATCCCTTCGCCTTCTTCGAACCTTCGCGTCAAACAGTCCAGCGATGTGCAGTCACTCACCCCGCGTCCGGAACGAGCTTTTGCCCGCGGGAGACGGTGATTCCCAGCGAGCGGAGGAATCGGCGGCGGAGGATCTTACGCAGGCGGTCGATTTCCGTGGGCGAGCCGTTTTCGAGCTTGATGTAACCGCCGGCTTTGGTGCGATGGCCGCCGCCGGCGCCGATCTTTCTCGTCAGCCGCTGCATCATCTCGTTGGCGGTAAGCTTTGTGCAACTGGTGCGGAGGCTCAGCAACAGTTTGCCATCGTAGACGGCGGTGACCAATGCCCACTGCACCTTGTCAAAGCGCAGCAGGAAATCACCCAGCACGGCCGGCTTTTCCATCGAGTCAATGCTGTCGAGATGCGTCATTAACGCGCTGTCGTAAAAGTAGGCGTGAGACAATCCTGCCGCATAGGCGATGTAGTAGCTTTGCGGCAGGTCGACATACCGCATCTGATACAGCTTGCGCGGGTCGGCGATCAGCGTGAGGCCTGACAGGGCGATGTTGTCCAACTCGCTGGGCGTTCCGGCAGCGCCGGCCAGGTCGCTTTCGATGCCATAGAGCAGCGTCGCGCCCAGGTCCGGGCGGATGGGAATTTCCAGCTCCATGAAATAGCTGAAGATGATCGAGCTGGTCGCGCCCACATCGGTGCGGATGTCGCAGAAATTGCACGCGGGTTTGCGCCTGCGGCTGCGATGGTGATCGATTACCGCAAATGGCGCCACGCCCGCCGGCAGCGGGCTGTAGGCGAACGATGGCTGAGTGTCGACGAGCAGGATGGCATCATATTGCGAAAGGGCGGCATCATCCCAGGGCTGCCATTTCAGGCTGCTGAATTTCACAAATGCTTCGTTCAATCCGCCGCCCACCCGGCCCTTGAAGGCGATCGTGACGGTTGCGGTTGGAAGTGTCGCTTCGAGCAGCCGCCAAAGGCCAAGCGAGCTGGCCAGCGCATCGGGGTCGGGATGCTCGTGGGCGGTGATGAGAATGTTCTTCTTATCCTTCAGCAGGCGAAGGAGTTTTTCGGCGCGCGGCTTCCCTTTCGCGCGGCGCTCGAGAGCCACCGCGGAGTCTGCTATCGTCCCGACACAGGATTCCACAAACGCCGTCATAGCCGAATATTATAGGACCGCCCTCTTTCGACGAAAAAATGGGCAAGACCTGTGGGTGGTATCGGTGTTACACTACGCGGGCATGAGCGTGCGGCCATCACATGAACCAAGGGGGCGATAATAACAGGAGACAGTATCATGGCTTGGACTCTATCAAAGCTGCCGGCACTGATCAGCGGCGCATTGTTCGCCTTGGTATGCGTCTTGGCGCAGAGCCACCCGTCGATAAGGGTGCCGCCGCGCCGGCGTCACTGGAGCAGCTTCGAAGCGAGCAGGTGGAGGTATTGACCCATGCGTCAGAGATTTCAGCCAAGCAATACAACGCGGGGCTGATCTCTTTTTCGGAGATGAACAATTGCATGAAGGCGCTCACCGAGGCAAAACTTGACGCCTCCAAAACCGCCAGAGAGCGGGCGGAAATCCTTGCCGCGAGCGTCGCGGCAGCCAAATTGGCCGAAACGCTTGCCGACGCGAAGTTTAAGGCTGGGCTTGCGACAGAGTTGGAGCATCTGGAAGCCAGATCATATCGGCTGAAACTGCAAATCATGGAGGCCGGGGAACAGCGGCATTGATTTCGCCGTTTCAGTGTTCCCGGCTCGCGCGGGCTCGTTCCAGCCGATTGAACTTTGCGGAATGGTTTGCTATACCGCACGCGGGCGATTTCCCATTCCCCTTTTGGCGGTCAAACAGTACAAGGAGGTACAGTCATGACCGATTCATTGTACGGCCAATTTCAACGTTCCCGATCCTCGTCCGATTTCGTTGCCATTCTCGAAAAAGCGATCACCTGCATGGACAAGATGCTGTGTTATCGCGGCAGCGACCGGTTTGTCATTTTCTACCACGAGCCGCGTGCCGAGGAGGTCCTTTGGCGCGACAGTCATTCGTACGGCTTCGTGGCCGGCGCTTGGTCTACATTCATGGATGAGGTTGCTCCGGTGGCCGACCATTACAAGGTCAACGTTGGCTGCACCGGAACTGCTCCAACCCACGTGCTGCTGATCGACCGTGAAGATCGGCGTGGCTATTTCGCGCTGAAAAAGGAGGCGTTGGAGTTCCTCGCGCGTTTTGCCGGCGATTCGCCGGACAATCGATCCGCCGCAGTGAACCAATCCCCCGACACGCGCATTCCCGGCGCCATGGTGGAAATTACCAACGAGGAAATCACCAAGCTGGCGCATCAACTCTGGGAACAAAAAGGCCGGCCTCAGGGTCAGGACCTCCAAGTGTGGCTGGAAGCCGAAGCCGAGCTGAAATCGGGTAATCGGGTGAGCGCCGCAACGGGTTAAGGAGCATTCTCCGAATCAACTTGAACGTCGCGGGTGTGAGCAGTGGTCATGTACCATCTGCCGATTGCGACGTTCATGAATCCGCCAAACGGCGCCGGGGTGGTCGTTTGGGTTGCGGCCTTCCCGTCCCAGCCCGATCATCGCCACTCTCACTTTCTCACCGCTTCCAACACCGGCGCTGTGCCGCGGCTTTCGCTGGAGTCGGGCAGATTCTGGAAATCGCCGCGAATGGCCTTCAGCGCATAGCGCTCCGTTTCAATTTCCACGATGGTCCTGAACCCCAGCCGCCGCACAACTGCCAAGGGCGGGCACCATCCCTGAATCGCATGCTGCAGGAAAAATCCCTGCACCAGGATCGGCAGGAAAATCCATTTCCGGTTCCGCGCTATCGCCATCGTCAGTCCAACCAGCGTCACGCTCGCCGACATGGTTTGCAATAACCGCTCCACATCCCATTCCTGATCGAGCGCGCGCAGGCGGTCGTCAATCTCGCCGGTATGCTCGGCATAGTACGCCACGCGCATCTCCGTCGCTCGGCGAATGGCGGCGTTCACTTCGCAGGGGGTTTGCTTTTCAACGCGCTGTGCGGAATCGACCGTCATAAATTCATCTCCTTCGGGCTTGCCAGATCATCAGCACTGTAGCAGTTCCGCGCGCTGCCGGGGATGGCGAAAAAGGCCGGCTCATTGGCGCGGCAAATCGGCGAGCGCGATATGGGCATCTTACTCAACGTTAGCGGTTTTTGCGGAGAATGCCTCCACGCCGGGGCAAGCGGCGCGCGAAATGCTTCGCCTTGAAAATGGCCTTATCGCCGCGCCGCCCCGGTTTTAGGAGCGCTGCGTAAATCCGGGGCGGCGCGGCGATTGCGTTGTTTTTGCGAACCACGGTTACGCGCCGCTTGCCCCGGCGTGGAGGCTTGTTCGACTTTTGCGACCCAATTCCATGTAGGATACTTCAAATCGCTCAGAGACCGCTCAGTTTGAGCATCTTAGCCGTATGGCACAGCGGTTAATCCGCCTTCGCTCAATCCGTCAGCTTCGGCCGCGGATCGGGCGCCTTAGGTGTTGGCCACGGCTTCACGCCGACGCGGTCGGCCCATTGGCTGTAGAGGGCTTGCAATTCCTTCACCTTTTCGGGGCGCTCGGCCGCCAGATCGTGCGTTTCGGTGCGGTCGGCAATCATGTCGTAAAGCTCCCAGGGCTTATTGTTTTCCGCCACCAGTTTCCATTGTCCGTCGCGCACCGCCCGATTTCCCTCGTGCTCCCAGAACAGCGTTCCGCGCTCGCGATGCGGCTGCGAAAGCAACGCCGCCACCAGGCTTTGCCCGGCCATTGGCTCAATTGGCTGATTATTGAAACTCGCCGGATACTTCCCGCCGGCCAGTTCGAGGAAGGTTGGCATCAAATCGATGACGTGGCCACGCTCCTTTAGAATCGCGCCGCGCTGCGAAATGGCCGCCGGCCAGCGCACGACGAATGGCGTGGCGATGCCGCCTTCATGGGCGAAATGCTTGTATCGGCGGAAAGGCGTGTTCGATGCATTCGCCCACCCGGGGCCATAACTTTGGAAAACCTCTTCCGGCCCGGCGAGAAACTTCGGATTATTGCCCACATGCACCGCCGCGCCGCTGCGCGTGGCGGAGGGAACATCAAACCAGCCCGGCTGCACCTTCTCGGCACATCCGCCGTTGTCGGATAGGAAAATGACCATCGTGTTATTTGCCGACCCGCTGTCGTCCAAGGCTTTGAGGATGACGCCGATGCCCTGGTCAAGGCGGTCGATCTGTGCCGCATAGACGGCCATGCGATGTGCGTCCCATTTTTGGTTGGGCGTTTGATCCCAGGCGCGAGCCTCTTTGTCGCGCGGCGAGAGCGTCCATTTTGGGTCGACGATTCCCAGCTTCTTTTCGCGCTCGTGCCGTTGCAGGCGAAGCTCATCCCACCCTTTTGCATATGCGTCTTCGTATTTGGCAATATCCTCCGGCCGCGCCTGCAACGGCCAATGCGGCGCGGTGAATGCCACGTATAAAAAAAACGGCGCACCCGCCTTTGCATTCTCAGTAATCCGCCGGGCCGCATGATCGGCTATGGAATCCGTGTAATAAAAGTTTTCCGGAACGGCTTGCAGCGGATCGTTGCCTTCGGTCAGCGTGAATGGATCGAAATAATCGTCCACGCCGATGATCGTCCCGAAAAACGATTTGAAGCCGCGTTGAATCGGCCAATTTTTCTTGTCGAACCAGAATGCGTCCTGGTTTTGATGGTTGATCTGCAATTTACCCGTGATGCGCATATGCACCAGGTGCCATTTTCCCACCATGTCGGTGCGATAGCCGGCGGAATTCAGGGCTTCGGCAAGGGTGATGCAGTGATTATTGAGCTCGCCGCGATAGCCCGGCCAGCCGCGATCTTCAATCATCTGCCCGACGCCGGCCTGGTGGGCATATAACCCGGTCAGCAACGATGCCCGCGTCGGGCAGCATCGCCCGGTGTTGTAAAACTCAGTGAAGCGCACGCCCTGGGCCGCCAGGCGGTCGATGTTCGGGGTGGCGATTTCCGAGCCATAACACCCCACGTCGGAAAACCCCATGTCATCGGCCAAAATCAGCACAATATTCGGGCGCGGGGCAGCCTGCGCGTGCACACAATGGCTGACGACGAGGCACGCAAGAAGATACAGCATGCCGGGAATTCGCGGGCAGCCTGACGGTTGGATGAAACGGTATGAAGGGATCGCTTTCATTTTCATTACTACATCAGTCTGCGTGCCGCAGATCGCGTTAGTCGGTATGAAGGAGCCGCGCACGGAGGGTACTCCCGTAGTAAGCGGATCCCGCAAACCGCTTACTTCGGGAGTACCCTCCG
>DASRRM010000031.1:0-1840 GCA_035695715.1 Tepidisphaeraceae bacterium
TTTCATGCTTATAGAGCTGTGCATTTTTATTTCGCGGGCGGAAGGTCGGCCAGATCGGCAGATTCTTTGTATGGCCGGTTGGAACAACGCACGTGGGTCCCATATCCGGCGTTACGTCCGTGTAGTACAGGATCATGTTCACCTGCCGATAATCTCCATCATCGCGCGGCACGACCAGCGTGTTCCCTTCATAATCCAGATGCAACGCCTGCTCGAAATCGCCGGTGCCGGCGTATTTTGCCCAGATGGCGGATTGACTCAGGATCACATTTTCCGTTTCCAGCGCGCGCTCGACGAACGAAATTAATTCCGGGTGCGTGGCGATGTTGTTCAGCGGATTGCCGACGAACGGGAACTCGGTCTGAAGCCGGTCGGCTTCCTCGAAAACCCACGGATATCGCTCCGGGGCGGCGGAAAGCTCTTCGGCAGTTGGAACGTAGCGCAGCATGTTCTGCACCGCCCGCGACACCTCGTCTGCCGACAGAAAATTCGGCACCAAAGCGTATCCGTGCTGGCGAAGGTGCTTGAGATGTGAGTCTTCAATCCGCACGCGCGCTCTTCTCCTTCGCTCGGCCCATCGTTCGCGGCGAATCTTGGGGCAATCGCCCGGGTGAATCAAGTGGCAATCTTAAATAACGCCGCCCGGCGGAGTTGCCGATAAGTTCCGTGGGAAGCAAGGTATGGCATCGGGGAGTAATTGGGCATGCAGCTAACTTCCAAAATCGCCGGTGATTCGCACCGCGCGGCCATCGATACCGCGCCTCAAATCGATGCGCTGTCGCCGGGAACGGCGCTGCTGGAAAACCCCCGAGATTGCGACTCGCCATTTTATCACGCCTTCACGCAGGCGGCAGTCGCGCTGGCGATCATCGCCTTCGACGGCGCCTTCATCCAGGTGAACCCTGCCTTGTGCCAACTGCTCGGCTGTGACGAAGCGGAATTGTTGGCCGGCGATTGCTTCACCGTCGCCCATCCCGATGATGCGGCAGAGAGCCGGGCTTGGTTTGAAAACCTGGATCCCGCCCAACGCCGCACGTTTCATTTCGATCGGCGATTTCTTCACAAATCAGGCCGCGAGATTCATGCTTTATTGAATATCTCCGTGGCGCGCGACGCGGCGGACGAGCCGCTTTATTTTGTCGCCCACATTCACGATCAAACAGAACAACGCCGGGCGCAATGGATGGAAACCGATCGCCGGCTTGCACTGGAAATGGTGGCGCAGGACAGGCCGCTGCCCACGGTGCTGCATCAACTCGTGCAATTGATCGAACGGCAGATGCCGCTCATGCAGGCATGCATCATGCTTTTGCAGGATGGAACCATCCGTCCGTTCGGTGAGAACCTGCCGCCGGAGCTGGCGGCGGCGATTGCCAAACGGCCCGTTTCGTTTTCCGCGGGATTGACCTGCACCTCGATAAAACATGTTCCCATGCCGCTCGTGGCCGACGTGGAAACGCACCGCGCGTGGGACGAACTTCGCGGCGAGGCCCGGACGGCGGGAGTGAAATGTTGCTGGGGTGTCACGGTGCGCGGAGGCGACGGCGTTCCGCTGGGGCTGGTCCTTGTCATGGTGCATGAGCGCCGTTCGCCGTCGTCGGCCGAGCGCGATATCCTCGAAACCGCCACCCGCCTGGCCGCCATCAGCATCGAGCATCATCAAACCACCCGGCTGCTGGCGCACCTGGTTCGCCACGATCCGCTGACATCGCTTCCCAATCGCGTGATGTTCGAAGACCGCCTGCACCAGGCGATGGCTGCCGCCCGCCGAAACAACAAGCCGCTCGGATTGCTGGCGCTGGATCTCAATCGCTTCAAGCAAGTCAATGACACGCTGGGA
>DASRRM010000032.1:0-36658 GCA_035695715.1 Tepidisphaeraceae bacterium
CGCCGCAGTCGCTCAGGCGACAAGGCAAGTCTGCCCGGCCTTGTGCACGGTTCAAAGAATTCCCGCCACGCGACCACATTATGCTGCATTGCCGTGCATCGAAATGCATCAATGGCGAGTGCTTTCCGGCTGTACGACACAGCGCCCAGGGCCTGTCAAGCCGAAAAGCGCACGGCTTTAGCTCGATCACATGCTAGTGCACATAAGCACTTTCGAAAGCCAGGGTTGCTCGCGATGGAATTCTTTGAACCGTGCACAAGGCCGGGCGGACTCGCCTCGTCGCCTGGGCGACTGCGGCGCTCCACAGGCCTCAACTCCTAAGCTGAAGATGTGCACACTTCAAAGAATTCCATCGCTGCGCTTACGTGCGCGCACGCCGTGCACCTCCGTTGTAGGATAGTCTCAGTAGGATGACGGTCGCGCGAACGCGCCACCAACCTGAGAAACGCTATGGACTCGTGGAAGCGTGTGAGATGTGCGCAATCTGCGCCAACCTTGAAAAGCTTCGCGAGCATTTCTCGTACTCTGTCAAATCTGCATTTTATCAGCTCAGCCATTTGCGCAAGCGAGTGATCGCGCCATCGGGCGTATTCATTTTCGTGTTCATCGCGTCGACAAGTTCGTTTAGATGGGCGATCGCGGCGTCGCGGGAGTCGTTCTGCCTTGTCATTTCAGCGAGGATGGCATTGAGATGGGCAATGGCGTCGTCGCGCGACTGGTTGTGCGCGGTCATTTCCGAAAGGGACTTGTTGATGTCGCCGATCGCCCCATCGCGCGATTCGTTATGCCGGGTCATTTCCGACAGGGCCGAATTGAGCCGGGCGATTGCGGCGTCGCGCGCATCGTTCTGGCCGGTCATGTCCGCGATGGTTTTTGCAATAGCTGCCAGGGCGTCGATGTGGGCGTGGGTTTGGGAGCCGAGGCGAGAAAGAATGTCTGCGAATTCCGACCTCTTTTCGGCGAGAAATACATGGTGTTCCATGATCTCGTGGTGATCGGCGAGAAACCGGCGATGCTGGCGCATCATCGGCCCAAGGGTCACGTTCAAAAGCTCGCCGGGCGGACTAATATCAAATATTTGCGGATGAAATGCATCGGCGTTTTCATGAGCCGCGGCCAAAAATGCATCTCCCGCCGCCAGCAGCGCGGCTTGCGGAATGTCCTTCAGGCAATGACGCCGATCGAATGGGCAATGCCATTCGCAGCCATAGCAGCCGATCGGCATGCGAACCGCGGCGGCGCGTTTTCCAAAGGGAAGGAAACGGTGGGCGCTTTGGCCCCCGCCGAAGATGCCCAGCGTGGGAACGCCCAGCGCCCCGGCGATGTGCATTGGCCCGGTGTCGGTGCCGATGAAGCATCCGCTGCCTTCGATGAACGCGGCCATGACGCCCGGATTTTCGCCGGGCAAAATGATGCGCGGAACATTTGATGGCAGGCCGTGTGCCGCCAGCTCGTCGAGAGCCGGTGCATCCCATTCGCTGCCGAATAGGACGACTGGCCTCGATTGTTGCAAATGCCCAATCCAGCGCACCCAGGTTGCCAGGTCGAGGCTTCGCGCAAGCGCCTCGCCGGAGCTGGGGAAACAGACGATCGCATCGGCGCGCGACAGGCCGGTCTTCGCCCACGCCTGGGCGGCGGCGTTTTGGTCTTCATCGCGAAGGGTAACCGCAGGCTCGCAACCGGCACGATCAATCTGCATGGCGTCGAGAATCGCCGCATATTTTTCCGTCTCGCGCGCGCCGTCGTCGACATGAACCGTCTGCCATGATTCCTGCGACGCCGCACCGAGCGCCTGGCAGATTTCACGATGATTGAGATTGATTCCCGTGGGGCCGTCAAATGCCATGATGTCTCGCGCGCCGCACATCGCCGCCAAAATCTCCCCGGCCCAGGTGCGATTATATTCGGCGACGATCGCCAGATCGGATTGAACGGCGAGCGCAAATTGGCGGAGTTGCCCGACGATTTCCGCGGTTCGGCCGGCAACCGGTTCGCGCGGGTCAAATGGGAGCGAGATCACTTCCACCCAATCCGGCAGAATTGAAGCCGCCCCCAGCATCTGCGGCCGCACAATGAGGCGAATTTTTGCCTCGGGCCACTTCGCGTGAATCCCCTGCAGCAGCATGGTTCCGATGACGATGTCGCCAAGGCCGTCCAGGCGGGTGACGAGGATCGAACGGATCGGGCTCGTGAAGGTGAGTGAACCCATGATACCTCAAGCCTGCGCCGCCGATTGCAGAGTGCGCCGCAATCCGCGGACGTATTGGCGCGCCGACGATTCGCGCAATTGCATCCGCTGGCGAAAAATCTCGTTGCCGCGGTCGTATTGCTCCTTGATGGCGTTGACGATCCACTCCGGCGTAACATCCGCCTCGTCAACCGCGGGAATGCCAATCGGGCGGGCGATGCCAATGCGCGAATCGGTGCTGACGATCACCGCCGGCCTGCCAAAGCCTGCCACACAGACCGCGCCGTGAACGCGATTGGCGACAATCCCCTGCACCGTCGAATAAAGCGCGAGGTAATCGCGGAAATCATTCGACAGAAACACCATCTCATTGCCTTGCGCGAATGGCTTTTGAAACTCCGCCTCGGCCTGGTCATGGGCGACGAACAATAAATGATAATGCTTGCGAAGCATCGGCAGAACCGCTTCGGCTGTCTTTCGCCAGCGGGCCGGGTCGTTGGATGGCTTGACCAGATGATGCCCGGCATCGCGCATCAGATTCACCGCCAGCACATTTCGCGTAATCTTCGAGCCGGGCGTTCGTCGGGCGGCATGGAAAGCCGGGCATGGCAGCAGATCATGCTTCACGCCCAGCGTCGCCAGATAGCGCGACGCCAGCGGATCGCGTACGGTGGTCCACCGGCATGCCCGAGCGGCTTCCTTTGCAAAATCAACGCATTGAGGATCGGCCATCAGCCCGGCCAGATCGCCTTCATCGCCCTGGCATGAGCCAGCGCCGATATTCAGGATGATTTTTTCCGGGCCGAGCTTGAAGATGCGGTCAAACCAAAGGTCCTTCGCCCAGCCGACGTTGTACGAAGTGTGCGGCCCGAGATTCCAATAGACCGGCGCGCCGGCCTGAATGATGATATCCGCCTCGCGGAATTTGTCGGCCAGCTTTTCCCCCTCATCGAGCAACGGCTTGTGCAGCGTGTCAATGTCGTGCTTGTGAACGTAAAACGGATCGTAATCGCCCAGCACTTCATCCAGGAAGGATCGGATGCCTTCTCGAATAAACTCATCGCCAACGTTATGATGGACGGTGGTCATGAAGGTGACGCGCGGGCGGGATTTGTTTGCGATACGCACCGGCCGGTTGTCGTTACCGGCGAATTTGCGTAGCAGGCCAATGCGTTGGATCATGATGAATCGCGTTCGATAAAATACCGGTGCGCCGCCGGGATTTTTATCCTCGTGATGCCGCTGGATGTCAAGCGGGCGAGTGTGCGGGGTACCCGAACAGCACGGAGAGAAGTACCTAATGCTCGGCAATGTCAAAGCCTTATACCAACGTTATGCGGCGGCATCCCGAACATTCTTCCAGCGGACTCAGGTAAAACACTGGGAAAAGGTTGCCGCCGCCGGGCCGCCTAGTTGGGACGAGCGAAACCGGATCATCGCCGGCTTCATCTCGGCCGGTAGTTCGGTTCTCGACCTTGGCGCCGGGGCACAGACGTTAAGGTCTTACATTCCGCAGGACTGTCGATATCAGCCGTGCGATATTGTCCGCACAACGCCGGATACGATTGTCTGCGATTTCAATCATTCGATCTTTCCACCCGTCGATCACCCATTCGACTACATTATCTGCAGCGGCGTGCTCGAATACATGTGGAAGCCGCGAGCATTTCTGGAGCGGCTGCCAACGCTGGGCAAGAAACTTCTGCTCTCTTACAACCCGCGCACGCCAGGCGAATCGAAAATCGACCGGCTGTCAAAAAATTGGGTCAGCCATCTCGATCAGGATGAATTGCATTCGCTGTTTGAATCGCTCGGCTGGGAATGGTCGATCATCAATATCCGCCCGCCCACCGAATATCTTTATTTGCTGGAGTGGACGTTGCGGTAATGCTCCATCAACGAAACTTCGCCCGCGCCAGGAATGATTGGCGCTGGCGTTTCCGGGGCCGGCGGATGAGAAACAATGCGCCCGCCACAATGCAAACACCCGCGGATGCAGGTTCAGGGGCACCATCATTGTAGACTTGAAAACCCGAATATCCGTAAACGGTCGGATAGGTTTGCACGAAGTAATCGTCTGTCAATGCCCCGGCGGAATCATAAGGCGAGTTCAAATTCCCACGTGTGCCGGTGAACGTTGCGGCAAGCGACAAATCACTCAGTCGGTAAGCATAAGTGGAATTGGGTCCTGATCCCGGGCCTTTGTCGAATTCCCATAGGTAGCCGTTGCTGATCATTGGCGCGTTGCCGGTGGCGAAACTGCCGGCAACCTGGCGTAGGATGTTGCCGGTGGCTGGATCCAACTCAACAAGCGTTGATGTGTCGGCGGCATAGACCCCGCCGTCGGGCCCGATCGCAACGCCGCCCTGAACGCCGACGCCGCTGCCCGTGCGCTGCCAGATCTGCGTGATGGAGCTGTTTGAAGCGTACTTGTAAGCAGTGAGCGTCGGCGTCGTGCTGTTGTAATCGGTGAGAATGTAGAATTGATTTCGCGCGGCATCGACGGCTGGCGTGCTGCCCCCGCCGCCGGTCACCTGGCCTACGAAAAAGTGGTTTTCCGCGCCGCTGGTGCGGTCAATGGAATAGTATTGTCCCGGCCCGGCAACAATGACGGAGTTGCCAATGACGCTGGGAATCGATTGTCCGCCAAAACCGCCCGTCGCCGTCCACAAGACGCTACCTGATGTAGCGCCGAGACTGACTGCGGTCACGTAGTTTCCGTCTGCCACATAGGCTACCGGGAGATTTCCGGCGGTGCCCGGCAAAATGTTGATGACCGCGTTCTGATACTGCGGAATATTCACCTGGTAATCGAGCGTGCCCGTCGCGGCATTGAGGACATTCAGCATGCCCACCGTGGTCCCGATCGGATTTCCAGCAAATGCCACCAGGCCATTGGCATACGCCGGTTCGGAGGGAAAGGCATAGGTGCCGGAATAGTTCCAGTTGACATGTCCGTTGGCGAGATTAAATGAATCGATATTGGTCAGCGAGGGAACGCCTTGCCCGTTTTGCATCGCGTAGATTGTGTTGCCGACGATAAGCGGCGATGCAAAGCCCGTTGGCGCCTGCCAGACCGGCTGCAGTGAGGTTGCGTTCACGTTGGCCTGGGAAAGGCCCGAATGCTGAGGATCATGCTGATATGATTCCCAGTCATCCGCCCGCGTAAGTGCTGCTGCCGAAAACAGGGCTGCACTGGCGAATAATGCAGTAATCAAGCGGACACGGCCAGCGCGCCGGCGCCAAGTCGCAGCGATCCGATAATTCATGGACAGATTCCTTCCCTCAAGACTCTGTTACCTGCACGAAGTCAGCTCCCCATCAGTCCCCCTACTCTTTCAAATGCGCAAACGCCGGCCGGGGGGCGACAAGAATTTTTGGAGGGAACGTCGAATGAACATCATTCGCCAAGCGGCAACGGCGCACTATCGACCCGTTTCTGAGCTCGTTTTGTGGATGCCGCCTACATCCGACTGAAGCGGAAGATAAACGCCATCAGTGCCACACCGGTTAATAGAAGCATTGTGGAGAAAAGCCCGTACCAAACCACATTATAAATCGGTCCTCGATCCCGCGGGAAGAAAGCAGCGCGGCGATTTGTTTGGCCGGCGTAATTCAATTTGTTTGGTGTCATAGGGCCAAATTCCAGTCGCAAGGCGCGAATTCTAATCTCGAATCGCCCGTGTTCCACCTTTCAAGGCGTCGATCAAAGTCAGTGGGTCTCGTCCACGGGGCGGAGCTTGCGGTATTGGTCGACCAGCGGGAGGTTCGCCGGAGCGAGGGTGATTTGCGCCGCCGGGGCTTCGGCAGCGCGTTCGCGCGGCTCGCTCAGCGTGGCGGCGCGGCGCACACGCCGCTTGCCGGTGACGATGCCGCTGGTGTATTCGGCGGTGAAAATGTAGCAGTAACGATCGTGGTCGATGTAATACAACACATCCACCACGCGGACGTTGGCCGCCCCGGGAATCGGAAAGTTGGCGAAGACCCGGGGTGTCAGGCGGAATTGATCGTGTGGGCTGTAGTTCGTTCCCCATTCACCGGCCAGTTTCTGCAATCGCTGGCGATAACGCCGTATCCAGATTCGCTCGGCAACCGCCGCCGCGAAGGTGATGGAAACGGCGATGATGAGCAAAGCGGCCGG
Source organism: Tepidisphaeraceae bacterium (assembly GCA_035695715.1). Taxonomy (GTDB): domain Bacteria; phylum Planctomycetota; class Phycisphaerae; order Tepidisphaerales; family Tepidisphaeraceae; genus RYN-428. The sequence goes on from DASRRM010000032.1 coordinate 6,330, forward strand.
CATCAAACGGCTCTGTAACAGGCGCGCGAGCCATCAAAATCACTTCTTCGGCGCCGCCGGTGCCGGGGCCGGTGCGTCGGCACTGAGGTCGATTCCGTAGTTCGGCGCCAGCGGATCGAGGCTCTTGAGCCATTTCAATATCAGCCCGTACTTCGGGTCGGTTTTCACTTTTGCCGGCGGCTTGAAGTTTGGGGTGGTCGGGTGCGGGGCGTCGGAAATATCCGGCGGAAGCATGAACTGCAACAGCAGCGACGATTCGGGTGTCGTGCGGTCGACCATCATCCGCACCGCGCCATTTACGGGGGCCGAATAGCGCTGCAGGATCAGGAAGTTGCTGTAGGCGTCGGTGTCGGCGTTCTTGTCGGCGAACAGCTTGAACTTGCCGGCCTTTGGGCCGCTATGGCAGGTGGCGCAGTTTTGCTCGACGACCTTTTCCACGTTCATCTTGAATTCTCGGATGGACGCGGGATCGCCGGTGATATGCACGCCGGCGTAGAACTCGGGTTTTCCCGAGTCGAGAATGGCCGCGGCTTGCGCATCGGGCTTGAGCGCATTGAATTCGCCGGGCATGATATCGGGGCTGGCGGCAAGAAACTTCTTCCGGGTTTCGGGTTCGACTCGAATCCCGCGCGGCGCGGGGTTTTCGTCATGACGCCATTCGATCTGCTTGATGCGATTGATCTCCGCGGCGCTGACCGGGCGCTTGGCGGTGAAGGGAACTGGACCGGCGGGCTGGGTATCAGCGCCGGGCTTAGTAGCCGGGGGCGTGGTGGCGGGATTGGTCGCCGGCTTCGTCGCGGGCGTGATGTGCTTCTGCACGGTCGCCATCAGGGTAGTCGCGTCCTTATTGGCCGGATCGAGCCGGAGAGCGGCAGTCAGCGCCTCGCGCGCCGCTTCCCAGCAATCCTGCGCGCCGGCGGGGTCTTTGGCGGTCTTGGCCGTGGCGGCGTTCACCGCCAGCTTCGCCAGGTCCACCCGCAAGGCGGCATTGTGGTCGTTGTTGCTGTCGAGCTTCTTTAAGCCGGTGCGAACCTCGGTGGCAATATCTTCATCGGTCCCGGCGGCCCATGCCGCTCGAATGCAGAAGATCAGGGCAACGATCATCAATCCGCCGGCAAGCTTTCGCAGCATAAAAATTCTCCTGGGCGTCAAATCCAAAGGCTGTGGCGACTATCCTAACCGCCGCCGGGAAACTGTGGCAAGTTTAATACTTGCTGCCGGGCCGCTTCCCCAACAAATTCAGGAAATCTGGGTACACTGGATCACCCATGAAGATTTTATCCCCCCTTAAGATTTCCGCCGCTCTTATCGCGGCAATTGTCGTATCGCGCCCCGCCGCCGCCGAAACGCCACCGCCAAAGCCCGCCAATGCCACCACGGTTGACAGCGTTCACACCTCCCCGCTGCCCCTGGCGCTGCATCCGGATAATCCGCATTATTTCCTTTTCCGCGGGAAACCGACGCTGCTCATCTCCTCCGGCGAACACTACGGGGCCGTCCTCAACCTCGATTTTGACGACATCAAATACCTGGACGAACTCCAGGCCTGCGGCCTCAATCACACGCGCCTTTTCACCGGCACCTATCACGAAGTTCTCGGCGCATTTGGCATTGCCGACAACACCCTTGCGCCCAAAGCCGCCCGATTCATCGGCCCATGGCAGCGCACCAACACGCCGGGCGAAGCCGACGGCGAAAATAAATTCGACCTGACCCGGTTCAACCCCGCCTACTTCGATCGGCTCACAAAATTCCTGTCCGAAGCTTCCCAACGCGGCATCGTCGTCGAAGTGAATCTCTTCTGTCCCAATTACGATGATTCGCTCTGGAACATCAGCCCGATGAACGACAAAAATAACGTGAACGGCATCGGCAAATGCGGGCGCGACGAGGTTTATACATTGAAACATCCCGACCTTCTGGCCGTGCAGCAGGCGGTTGCCAGGAAAATCGTGGAGGCCGCGGCCCCGTTTGACAATTTGTATTTTGAAGTTTGCAACGAGCCGTATTTTGGCGGCGTGACCATGGATTGGCAGGACAAAATCGTTGAAACCATTCTCGATGCCGAGAAGGATCGCCCGGCAAAACACCTGATTTCGATGAACATCGCCAATGGCCGCAAGAAGGTTGAAAAGCCCAACCCGGCGGTGTCGATCTTCAACTTCCATTACTGCACGCCGCCCGACACCGTCGAAATGAACGAGGCCCTGAACAAGGTGATCGGCGAAAACGAAACCGGCTTCAAGGGAAGCCAGGATGTCACCTATCGCACCGAAGGATGGGATTTCATAACCGCCGGCGGCGGGCTTTACGACAGCCTCGATTATTCATTCACGACATCCCACTCCGACGGAAGCGCGGTCGGCTACAAAGCCCCCGGCGGCGGAAGCCATGCCCTGCGAGTGCAACTGGGCGCGATGCGGAAATTCATGGAGTCGTTCGATTTCATCCACATGAAGCCGGACAACGCGATCATCAAGGGCGGCGTGCAAAAAGGAACGACTGCCCGGGCGCTGGCGCAGCCGGGAAAGCAATACGCCGTGTATATCAAAGGCGGGACGCATATCGATCTGCAGATTGATCTTCCCGCCGGGACCTATGCCGTGCGCTGGCTGAATCCCACCAGCGGCGAGGTGAGCAAATCAGAGACGGTCAAAAGCAGCGGCGGTTTGATAACAATTGAATCGCCGGATTACACGCAGGACGTGGCATTGGGAATCGTGTCGAAACCCGAGAATTGAGTGGTTTTAGAACCATTAAATTCATATTATCAAATATTTGCTGCAACCAGGCGAAAAACCAGTGCAAACCGACGCAAACCAGCGCACGAAACTGCCCTGGCGGGCCAAAAACGCAGGTGGCATCCCTGACCAGTGCAAGGACCAGTGCATGGGCTTTTTTGGAGGGTAGCAGGCGGTGTGGAGGCCGGCACACTCGCGCGTGCCTCGCTTTCGGGGTTCATCGCGAATACTTCCCCGGCTTTCCGCGGCGAATCGTTGTTCCGCCAAACTTCGCGTTGATTCGATCGACCGCCCGATCCAGCTCTTTTTGCTTTTGCGATTGGGGATTGGCGAATAGATCGAGCTGGGCGTCGGCGGCGTCGAAGGAGCCGGCGGAAACGCCGATCAGCCTCACCGGCTTGAATTCCCCCACCGCCCAGCGCTCGAATTGCTCGCGGGCGGCTTTCCAAATCTCGGCGGTGGAATCCGACGCCTGCGGCAACGTGCAGCGGCGCGTGATGGTTTGAAAATCGCCGAAGCGGATTTTCACCGTCACCGAACGAGCGCGCAATTCGTGCCGCCTGATCCGCGCGGCAACCTGCTCGGCTTGTTCCAACAACACGCCGCGGACGGCTTCCACATCCGCCACATCGACGCCAAACGTCTGTTCCTGTCCGATACTTTTCGCCTCGCGATCGGGAGTTACTTCGCGGCTGTCGATTCCATGGGCGAGCCGCTGAAAATGTTCCGCCTCTTCGCGCCCGACGCGCCGCGCCAACACGTCAATCGGCATTTTTCGCAGTTGCCCGATCGTCGTGATTCCCAGCCCCGCCAGCATGCCGGCCATCTTCGGCCCAACGCCCCAAATCCGCGAAACGCTCATCGGCTCCAGCAGCGCATCGACCTGGCCATCGCGGACAATGGTCAGGCCGTTGGGTTTATTCAGATCACTGGCGAGCTTGGCCAGGAATTTATTCGGCGCTACGCCGACCGATGCCGTCAACCCGGTTTCATCATGCACCTGCTGCTTGATTCTTGCGGCAATGGCCTCGCCTGAACCATGCAGCCGTTCGCTGCCGGTGACGTCCAGAAACGCCTCATCGATGCTCAGCGGCTCGATCATCGGCGTATAGCGCTCGAAGATCGCAAACACCTTGCGCGATTCCTCGCGATAGCGCCCATGCCGCACCGGCACGATGATCGCCTGCGGGCAAAGCCGCTTGGCGACTGCAATCGGCTGCGCCGATCGGCACCCAAACACGCGCGATTCATAGGACGCGGCGGCAACGACGCCGCGCGCGCCGTCGTATCCGACGAGGACGGGCTTGCCGCGGAGAGCGGGATTGTCGAGTTGCTCGACGGAGGCGAAGAACGCGTCCATGTCGACGTGGAGGATGGTGCGGGAACTATTTTTCATTCTCCCACTTGATTGACGAGATGTCGTCGAGTCCGAACGGCGGATATGCCGCCTGCTGAGTCGCGTTGCACCAGATTTTACCCGAGGGAAGATCATACATCAGGTAAGGGCTTGCGCCCTTGAAGATCGGGGTCTGCTCGCGAACGACGAAATGACGGCCGGTAAGCAGCAACCGCTTTCCATCCGAAGACCAGAGGATTCTCTCCGAACCGACGGGCATGCCTTCGTCGGGCGACTTGAAAATGGTCTGGGTTTCACCGGTCTTCAGATTTTCCAACCGCAAATCGAAGTCGCGATCCGGCCATCTACCGACCTCGATCAGGTCGATGCGAACCGAATTATCGGGAGACAAACTGCGAAGGGTCGTTTTTTCGGCGGGTTTCCAATATTGCGTCAGGCGCCCGAGAATGAATGCTGCGACGAGGGCAATTGCGATTGCAATAGTTTTCGTGAAGCGTTTCATGTCATTCGCGGTTTATGGGGGAGACTATGATTCAATCGCGAAATCGCAAGCGACAAATCGGCGGCCGTGGCGATGCGTCCTTATCACAAAAAAAACGCGGAAGTCGCTTGCGATTTCGCGATTCATCCCATTGCCGCCGTAATGCACGCTACTTCTTCAGCGACGACAAATACTCGATCACATCTCGAATCTCATCCTTCGTCAAAATCGAGCCCATCGCCGGCATCATGGAAACGGCGGGAGTGCGGGTGACGATCTCCGATTTCTTTATCGTCGATGCATGGCCTTCCAGATCGAGCAGTTGCAGCGCGTCCGGCGTTTCGCTCTTCACCTGGGCGGCGATTTCGGTGCCGTCTTTTAGCTTGAAGGATTCCATGCCGTAGCCGGGCACGATGTAAGCACTGGGCTCGATCATCGACTCGAGCAAATAGTGACGCGGCTTATCGGGCTTGGAGCCGATGCCGAAAAGATTCGGGCCGACGCTGCTGCCGCTGCCATCGGCGTTGGTGGTGTGGCAGCGGACGCATGCGCCGTCAGGATGGTTCATGAAAACGGCCTCGCCGCGCCTGGCGTCGCCGCCGAAAAGGGTTGGGTAATACGGCGCCAGAGGATCCTTTGCGGACAACGAAGTTTCCCAGGCACGCACTTTCTTTTTCAGGTCTTTATTGCGCGTGGCGCTGGCGGATTCCACGAGATCGAGCTGCACCTCGGGCGGCGTTTTTCCGGCCAGCAATTCATCCAACTGTGCCGCCAGAATCGCGTTGGCGTCTTTATTGCGCAGGTCGCCCAAAAGCCGCAGGGCGGCCTGCTTTTCAATAATCGTCCCCTTTTCCAGCGTCTGCGAAACCAGCGCAAGGGCGCGGGCCGGGTCCTGCTCGGAAATGACGCGCACGGCTTCAATCCGCAGCAACGGCTCACGACTGGCCAAGGCGATGTCGATCGATTGCGAAAGCTCCGGATATTTGCGATTAGCCAGCAGCCGAAGCGCCGTCACGCGCGATTCGGCCGGGCGGGCGCTGTCCTTGACCCATCCGACAAAGACGCGGTCGTCGGTCTTGATGCCAAGCCGTTCGATCAGCCGGGTGGCGGCAAGTGCCACGGCATGGTCTTGCGAAGCCAGCAGCCCGGCCACCTGCGTATCCAGCGCCGCCCGCACGGCCATTCCGCTTCGTTGTGGCCAGACGCGATATTTTCCCTCCACGCGGTCGTTCACCGCCGGCGTTTCCCAGTTCGCCAGAATATCCAGCGCCTCGATTCGCATGGCGGAGGGATTGTTCTCGGTGATCGCGTATCGCACCAGGCGATTCACCTGCTCGGCCCCGCCGATGCGAAGATTGGCGTTAAGCGCCCGGCGGACGAAGGCTTCGTCGGTGATGTCGGTCCGCCCCACCGCCGCCGCCAACGCGGGAAGCGCGTCGGGGATGGAATCATCATCGTGAATCGCCCGGGCGGCTTCGGTGACGACCAGCTCGTCGCGATCATTCAGGAATTGCATGATGGCCGGACTGCGAAGCCGCCGCAGCGCCACAACCGCCGCGATTCGCACGTCGGCGGATGGATTTTTCGAAGCTGCCGCCAGCGACTCGACATCGCCGATGCCGACCAATCCCATGACGATGGCGTGCCGGAGGAACGCATCGATCGGATGATTCTCCGCCGCCAGCTTATAGAGCGGCGCGATGGCTTTTTTATCCTTGATTTTGCCGAGGGCCATGGCGGCGAAATAGCGCACGCGCGGGCTGGTGTCGCTGAGCATCGCGATGCATGCATCGGCCAGCATCTCGTTAACCAAACCCGCTGGGGTATCCTTATACTTCACCGAGAATTCGCCCAGCAGTTTCACGGCTTGAGCACGAATCTCGGGATCCTGATCCTTGCAGGCGGTCACCAGATTCGCCTCAATTTTCGTCGCCGATTCGGCATCGAAAATCTTCGCATCCGCCAATTGTCCCAGCCCCCACATGGCATGAATCCGGGCCATTTGTCCATCAGACGTGGAAAACGCGATCAGCCCCAACGCACCCTGCGCCTGGCGATGCACCAGCTCAAACTGCGCATCGAGCCGCACGCGCATGTCGGCGTGGTTCATCAGATGAACCAGCTCCTTCAGCGTGCGCTTGGTTGCGCCTTCGCTGAGCAATTTGTGCGTTTCGACGCGCAGCGCATCCTTCGCGGCAAACGGATCATCCAGCTTGATAACGCTGCCGACGTTGCCAAGCTTGAACGCGGTCTTGCCCCATTCGGTCGCATACAGCGCGCCATCAGGACCGAGGGCCAGGCCAGTGCATTGCGTCCCCCGGCTCACGATTTCATCATCATACATGGTGAAATACGCGCCTTTGGGCTTTACGCGGAACGAGCGAATGGTCGCCTTGGGAAATTCATCCACGAAAAAGCTGCCCGCGTACTTTTCATTGAGCGAGCCTTCGGTGGCGTATTTGAAGCCGCATGGACCATCGGTGTAATTCGCCAGGGCCGGGGTGATATATGCGGCCTGCTTCGGGAAAAAGGGAATCCAAAGCTTCTCATCCATCCATGGGTTGTAGCGGTCTGTCCGCTCGGCGGGGGGAACGGTCACATCGTAATTCTTGGTGCGATATTGCCAGTTATAGCGCCAGCCGCTGTCGCTGTTTTCGGTGATGTAGACCAGGCGTTCGCGTTCTCCGGCCAGGTCGCCATCGTTGTCGACGGAAAAAAGATTTCCATATTTATCGAAGGCGATTTCGAACGGATTGCGCAGGCCGTAGGCGTAAACTTCAAGATGGGTGCCGTCGGGATTGCAGCGGAGGACTGAACCGCAGAAGGGATAGACGAGTTGGTTTCCCTCGGCCGTCGTGACGTTCAGGCCCTTGTCGCCGATGGAGAAATAAATTTTGCCATCGGGCCCGACGGTCAGGCCGTGCATGTTGTGTCCGCTGTAGCTCATGTGAACGCCGTAGCCGTAACTGAGCGATTTGATAACGTCGGCGTGGCCGTCGTTTTTGGTGTCGGAAAGCATCCAGAGATTGGGCGCGAGGGTGGCGTAAACGTTTCCATCGTTCCACAAGACGCCGGCGAGAATGTCGTTGCCGTTCTGGTCGAAGCCCGTGTAATAGATGTCTGCCTTGTCAGCTTTGCCGGTGCCTTTGGAATCTTCCAGGCGGGTGATGGTTTCTTTTTTTCCGCCGGTCATTGCGCCCCAGGATGGATCGCCATCCCCGGCCCAGCGGAATTTATCTTCGACGGTGACAAAAGTGTGATCCGGAATGACGCGATTTTCCGGATCGGTGCGCGTCTGCAATTCGCCCCCTTCGCGGCGCTGGGTTTGCGCGACGTAGCAGCGCCCCTGCCGATCGAAGGACAGCGCCGTCGGATTGCGAAGAAACCCGCGCGGCGCCCAGGAAGAAACCACCAGCTTGCCGGGCACCGGCTGCGTGGTGGCCGGAAGAACCAGATCGTTGGCGGGCGCGGCGGGCCGGGTTGTGGGTCTGGTGGTTGGGCGTGTCGTCAGCGCGGCGGGTTTGCCGTCGGCTGGGGCGGTCGTTGGCGCGGCGGCGCTTGCTGTTAGCGCGCATACGAGAATGAAAAACGGCGTCAGTGAAGCGCGGGTTGATTCGAAGTTGAGCATTGCAGTTGCTACCCTCTGGAAACAGAGATGTTTGACGAGTGATCCTGGCGCTCGTAACGCCGGTTCTGAGGTACTCCGAAGAGCCGGGTTATTACTTCATTCGCGCAAGCCCGCTCTCCGCGACCCGCAACGTCTTACCCGGCTCTTCGGAGTACCTCAGAACCGGCGTTTTAACCCCGTCGCATTCCTTGGATGCGTTAGGCGCGGCAAACCGAAATCCGCAACATCTTCGGAATTTTTTCGTACCACTGATATAACTTTACCGATCAACTTTGATTGCCGACAGTCTATTGATGGGATCGATGCGGTTTTCAATTCTACAATCCGTGCGCGGGCGAATGAACGCTTATAAGGCTTTTTCGTTATTCGTGTGCATCGCGGCGTGCCTGCTTTGCATTTCGATTGCCTCCGCAGATGGCCCGCCCGCCCTTCCACCGTCGGCCGATCATCCGGTCGAATTTTCGCGCGACATCAAGCCGCTCTTCGAGGCAAGTTGCATTCAGTGCCACGCCAAGGGGAAAGACAAGGGCGGCTTTAGCCTCGAGACGCGCCAGACAATGCTCAAGGGCGGCGACGATGGGCCAACGGTCGTCGTGAACAAGAGCAGTGAAAGCGCGATGGTGAAGCTGGTGGCCGGCGTTGATCCCGACAGCGTCATGCCGAAAAAAGGAAAGCGCTGGACGGCGGAGCAAGTCGGCATGCTGCGGCGATGGATCGACGATGGCGCGAAGTGGGATGACGGCGTTACCTTCGCCCGGCCGCAGCCGCTCAATCTCAAGCCACGCGACGTTGTGCTTCCGCCGGGAAATGATCTTCAACCGGCCGACCGAATTCTCGCGACTTATTTCGCGGCGAAGAATATCCCGATGCCGGCAGTGGTCGACGATCGCGTTTTCGCCCGCCGGGTTTATCTCGATGCGATTGGGCTCCTGCCAACGCCGCAGCAGCTCCAGGCGTTTCTGGATGATCAGCGCGCAGATAAGCGCCAGCGCCTCGTGCGCACTCTGCTGGATGATAAACGCGACTACGCCGACCATTGGCTGACGTTTTGGAATGATTTGCTTCGCAATGATTATCGCGGCGCGGGATTTATCGATGGCGGGCGGCGGCAAATCTCGGCGTGGCTTTACGCGGCCCTGATCGACGATAAGCCCTACGACCAGTTCGTGGCCGAATTGGTAAATCCCACCAAGGCCAGCGAAGGGTTTAGCCGCGGAATCATCTGGCGCGGGGCGGTCAACGCCAGCCAGCTTCCGCCGATGCAGGCCGCTCAGAACATCTCGCAGGTGTTCATGGGCGTGAACCTCAAATGCGCCTCGTGCCATGACAGCTTTGTGAGCGACTGGACGCTGGCCGACGCGTATGGCCTGGCGGCGGTTTACAGCGATGATGCGCTGGAACTGGTTCATTGCGACAAACCGACGGGAAAAATATCCTCGCCGCGATTTCTTTATCCGCAGCTTGGCAAGCTGACGCCCAATGCGCCCAAGCCGCAGCGGCTGGCCGAGCTGGCAAACTTAATCACCGCGCCAAATGATGGCCGGCTTTCGCGCACGATTGTCAATCGCCTGTGGGACAGGCTGATCGGCCGGGGATTGGTTGAGCCGCTGGATGACATGGACAAGCCGGCCTGGTCGGCGGACATGCTCGACTGGCTGGCGGATGATCTGGTGGCGCATCACTACGATTTGAAGCACACGATCGAGGTGATTCTCACCAGCCGGGCGTATCAGCTTCCCTCGGTGCAGGATTCGCAGAGCCATGGCGCGTACGTATTTCGCGGACCGCAGGTGCGCCGGTTAACCGCCGAGCAATTCTGCGATGCGCTGAGCAGTTTCGACGACACCTGGCCGCGAATGCCGGCGACGCTGCAATTTGATTTTTCCGCCGGCGGCATGGTTTCACCCAAGGCCGCGACGTGGATCTGGAATGATGAGCCGGTGGAAGTGGGCCAGCAGCGGGCGATCGCGCAAAGCAAGTTTCATCTCGCGCTTCGTCAGGCCGTCGAGGCGCTGGCTGAGAAGGTCGGCCCGCTGAATCCCGCCGAGTTGGCGGCAATGGAAAAGCCGGATGACGATGTCATCAAGGCCCGCAAGCACCAACCGCCCAAACGGCACGCCGTGGCATTTCTAAAAGCATTTGAGTTGAACGAATTGCCCGCCGAGGCATTTGCAACGGTTGGGGCGAGCCAGGGCTGGGACCTTTACATCAACGGCGCGGAAATGCATCCGATGATGGTCGACGGCCGGGTGGCGATTTACGACGTGAAGGGCCGCCTGCGCATCGGCGTGAATCATATTGTGCTGGACGTCTCGAGCCATACCGAAAAAAGCCTGAACGATGATGAGAAGGAAAAGTACAAGGCCGCGTTGAATCATCTCAACAAAATCAGCGGGATGGCCTTTTATATGCGGACAAAATTCGCCGACGGCCAGCTTGGGGAGTTAACCAGCGACCCAAGCTGGCAAACTCGCCGCTCGCCCGACGGCGAATTCACCGATGCGATTTACGATGCAACTTCATGGCGGCAGGCCGTCGCCCTTTCCCCCGGCGTGACGCCGATCGACGAAGGCCCGGCCCAGGAGCCGATCCATCGCAAGGATTTCGCCAATGAGGCGATCGACGTCGGGCCGACCTTCCAGCATGCCACGACGACGATCGCGCAGGAAGGCCATATCCGCGCCGCGCTGTTGGCTTGCGACCCGCTGATGACCGCGCTCGACCGTCCCAGCCGCGAGCAGGTGATGACCTCGCGCAGCACCGCCGCCACGACATTGCAGGCACTGGCGCTGACCAACGGCTCTTCATTGGATGGGCGGCTGAAACGGATCGGAGCGCACCTGGCCCCGATGGCCGCGAAAAACCCGGCCGGTTTCGTGAAGCAAATGTATCGCCGATGCCTCTCGCGCGACCCGAGCGAGGCGGAATTGGCATTGTCGCTGGAGGTGTTGGGAAAGCCGGTTGGGGCGCAGGGGGTTGAGGATTTTGTGTGGGGATTGACGTTGTTGCCGGAGTTTCAGTTTATCGAGTGAGGGGTGGAAGAGGTTTGTCCACGAATGGACTCGAATGGGATATGGGAAAGATGGAATTGAGTTTTTCGATTCGTGTAACCTTGAGGGTTTTATCCAAGCCGGGTCAAGCGCAGCGCCGGCCCGGATTACTCGCTTGGGAAAATTGCGCTCCTCAACGGATTGATCCGGGCCGGCGCTGCGCTTGACCCGGCTTGGATAAAGATTTTCCGTTCCGCGCTGTGATCGATGACATCAGTTTTAGAGAAGAATGATGAAATATTCCTCCTCGCGCCGCGATTTTCTCAAGACGGCCTCCGCCGCGACCCTTGCGGCGCTTGGCGCAAGCGCCCCGCGCCTTTGGGCCGCTGAACCGGTCGAGAAAATTGCGCCCACCGCTGATCGGTTGATCATTCTTTGGATGGCTGGCGGAATGGCCGCGACGGAAACGTTCGACCCCAAGCGCTATGCGCCGTTTGAAAAGGGGATGACGCCGGACAAAGTGCTCAGCACGTTCCCGGCCATTGAAACCGCCGTCGATGGGATCAAGTTTTCCCAGGGGCTGGAAAAACTGGCCCGCGTGATGGATCGCGGGACGCTGATCCGGTCCTATACCGCCGGCGATCTGGGCTTCATTCTGCATTCGCGGCATCAGTTTCAATGGCATACCGGATACGCCCCGCCGCAAAGCGTGGCGGCGCCGCATATCGGCGCGGTGGTTGCGCGAACGCTGGGGCCGTTGAACGATGCCATGCCGCCATTCATCAACATTGGGCAGCGCTTCGACCTTGGCGAAGGGGAAGAGCTCAAGGCTTTCACCACGGCGGGATTTCTGGGAAATGAATATGGGCCGTTCAATATTCCCTTCCCGCAGCAGGCAATTGACGCGGTTCGGCCCCCCGCCGGCATGACGCCGGGCCGGTTTGAAAATCGCGATGCGTTTTACAAGAAGCTGCTGGCCGCCAGCCCGGCAGCGGAGCATCTAAGCAACTATCAGCGCGAGTCCTTCCTGCGGTCGATGGACAACGCCCATCGCCTGCTCAGTTCACCAGCCGCCAAGGCGTTTGATTTGTCGCTGGAGCCGAAGGATTCGCTGGCGAATTATGTGCCGGCGGGGTTTGACGCGTCCAAGCTTTCCGCCGGCGCGGCACGCGATGGGTCGTACGAACAGCAGACCCTTGGCCGCTTTGGGCTGGGGTGTCTATTGGCACGGCGGCTTGCCGAAGCCGGGGCGCGGTTCATCGAAGTGACGACCGAATATATCCCCTTCCTAAATTGGGACACGCACGAGAACGGCCATACGCGCGCCACGGCGATGAAGGCCATGATCGACGCGCCGGTCGCGCAGCTGATTCGCGATTTGGAACAACGCGGCCTGCTCGACCGCACGCTGATTGTGCTGGCCAGTGAATTCAGCCGGGATATGTTGATCGAGGGCAAGCCCGACAACCGCATTCGCAACCAGGTGAAAGTGCCGGACAAAATAGACGAGCTAAAATTCTACGGCATGCACCGCCATTTCACGGATGCCGGTTGCGTTTTGCTTTTCGGCGGGGGGATCAAGCGCGGCCACCTGCACGGCCAAACCGCAGACGAGCGTCCCTGCAAGACGATCAAGGACCGCGTGGTGATTGAAGACCTGCACGCGACCATTTACCGCGCCATGGGCATCGCGCCGAACATGTCCTACGACATCGAGCAGCGGCCGTTTTATGTGACCAAGGATGGAAAGGGAAAGGCGATTCGATCGTTGTTTGCTTAGTTCCTGGCATGGTCACTTCAGTGACCATGTCATCGGAATTTCAAATGACCGCGCGACGGTGGAGTTGCGGTTTGATTTGGTCGTACAGATGACCAGTTTGCGATGTCACATGGTCACTAAAGTGACCACGCCCCGGGATCATCCGGGCAACAACTGCAAACAGCGCATTTCCTTCGCATCGCGCAAATACAGCTTTCCGTCCGCATATGCCGGGATGCACCAATTCGTGCCGCACCCTTGGGTGCGGGAAATTTCGTGGAATTCCTTCGAGTCGGCCGCGATCAGAAAAAGCTGGCCGTTGTCGCTCAGGATGAGAATTTCCTTTCCCATCACAATCATCCCGGCGTAGGCTTTTCCGCCGTTGCTGGAAAAGAAATCGTCCTTTGACCAGGCTTGTTTTCCAGTTTCCACGTCGACGCATTCGAGGTTTTTTCGCGGGCCAACGCCATACAGATAGTGATCCACGATCACCGGGCTGGCGAAGTTGATGGCCAGTCCCTTCTCGTCCCAAGCCATCGAAGCGGACAGGGAATCCCCCGATTTATCCACCTTGATGCCGATCAACCCGGCAGTGAACGAGGACACGACGACGATGTTTCCGTCGACGGTTGGCGTGATCGCGTGGCGGCCGAAGCCGGTTTTTATCGGGACGCGCCACAGCAGTTTTCCACTGGCTGGATCGAGACCCATCGCCCCAAGCACGGTAAAGGCGATGTATTGCCGAACGCCGGCAACGGTGGCGATGATCGGCGATGAATATCCCGGGATGTCATCCTGCGATTTCCAGATGATCGCGCCGGTCTTCTTGTCGAAGCAGACCACGCTGGCGCCAGGACCGCCGGCCTCGGCGATCAGATGCCCGCCATCCACCAGCGGCGTGGCCGTGTAGCCATGACGGCTGGCGCCTTGGGCCTGCCCTTTTTCGCCGATGTAAGTCGCCTTGAAATCCTTCACGTAGTTCGTCTGCCAAACCACTTTCCCATCGGCGGCGTTGAAGCATTTCAATTGCCCCCGGCAACTTTGGGCAAAGAGCAGATCGCCGTCGACCAAAGGCGTGGTTCGCGGTCCGGGCGCGCTTTGGCTGTCGTGATGCGCAGCATCCAGGTCGGCGCTCCAAATGTCCTTCCCCGAAGCCGCTTCGACGGCATGAACCGTTTCCCGGTCTTTCTGGTCGTCGAGATAAAACAACTTCCCGCCGGCAACGATCGGCGAAGAGATGCCAAACCCGACCGGCTTTTTCCAGACCACCTCCGGCACGGCCGGGAATGACGTGGGAACTGCGACTCCCTCGGGCACATGCCCGGTGCGATTCGGCCCACGCCACTGCGGCCAATCGCCGGCGGAGGTTATGGCGCAGGCGAGAAGCAGCATCGGGCTAAGGGCAAGTCGAATCAAAGGCATATTGGCCTCTTACAGTTTTCTTTCGGGATCCCGCTTTACAGTAGTGGTATCGACGCGAGGACGATTTGTTAGAATGATTCGGCAGGCGATGGTTCGCGGGCTTTACTTGGAGACGCGCATGGAATTACCGCTGGTCGTGTATGTGGATGTCGACGATACGCTGATTCGCACGGTCGGCGCCAAAAAAATCCCAATGGTCGAGGTGATCGAACAAGTCCGCGCGCTCTTTGCAAATGGCGCGCAGCTTTATTGCTGGAGCTCCGGCGGGGGCGAATACGCTGAATCGATCGCCAAAGAGTTGAAAATCGCTCATTGTTTTGCGGGATTCCTGCCCAAACCGCACATTCTTCTGGACGACCAGGCCTCTTCGGAATGGCGCCGAATGGTCCATGTTCATCCAGCTCAATGCGGAGAAGCATCGGCGGAAAATTATCGAAAGGCAATCGGCGCCAGAGCATAAAAGGGTATCGCTCCAAACGCTTTTCATACATGCTCCAGATACGCCTGGCGAATCAGCTTCACATACTCGCTCTGATCCATCCCCCAATATTGCTCTGAAAAAACTTCCACCTCATTAAACCCCTTGAAACCCGCCGTTTCCATCCATCCGCGAATCTTGCGGAGGTCGATGCAGCCGTCGCCCATCAGGCCGCGATCGGTCAGCATGTGGCGGGTTTCCACGCGCCAGTCGCAGACGTGGAAGCCGAACAGGCGGCCGTGTTTTCCCGCCCATTCGATCTGCGATTTCAAATCCGGGTCCCACCAGACATGATAAACATCGACGGCAATTCCCAGCCACGGATGAGCGATCTGCTCGCACATCGCCCGGGCATCGGCCATCCTGTTGATGCAGCTTTTGTCGGCGGCATACATCGGATGCAACGGCTCGATCGCCAGCTTCACCTTGGCCGCCTGGGCATCGTCCAATAGCTCGTCGATGCAATCGGCCGCCTGCTTGCGCCCCTCTTCCAGCGGCATGCCGGGCACTGCGCCAACCACCAGCACGATCATCTCCGCGCCGATGTTGTACGCCTCATCAATGCAGGCGCGGTTGATGTCCATTGCCTTTTGCCGGGCGGCGACGTCGGTTGCCGGGAAGAATCCGCCGCGAACGAGGGCGGGAACGTGCATGCCGGCGTCGCGAAGCATTTTACCTGCTGCTTTAGCGCCCATGGGTTCCAAGGTGTGGCGCCATACGCTGATGCCTTTTACGCCGATTGCGCTGTAGCCTTCGATGCATTCCGCGAGGGACCAGGATTTGGTGGTTTGGGTGTGGATGGCGCAGCGCGTCAAATCTGCATGTGATTCGGATGACATGTCGCCTCAAAAATCAGATGCGAGGGTGATCTTCAGTCTCTTCAGTATACTTACAGGTCATCGATCCGCCCGTGTCTTCCGGTTGCGCAATCGGTGCGATCATTCCCTCGCCGCCTTTAAACCTGATATAGATTGGATACCCGAATTCGGGCCGCGTCGAATACTCCAGGCACGATAATTCACGCACCTTCCCGTCGTACCGCGCATCAATAACCTTCGGCCCTACTCGTTGCATTTGGCTAATCCAGGTTCCTTTCCCGTCGCAGTGTGTGCATTTAACAAACGTATTACCAATCAGCACTTGACCGTTGCCGAGGCACACCGCGCACGTTGCAATTTCATCGAAATATGCTTCATCTGGCCAAGGTTCCCACGTTGACAACAGGGGAAAGTTCAGAAAGACTTCTGCGCACTGAGGAAATGGCCGACCTCGCGAAGGAGTATCGTCTTCCTTTGGAGTTGGGGTGCGGATGCATATTCGCGCATCGGTGGCGTAAGTGTAACCATCGTGCGAAAATGGCCGTGACGAATCGAACTCCCACCACGGCAAGTCTTCGCAAAACTCCGCAAGGTCGATCACGGTTTTCTCCTATTAGACATGGCTTTCATTGACATCCACCCAGCGCCTTTCCTTCCAACTCTTGAGCCCCAACTCTGCCAATTCCACGCCTTTCGCCCCTTCGCGCAGGGTCCATCGGAATGGCTCATCCAGCGCCACATGACGCAGGAAAAGCTCCCACTGAATCTTGAACGCATTTTCATACTGCGTGGCGTCGGGGACTCTCTGCCAGCCTTCGTAAAAATTGATCGGCTGGGGCATGTCGGGGTTCCAAACCGGCTTTGGCGTTTCGCTCATGCTTTGCACCCATGCTTCGCGCAGGCCAGCCACGCACGAGCCGCGCGTGCCGTCGACTTGAATCGTCAGCAGGTCATCGCGCCGCACGCGCGTGCACCAGCTTGAGTTGAACTGGCAGATGATGCCGTTGTGAAGCTGAAAGATGGCGTAGGCCGAATCGTCGGCGGTGGCTTTGTAGGGCTTTCCGTCTTCGCCAACGCGCTGCGGGATGTCGATGTTGCCATAGGCGGTGAGGGATTTGATGGGACCGAAGAGGTTGGAGATGACATATTGCCAATGGCAGAACATGTCGATGATAATTCCCCCGCCGTCTTCGTTGCGGTAGTTCCAGCTTGGGCGTTGGGCGGGCTGGTCGTCGATGTGGCCGGTGAAGACCCAGTAGCCGAAGTTGCCGCGGACGGAGAGGATGTCGCCGAAGAAATTCTGCTGGTCGAGCATGCGGATTTTCCGCAGACCAGGGAGCCAGAGCTTGTCCTGCACGACGCCATTTTTCACGCCCGCGTCTTCGCAGATCTTCGCCAGCCGCAACGCTTCGGCGGTGGTGACGGCGGTTGGCTTTTCGCAATAAATCGCCTTGCCGGCTTTGACCGCCAGCTCGACAAACTGCGTCCGCTGCAGCGTGCCCGAGGCGTCAAAAAAAATCGGATAGCCTTTATCGGCCAGCGCGCTGTTGAGGTCCGTCGTGTATTTGAGCGGTTTCCCGATGACCGGCGGCCCATGCATCTCAGCCAGTGCTTTCAGCTTCGTTTCACTTCGGCCCGTGAGAATCGGATCGGGCATGAGCCGCAGGTTGTCGTTCACGCGAATGCCGCCCTGCTTGATGATGGCCAGGATGGAGCGGACGAGGTGCTGGTTGGTGCCCATGCGTCCGGTAACGCCGTTGAGGATGATGCCGAGGGTTTTGGTTTCCATCTACAGTGGCACGAGCATCTTGCCCGTGCTCCAAAAAAAGACAATCGTGACATGGGCGTCTCGCCCATGCGTGGTGCGTGATCGGGGGAAAATTTCCGACCCGCTTTCAACGGTGACGATATTCGCACGGGCACCGATGCCTGTGCCACTGAAATCAAAGCCGCTGAATCGTCATCCCGCCATCAATCTTCAATATTTGCCCCGTCGCATAAGGAATATCCCCGCGCGCCAGCGCCGCCACCGTCCGCCCGATATCTTCCGGCGTTCCCCAGCGTTTTTCTACCGTCAGGCCGCCGGCGATCAACGCATCGTATTTTTCCTTTACGCCGGCGGTCATGTCGGTGGCGATGATGCCGGGGCGGATTTCATACACGTCGATGCCAAACTCGGCAAGGCGGGCGGCCCAAAGCTGCGTCGCCATGGCGACGCCGGCTTTGCTGATGCAGTAATCGCCGCGATTGACGGACACGGCGGTGGCGCTGACGGAGGAAACGTTCACGATGCAGCCGCGAAAATGCTCTTCGGACTTGCGCTGCTCGACCATCCAGCGTGCGGCGGCCTGCGTGAGGAAATACGGGCCGCGCAGGTTGATGGAAATAAGCCTGTCGAAACTTTCCGCAGTGGCGTCGAGAATATCCGCCCGGACCAGCGGCGCAACGCCGGCGTTATTCACCAGGACGTCAAGCCGGCCGAACTCTTTGCGAATGGCAGACAGAATGGTCGCGTGGTCGGCGAGGTTGGCGATATCCCCCTGAATATAGATCGCATTCGGCCCCCCCTGGGTCAACTCCTCAATAATTGGCGCAACATCCGCCGACGCGCGCTGGCCGTTGATGGCGAGATGAAATCCGCAACGGGCCAATTCCCGCGCGATTCCCAGACCGATGCCCCGGGATCCGCCGGTGATGAAGGCGACTTGTCTGGGAGTTTGCATCGGGTTCCTTACCTCAGTGAATCGCGAAATCGCAAGCGACGAGCAGGCGTTCCGGGAAAGCTCACGTCGCTCTGTCGCGCGGGCCGGGGAGTCGCTTGCGATTTCGCGATTCAATTTTCAAATCAATCATGTTCGGTCACCTGATCGAAAAAAGCATAATACGGTTCCTTGCGCGCCGCCCTGCGAATCCACAGCGCCAGTTCCAGCAGATGATAATCTCCCCACATGCTCGATTCCCCGCAGGGGATATTCCGCCCGGGCGGCACATAGTCCCAACCATTCGGACGGTGATAGACCGAATGCAAAAGCAGACCCTGATGATTCGAATCGGTGGATAAGTAGGGTTCTGCGAAAAGTGTCCTGGCGATGGTCAATCCTGCCTGCGTGTAATGATTTCCCTTTTCGCCCAGGAATCGGCCGAGTCGTAAGAATCCCTGGGCGGCGATGGCCGCGGCGCTGGAATCGATCGGCTCGTGATCGTTGAAAGGATCGCTGCCTGCCGCGTAATCGACTCCATTGGGAATGAGCGGCGCGCCGGCGTCCCAATAAACCATGCCATCGGCGAATGAATGCCCCAGCCACCAATCCGCCGTCGCGACGGCGGCGTTCAAGAATGTTTTGGTGATCTGCTCTTTTCCACCGGCAAATTCGGCCAAAGCCGACGGGGCAAGCGTCGAAAGGAATTCCAGTTCCTCGGCAAATCCGCACAGAATCCAGGCCAATCCGCGCGTCCAGGTGGTGAAAGGCGAATAGCCCTGCTGCGTTGACGGGCAGCGATATCGGCCATCGGTCACGTTGAAAATCGATTCGTGAACCACCCTGCCGCGCTCGGCCGGCGTGTCGTATGCATCGCGGCCTTCGCCGTAATAAACGTTATAGCGGGCGGTGGAAAGGCAATGCAAAACGCCGCGGCGAAGCAGGTCGATTTTGCGATCATTCTCCGCCATCAGCACATGGTCGAGCTGCCAGGCAACCATGAGCGAGCGCACCGAGCGGATCGTATCGGCGAATAGTGAATGCGGGCCATTGAAGGAATGAATGAAGCCGGCGTCGCGATGATCGGGATCGGATTTCGCGCCCGGGGCGATCGCCGTCCAGCGCGCGGCCTGCACGGCCCCGCTGCTTTTCAACGCCAGTTCGTAAAATGCCAGTTGCCAGTCATCGTGGGCAATTCGGCCTTCGCGCATGAGCCGGCGAAGGTTGCCGTAGGTGCTGATGTTGTTGAAGCCATGATCGTGAACGCCGACGTGGCTGACGTGGGGCGCCATGCTGCGAAACGTATTGCGGCGGCCGATCTCCAGAAGGTCTTTTTCATCGGTGGCGTCAAATGCCAGCAGCGCCATGCCGTATTGGAATCCCTGGGTCCATTCGGTCCAACCTCGCGTTGTGTATTTACCGGCGGCGGTAAAAACCGGCGTGCCAAGCGAAGGATTCCAGGCGCGATCAAGTTCCCGCACCTTGTCGGCGGCGATTTGAAAAACGCGCGTCGTGGCAGGTTCCAAATCGGCTGGCGTTATTTGCGGATCAATGGTCATCGCAAGTGGCGAAATGTAGCGGGGGAAGGAAATGGCCGCAATAACGCGGATAGGCCTGGGCGAACGGTTTGCGCGGTGCTGAGGCGTGGTGCATTGCGATATCGCAACGGTGGAGCAGACAAGAATGTCCGCCCCACCGATTCACCCTCGACTCGCTTTAATCAAACACCGCCGGGATCACGGAACGTTTTCCGCGCGCCGCGGCCGGGTGGGAGGAGGTTCCTTGGCCAGTTTGGCCAGCAAAGGCCGAAAATCAAACCATCCCTGCGAGCCCGGCGGAGAAGTCGGCGCATAGGGATAATAGGGACACCGCGGATCGAGTTTGCCGGTTTTTGGGTCGGAGGACGAACGCTCGTTGGGCAACGGCTCGCCGCAAAAAAGCCTCTCAGTTGGCGGATCGAGAAACACCTTGGCCGGGGTCTTTCCTTCCAGCGCGACCACGCAATTTCCCGTGGCCCAATGCGTCAGCGGCGTTGACCAGGTCCACTCCAGTTCGCGATCGAGCAGCGGAACGACCACCGAAGGATAGTCATTCACTTCCATCATCAGCCGGCTCACATCATGCCGCCAGCTGGTGCATTGCATGCCGAGATACAACGCGAAGATGGAGGCCAGCAAAATGCCCAGCGGCGCACGTTCGGATCGTCTTTGAGTTGCCGGCGGCGCAGGCGCCGGGGCTTGCGCGTCGGGTTTCGATCGACGCCAGGCGTTGTGAAAAAACTCGCCGGCGAGGAATGCAAAAAACGGGAAGGCGATGGGGGCGATCCATCGGCGATAGTCGATCGCGCCGGTCCAGTAGACCTCTTCGCCGGTCTCCGCCCCGCGAACCAGGTAACACCATTGCACCGCGCCATATCCGGCGCATGCCAGCGCGATCACCCGCAGTGCCGTGCCAGCAAGCGCCGTGCGGCGGCGAATGAACGGCTCGATGAAGGCGATGGCCGCCGCCGCCCACATCCAGCGCAAGCCGCCCAATACCGGAAGCACGCCGGTGCGCCATTGGGTCCTGGCGTTTTCCCAGGTTGCCTGCTGCTCGGCGTAGGTATCGCGCCATTGAGGAATGCGGCTGGTGATTTCGATCTTCGCAACGGCCAAAGCGCACAAGGCAAGCATGATCGCCGCGCCGATGAGGAGGGATTTACGGCGGGTGCGATCGACGATTGCCACCCCCGCCGCGGCGATTGCCCCGCCGAGCAGCAGCGGCACGCCAATCGGATGCACGAATTGAAAAATCGCCAGGGCCGCGACGACGATTCGCTTGGGCCAGGTCAGGGGCACAAACAGGCTGACGAAAAGCGGCCAAAACAGATGCTGTTGAAAAATGCTGTCGTTGATCACGAATATCTGGCCCGGCAGCGTCGAAATCGCCACGCCAAAGACCACCCAGATGATCGCCGCCGGGCAATGGTCCTTGACCAGCCACCACGAAACCAGCAGCCCGACAATCGGCGCAAGCAGAAACGGCAGCCCGTAAATCGATTGCAGCACCATCACATTACAGGTGAATTTGCTGGCCCACACCGTCGGCCACCAGATGATCAGCGTGTGAAATCGCGTGAGGTAGGCGTAGGGATATTGGCTCTCCAATGTCCAGTCGAATTGATACGCCCCATCCCAAATCAGCGGCGCCCGGCACCAGCAGGCATAGCCGACCGTCAGCGCCATAATCGCGGCGATCAAATAAACAATTCGGGAAGACATGGTGATGGATGTAGCCCGGCTTGCAAAGCAAATCAACCGCCGCTGACAGGCGGAATGATCGCAACTTCATCCCCCTCGTGCAATTCCGTGTCCAGCGGCGCGTAGCTGTGATTGACGGCAAACGCCACCCGGGCGATGAGCGATGCCCGGTCGGGATATTGTTGCAAGAACGCATCGCGCGCGGTGGCGACGGTTGCACTGGCAGGAAGATCGACGGTGATTTCACCAACGCCGGTGCGCTCGCGGAGAATGGCGAAAAGGCGAAGGGTGATTTTCATAGGCATTTTCGTCGCGCGCCGGCGGGGAATCCGCGTCCTCGCTGATGCTCGTCCACGGCGTGATGACTGTTCATTTCACAGCTTCACGGTCCATTCCACGCCATTTCCTATAGGAATGTCGATGCTCGTCGCATCGCTGCGCGCGCGGACATACTTCATGTAATCGGCCAGCTCTGTCGGGTGGGTTTTGGTGTTGTCGGTGAGCACAGATCCGCCGGTGCGGAGGGCGGGCCAGATGATCTCGAGATATTTTTGCGATGAGACTTTGTCGCTGCCGTCGAGGAAAACGATGTCGATGGGGCCGGGGATTTTGGGAAGCTCGGCGGCGGCGTCGCCGAGGTGGTTGACGACGAATTTTCCGACGCCGGCCCGATCAAAATGCTGGCGCGAGGCGTCGAATTTTTTCTGGCTGATGTCGATGGTATGAAGCACGCCGCCGGTTTTCTGCAACGCCGCCGCCCAGAACAGGCCGCTGAAGCCGTAGCTGCTGCCGACTTCGACGATGAGCTTTGCCCGGCTGGCCAGGGCGAGCTGATGGAGCAGTTCTCCTTCGATGCGGGGGATCTGCCAATGATCGTCGCGGGTGTGGCGCAGGGCGTCGACTTCGTCGATTATTGCCAAGAGTTTTTCGTTGATTTGCATTAAATCCTCGTTACTTAGATCGCTCTTCAGATTGGTTTAGCTGGGCATTGTCATCCTGAGCATCCTGAGCTACTCCGAAGGATCTGGCCCGACTTCGCATACCGGCAAGATCCTTCGGAGTACCTCAGCTCAGGATGACGGTCGCGCAGACGCGTCACCAAGGTTTAAAGTGCTATTAACCGCTTTAGGGTCAATGACCGGAAAACCTTCAACGTCTGACAATTTTCGATTGTCGGGAAGAATGCACAGTACAATCCATCCGATAAACGGCATAAGGCCAATCAGTCCGAGCGGGCCTGGATGGCCCTTGGCAACCGCGTACATCCAGCATCCGCGGCCAAAAACGACGGCGGATGCAAGTAAAAGCACGAATGGCGCGAGAATCCCAACGAGGTCAATGACCGCGGCTATCCAACTGTTACCGTGCAACGGAATGAACACGTGCGCGGCGGTTGCCGTTACCATCGCGGCCACGAAGATTCCAAGCCCGCCGGCTATCTGATTATATGCTTTTTCTGCGATCGGTTTGATCATCTTGATTCACCTGTTCGCGCTGTGTTGACTCACGTCATACCCCACAATCGCAATCTTCAGTTTATCTGCCAGCTCGAGCACCTTCGGCTTTTCCAGCATGATCGTCCGGCCCGGCTCCAACACCAAACATCCCGCCCGTGCGGCGGCGAGCTTTTCCAGCGTCGTCACGCCGATCGTCGGCACATCCACGCGCATTTCCTGGTTGGTCGACATCTTGATCAGCGTCCATCCGCCGATGCGGCAGAGTTTCCCGGCACGCTCAATCATCGCATTGGTTCCCTCGATCGCCTCGACGGCAATCACATCGCGATCGAGCACGGCGATCGATTGGCCAATATCCAGCTTGCTGATGGTCTCACAGCGCTGGTAGCCAAAGTGAATGTCGGCCCACTGGGCGGCGCTGGGCTGGCGGCGGGTCATGACGCCGGGCGTGGCGAGATGATCGGGACAATATTGCGTGGAGTCGACCAAGGTAATTCCCGCCGATGCCAGTTCATCGATCAGCGCGCGAAAGACGGCCTGCGGCCTTTTATCGCGCCGGACAATTCGCCAGAAAAGCCTGGCGGTCCGCCAGTCGGGAATATACCGGAAATATCGCCAGCGGTCGTAGAGGTGCGCCTTGTTGACCCGGCCAACCATGATGGCCTGTTCGATGCCGGAGCGGCGGAGATGGCGAATCCAGTCGCCGCAGCGAAGCACGCCAACCCAGTGAAACTCATCGCACTCGGCTTGAAGATCGGGCCAGGCATGCCCGGCAAAGGCCGTGCAAACCACCTTCCGCCCCGCCGCCCGCGCCCCGCGGGCAACGAGAATCGGAAAGACACCTTCACCAGCGATCAGTCCCAGCGGAGCCATTACGCCGGATTCTACGGAAGGCGAGGCGGGAGGGAAATCGGTGAGCACATTTTAGGATGCGGTTGGTCGTTGTGGGTGTAGCGCTAACTGAGCCGCGCACGAAGGGTACTCCCGCAGTAAGCGGATCCGGCAAAACCGCTTACTGCGGGAGTACCCTTTCGTGCGCGGCTCATTTGTCTTGCGATTTCGCGCGACCGCTTACTCCGGGAGTACCCTTCGTGCGCGGCTCATTTGTCTTGAGTAAAACGATCCGCGTCCTCGCTGGCGCTCGTTGGCGGCGTGAATGAATAGCATCCGGATATGACGCGGTATAAATCAGGGAAACCGCTCGTTCTTATTCGCGATTCGCCGCCGCCGTTTCCTCTTCCGATTCCTTCACCGGAACGGCAACCTGGCTGCGGCGAAATCCCATGAGGGCGGCGACCAGAAAGATCGGCATCGTCAATGCAAAAAGCATCGTGCTGCGCTGCGGGCTCCAGGCGGCCAAGGCCCCGGCCACGAATGCCATGGCAATGAACAGCATCAATTCAAAGCGGCCAGGGAGAATCGATTTCATGCGTGATAACCTTTGTGTCCCAGGGTTTTGCAGGATGAAAGCAAGATCGGCGGCGGCTCGCAGCCGACTTTTATCAAACGCCCAATGTCGCCGCTCGGTTCGGACAATTTGCCGCCAATGGGCGTGCAATTCTGCTTGCACAACGGCTCATGACGGTGGTACATAGGGGTCGTGTTGTATTGGTTTGTGGCGGCGGTTTTCCGACCGCCGACGGGCGTTTGACAGAGGGCTGAGTTAAACCCCATTTTCATTTGGAATGAGGGATTCGCAGGTCCAGCGCGTCGCCGGAATATGCCGCGCGAACAGCGCCGGTGACCGCCGTCGAATTGGCCGGTTGCGGAGGGAAAATGAGTCGATCATCTTATGCGGCAGCCCGGTGGCTCAAGTCGGCGGTTTTTCCCGTGGCCGCTCTTGCATGCGCCCCAGCGCTGGCAACCCCGTTTTTTCTCAACGGTGACGTGGTGGTCAGCGTCGAGGGATATGGCGTCCCCGGAGCCTCATCCGGGCCTTATGGCGACGATCAGGCGGCACCCCTCGCGCTTTTTCAGTATGTGCCGACCGGCACTGTCAGTGCGACGTTCGTCAACGCGCTCGTGCTGCCACAGAATAATTCCGGCACTAATTTCGCCGTCTCAGGCGAATACGGATCCAACACTGAAGGATCATTGCAGCTTTCTGGCGACGGCCGTTACCTGGCGATTGCCGGGTATGGCGTGAACGCCGCGACATTCAACGCCAGCCCCGCCACCTACAGCCCGAGTTCCACGAATACGAAATTGGGACAGTCCGGCAGTTTGACCGGACAAGGCTATACCCCCGTGCCGCGCGTGGTGGCCTTGATCGATGCCAACGGCAACGTCAATTCCACGACAGCGCTCTATAACGTTTTTAACGCCAATAACCCTCGCAGCGTTTATACCGCCGACGGGACCAACATCTACATTTCCGGGCAGGGAGCCACCGGCGACAACACCGGCGGCGTGTTCTTCACCACCCTCGGCAGCGCCTCGGCCACATCCATCACCGGCAACGACGGCGGGTCGGGATCATCGCAGGATACCCGGACTGTTCAGGTCTATAACGGCCAGCTTTATGTCTCGACCGACAGCCAGAACGGCTCGACGAATCGTTCCTTCATCGGCACGCTTGGAACGGGAACGCCAACGACTGTGGCCAACAGCAGCAATGGCCCGGCGATGCTGAGCGGCTTCGGCAACACCGGGGGGACCGGCAAATACACCATCACTGCCGCCACAACCAACGGAATTAATTCAAGCGGCCAGCAAATCAACTTAAGCCCCGAGAACTATTTCTTTGCCAATCCCACCACGCTGTACGTGGCCGACAGTGGAAATCCGAAACAATCCAGCGCGTCGAGTTCGCTCGGCGACGGCGGATTGCAGAAATGGTCGCTCGTCGATGGAAACTGGCAGTTGGACTATACCCTCGCCCAGGGATTAGGCCTGGTGGCCAACAGCAACAGCCATGGCGTTACAGGCTTGATGGGATTGGCGGGTCAGGTGAGCAACAACGTCGTGGAATTATATGCCACCAGCTCGACCATCAACGACGTGGATCAAACCTATCTTTATGGGATCACCGACGTGTTATCGGCGACCACGGAACCCAACGGCGAATCATTCGCAGTGCTCGCCGACGCGCCGGGCGACTCCACATTCAAAGGCGTATCTCTTGCGCCGGTTCCCGAACCCTCGACTTTGGCGCTGCTGGCGCCGCCGATAGCCTGGTTGCTCACCCGCCGGCGCAAATTTTCGCCTCTTCGTGGAAAGCTGGCACAACAAAGGCTAATCTGACTGATCCCGAGCGGGCCGTATTTTAAGCCAACAGCGAAGGAGGCTCAGATGGGTAACTGGTATTACCACCAAAACGGCCAGCAACTCGGCCCGGTCGATTTTCCCACCTTGCAGCACATGGCCGCCGCGGGCCAACTGGCTGCAAACGACCAGTTATGGCAGGAGGGAACCGAGGCGTGGGTCGACGCCTCGGTAGTTGCGGGCTTATTCAACTCCAACCCGGCTTCTCCGGTGACGCAGGCCGCACCTGTTCGGACCAAAGCGCCGCCTCCGGGGGTTAGCGGCAAGCAGATCGCTGTTTTGATCATCGCATTAGGCGTCGTCCTATTTGGAAGCGTGGCGATCATTCTCTTGCTAATCGTATATCATCGCAGCCAAGCGCCTGTGGTCGTCAATTCGCCGACCATCGCGCAGGCGCACAGGGATGATTCAAGCAGCGACGAGAGCGGAAGCGCGGACACCGGCGGCGGGACCGCGGGAATGGCCCGGCGCATCGCTGCCCTGGGAACAAAAAGCCTGCACGGGGACGGCGTTCCTCAGGACACGCCCAAGGCGATCCAGTATTTCCACCAGGCCGCCCAGCTTGGAAACGCCGACGCCGCCTACGCGCTGGCCAAAGTTTATGCCGACGGCCAGGGCATCAAGAAGGATGAAGCGCAGGCCTTCCACTTCTATACAGTGGCGGCAAAGCTGGGCAATGCCGACGCAATGACCGCGCTCGGATCAGCCTACGAGCACGGCACCGGCGTCGCCGCCGACCCCGCCGCGGCAAAAGATTGGTACGCCAAAGCCAAGGCGGCCAAGAACAAGCCGTAAGCCGGACTAATCTTCATCACACTCCATGCGGCTGGAATGTTGCCGGTGCCTGTCGCGTGACCATCCGCTGCCGGCAGCCTAAGATGCAACGCGCTTTTGCACCGGAGGTAATGACTGACATGCTGCATATTCCGATCCTGCGTCATGGCGAACCCTATGAATCCGTCGATAAAATCACCCTTGTTCACCACGCCAACGGCGAACCGGTGGCCGAGGTAAGCATGGCCAACAGCGGGCTTATCAGCCGCGACGTTCATAAGATGGACGATTCCGTACTTGAGCAGTTCACGATTAAAGAGCTGGTGGCGCTGTGCAAGGAAGCCGCCGACGTTTTTCTCAACGGCGCGATCACCATCGGCGAAAACCGCCAGACGTTTGACGATTACATCAAGCATCTGTCGGCCACCACGGGCATGCCGCACAGTTATTGCCGGGGGAACGCGAAAAAGATCCATCGAATTCTCGACGAAATGGACGTGATTTTAGCCGGCCTGACGCGCGGGTTTGATCTGTCCATTCTCGACAAGGGGTTTGGCGATGATGACGGGCGCACGCTGAGCTATTACCGTGAGGGCCGGATTTTCGGCGCGGTTTTGCCGAGCAATTCGCCCGGCGTGCATTCGCTATGGGCGCCGGCGGTGGCCCTCAAAGCGCCCATCGTGCTGAAACCCGGCCGCGAAGAGCCGTGGACGCCATATCGGATGATTCAATCGTTCATTGCCGCCGGCATGCCGCCCGCGGCGTTTGGCTTTTATCCAACCGACCATGGCGGAGCGAGCACGCTGCTGCAAGTGGTCGACCGGGCGATGCTTTTTGGCGATGCCGCGACGACCAAAGCCTGGGCGAAAGACTCCCGCATCGAAGTGCACGGCCCGGGCTGGAGCAAGGTGATTCTTGGCGATGACGCTGCCGAGAATTGGGAAAAACACATCGACCTGATGATCGGCTCCATCGCCGCCAATGGCGGGCGATCGTGCATCAATGCCTCGGGGGTATGGACGCCAAAGTACGCCGACAAAATCGCCGATACCCTGGCGAAAAAGCTGGCGACGGTAAAGGCATTGCCCGCCGACGACCCCAATGCCCAGGTCGCGGCATTCGCCAATGCTCAGATGGCCGTCCGGATGAATACGTCCATCGACGCCCAGATGCCGGGCGCGGTTGATGTGACGGAAAAGTATCGCGGCTCACCCCGGCTGGTGCAGGAAGGCCGACTTGCCTGGCTTTTGCCGACCATCGTGCGCTGCGACGTCGAGCATGCGCTGGCGAACAAGGAATATCTCTTCCCGTTTGCGTCGGTGGTCGAATGTCCGACCAGCGAGATTCCCGAAAAAATCGGCGATACGCTCGTCGCCACCGTATTGACCGACGATGCTAAATTCCGGCGCACAATGATGCGCTGCGACAACATCGACCGGCTGAATATCGGGCCGGTGCCGACGTACCAGCTTAGCTGGGATCAGCCTCACGAAGGGAATTTGTTCGAGCACCTGTATCGCCAACGGGCGTTTCAGTTGGCGGGAGCTTGACGATGAGGGGTGGGTGGGAGATGGGGTGAAGGGATGAGTGGATGACGGTGATGAAGGGACCGGTTGAAAACGCGACGGCGTTCCTCCCGAACATCCTCTCACCCATTTATCCCATCACCCTTCATCCCTCCTTCATCCCCGACCAAAGACAACCGTAGTAACAAAACGATGCTCGACCTACCCACCTCCTCCATTCCCCTTCCGATCGAAGGTTCCGGCGTGCGCGTCGCTTTCGGTAGCGGCAACTTGAACCACCTCGGCGACATCACTGCCGCCGAGAAGGGACAGCGCGTATTGCTGGTCACCGATCCGGGGATTCGCGATGCGGGGCACGTCGAGCGGGCGGTGCGATCGTTGTATCAGGCGGGAATTGCCGTGCGGGTTTTTGATGGCGTTGAGGAAAACCCCACGATCGTTCATGTGGGCCGGGGATTTTTCGCGGCGCGGGATTTTAAGCCGGACCTGATCATCGGCCTCGGCGGCGGCAGCTCGATGGACTGTGCCAAGGGAATCAACTTTCTCTACAGCAACGGCGGGCGCATGCAGGATTACTGGGGCGTCGGCAAGGCCACCAAGCCGATGCTCCCAATGATTGCCATTCCCACCACCGCCGGCACCGGCAGCGACGCCCAGAGCTTCGCCCTGATCACCGATCCGGAAACGCACCAGAAGATGGCGTGCGGCGACAAGAAGGCATTGCCGAAAGTAGCCCTGCTCGACCCCGATTTGACCGCGACGCAGCCGCCCAAGGTTGCAGCCGCCACGGGAATCGACGCCGTCGCCCACGCCGTGGAAACCGCCGCGACGAATAAGCGAACCGAAACGTCGCGACGTCTTTCCCGCGAATCCTGGCAGCTTCTGGAGAGCGGCTTCCAGCGCTCGATGCGCGATCCGAAGGACGCCAAAGCCCGCGAGCAAATGCTTCTTGGCGCACACCTGGCCGGGGCGGCCATCGAAAATTCCATGCTCGGCGCAGCCCACGCCCTGGCCAACGGCCTGACCGCCGTCTGCGGCACAGTGCATGGCGTTGCCGTCGGTCTGATGCTTCCACAAGTCGTCCGCTTCAATTCCCGCGACGGGAATCCCTACGCGTCGTTAAATGAAAACGCCGAGTTGCTGGCTCAAAGCATCGAGCGACTTCTCGATGCCGGCCATCTGCCGCGCAAGCTGGCTGAAGTCGGCGCGGATGCCGGGAAGCTCGATGAACTTTCGGCCATCGCCGCCAAACAATGGACGGCGACGTTTAATCCGCGCAAGGTGGGCCAGGTCGAGTTGCGCGAGATTTATGAAATGGCACTGTAGAAAACAAACGACTTATGGCGTGCAATGGTGTGCACTCCAATTCTTCCCCACCCTCGTTTTTTACCCCGCAAGCGGGGTGCCATGCGCTGGTTTGCAACGAAATGCGCTGGTTTTGGCGTCGTTGTATCGCAAATATATGATACTAAATATATATATGGCCGAGATGCGGCATATTGGAGGACGATGCTCCGGACATGGAGGCGGCAACTTCGCAATAATCGAGAGCAATGGGGGTGCACGCCCGTCTCTGCGCTTCACCTGGCGGCTTGGAACGCCTTGGCACGATTGCGGCCCACGGCGGAGCCGCGAGGACGCTGCTCGTGAAACGTGTCGGCCCGGCCATCCTGGCTCAAGTATGCTGCGCGAACCT
>DASRRM010000033.1:0-23367 GCA_035695715.1 Tepidisphaeraceae bacterium
CCCTCCGTCCGCGGCTCATTCGTTTCCAGTTCGGTGCGGGAAATGCCCGGCTTATCGCGTGCGCGTGCCGGTTTTTTCGGTGTAGCTCCAGCGATCGTAGGAGTCGAGGCAGGGATCCTGGGTCTGGTTGTCGATGGTGCCGATCGAGAAGATTTCGGTCGTTACATCCTGATACCCAATATAAACCCCCGGCTCGCGGGCGGCACGATCCAGGCCCGGCAGGTCGTAAGACGCGGCAACCGGCGCATCAAACGCCAATCCCGACGCCGAGGCCGGCTCATATTCGTGGGGCCCTAAGCCATCCCTTCGCGCCTGCGGGGTCTGATTGACGGCACATCCGGTCAATAATCCCGCGGCGAGAATGATTAACAATCGCTTCACGACAGTGCATTAGAAAACGCGATGCCAGTGAATTCCACGAATACGTCGAACCACCTTGGTGGTGGCGGAAGTAGCCCGAAACAGCCGCAATCGGGAAGCGAAGATCATTTCGCTGTCTCAGACCTGCCGGATGGCGAAGGTCCGATTATGCCGGATGATGCCTCCGGGCAACATCAATGTGTTGCATGAACGCTACGTCTTCATCCAAAGCTACATGAAACCGTCCAGCCGGCTTATATCTGAAAACCCAGATATTCGGCGTTTTTCTCCTCGCGGCTGGGGCGCTTGCGATATTTCAGGTTTGGCGCTTCGGCAGTCACCTGGTTTAACGCCGGCACACTGCGCGTTAGGAACACGTTGCCTCCGATCAACGCGCCGCGCCCGATAATCGTGTCGCCGCCCAGAATTGTCGCGCCTGCGTAAATCGTCACATCGTTCTCGATAGTGGGATGGCGCTTCCGCCCGCGCAAAAGCTGGCCAAACGCCGGGGCTAAAGCGCCCAGGGTTACACCCTGGTAGATTTTTACGTTATCGCCGATCTCGGTGGTTTCGCCGATCACCACGCCCGTGCCGTGGTCGATGAACAGGCGTTTGCCCAGCTTGGCGCCGGGGTGAATGTCGATGCCGGTGATGCTGTGGGCGTATTCGGTCATGATGCGCGGGAGCATCGGCACATCCATCTTGTAAAACTCGTGCGCCACCCGCTGCACCACGATGGCGAATAATCCCGGATAACAAAAAATCGTTTCATCCGGACTTTGGGCGGCGGGGTCGCCGTCAAAATGGGCCTTCAAATCGAAGGAAATCATCTCGCGCACAGCCGGCAGGCGATCGAGAAACGCAGCCACAAACTTGGCGGCGTCACTGTCGCATTCCTCGCACAGCGCCCCCGAGCTGGCAGCGCCCGGCAGCTGCCTGCGAAAGCGCAGGCAGCAGCGCACCTGCTCGTAGAGCATGCCGGTGGTTTCCTCGAGAACTTCCAACAGCCGCTCGGCAATGTTCTCGCGGTTCAAGCCCGGCTTGCCGAAATAGCCCGGGAAAATAAGCTGCCTTAGCCGCTTGATGATCTCGATGATCACATCCCGGTCCGGCAGCAGAACGCGGTTCAGGTGCTGCATCTCCGGCTCGGCCAACACGCTTTGCACAAGTTTCTCAACGGCCTTGGGTAAATATTCGGAAAGATCGCTGCGGTTCATGGTAATGATCCAGGGTCAAACGCTGGCCGATGTTAAGCCCGGCCGGATTTTCGATGCGAAAACAGGAATGACAAATCTTATAGCGGCCGATGACACCGGCCGCCCGTACAGACGCAGCGAATGCTGGAAGGAGTGAAGTACATCGTTGGAATGATAAGGCTTGCCAGCAGCGCGGGCAAACGAATAATGCTAACAGTGGCACGGGCATCTTGCCCGTGCATTTTACGGTGGGCATTGATTGTCAGTGTTCGTAAAAAACAGCACGGGCAGGATGCCCGTGCCACTGGAAGGAACCTGCATGGAAGCTCTCATGATCGGTGTCTCAGGCACCCGCGGCACCATCGGTGCAACCCTCACCCCCACCGTTGTCACCCGGATGGCCTCGGCCTTCGCCGCCTGGCTGAAGAAAACTGCCAAGCCTGCCGACGGCAAACATTTTTGCGTGGTCTTCGGCCGCGATTCGAGGCCCAGCGGGGTCTGGGTGCGCGACTCGGCCATTGCCGCCCTCACCGCCAGCGGCATCGAGGTCATCGACTTGGATGTGGTCAGCACGCCCGGCGTGGCGATGATGGTGAAGCACCTGGGCGCCGACGCGGGCATCATCGCCACCGCTTCGCACAATCCAATCCAATGGAACGGCCTGAAATTTTTGAACCGTCAGGCCGTCGCCCCGCCGCCGCTGGATGCGATGGATATCAAGGCGCTCTATAATGACATGGCCACGGCTTACGTCCCCGTACAGCAACTGATTCCGCCATCGAAAAATACCACGACACATGCCCTGCACGTGAAAAGCGTGCTCGATTACGTCGACATGCTCGGCATTTCCACCCGCCGATATAAAGTCGTCCTCGACAGCGTCAACGGGGCCGGCTGCGTCGCCACGGCCACGCTGCTCAATAAGCTAGGCTGCCAGCTCATTCACATTCACGCCACGCCCGACGGCCAATTTCCCCATGAGCCGGAGCCCACCGCGGCAAATCTCACCGGCCTTTGCGCCGAAGTTCGCCGCCAGCAGGCCGCCGTCGGTTTTGCCCAGGACCCGGACGCCGACCGTCTGGCAATTGTCGACGAAAACGGCACATACATCGGCGAGGAATATTCGCTGGTGCTGGCCGCCCAGTGGATCCTCTCGCGCAAGCCCGGCAGCGTGGCGGTTACCAATTTATCGAGCAGCCGGATGATCGACGATGTCGCCGCCAAAACCGGCGGCCGGGTGATTCGCACAGCCGTCGGCGAAGCCAACGTCATCGCCGCCATGCTCGACAACAATGCTCCCATTGGCGGGGAAGGCAACGGCGGCGTCATCGACCCGCGCATCGTCCCCGGCCGCGACAGCATGGTCGGCATGGCCTATGTCCTGTCACTGATGGCCGCCACTGGAAAGACCCTCAGCCAGCTCGTTGACGACATTCCCAAATATGAGATCGTGAAAACAAAATTCGAATGCCGCAGAGAAGATGCCGACCGCGCTGTCGAGGCGTTGAAGAAGGAATTCGCCCATGAAAAAGTAGACACGCAGGACGGCATCCGAATCGACTGGCCCACCGCCTGGGTTCACGCCCGGCCCAGCAACACCGAGCCGATCATGCGCATCATCGCCGAGGCCCCCGATCGCGCCACGGCGGATGAAAAGATCGCCAAAGTGCAGGCGGTGGTGGATCGGACGTTGAAATGATCCGCTGGGAAACGCGATATTTCACCGTTGCATTCATCCTATCGCGGCTGCCCGGCGCACGTGTATGATTCTCGACAGATCCGCCGAGGACGGTCGCGTTGCAATTCAAGGGGCGGCTCTTGGACGACTCTCCCGATCATCATGAAAGGAATAAAGCCGCCATGACTTTTCAGCCGTTGGATGCCGACCATGCCGCACAGGTGCATGATTCCCAGGCGCGCTTCGAGCAAGAGCGCCGCGGCGTGGTGCGTTTCCTGGCATGGGCGGCAATGGTTCTCGGTCTTCTTTGCGTTGCGGGGAGCGTCCTTTCGATGTATTGGGCTTACGCCAGGTATATGAATTCGATGCAGTACGCGGGGACATTCGGCTACCGTCCATCTCCCGAGCAAAGCAAAGGCGAATTAGTGGGCGAGCTGGTCTTTCTGGGTTGGGGCGTGCTGTCAATCCTCGCGTCGGCGTTCCTCTTTTTTGGAAGCGCCCTTGGGCGGTGGCTTATCCTCATTCTTGGCCTTGCGTTCATCGCCTATCGGATTTGGTGCGTTGCGCCGTATTATGTCACCGGCAGTTTTTCCGCCCGCATGCACGAGCCGATGCCGCTCGATTCCATGCTGCTTTCCATAACGTTTCCGATCTTGTGCGTCGTTGGCTTTCTCGCGACGGCGGCCCGGCGCGGGAAGTAGCAAACAATAAGTGAGGAATGTGATGTCCATTTCCCCAACGCCAGCAACCCCTTTGCAATATCGACGCGCCAAAACTGCGAACCCCCACTCGCCATGGACGGCGATGGCGCGAATGGTCGCGCTGATTGGCATCTTCAGCGGATTGCTTTGCGGATATGCCATGAGTGAGGAATTCTCCCAACTCCGGTCTCAGGTTGCCGCAGCGACGCGCTCGGGATCAACTTTTCTCCTGGATCCCACTTTGATTCTTGAATGCATCCGGATCGGTCTTAACCTTCTCGCTGCGGCCGCCGTCGTCATCGGCGGAGCGCTTGTTTTGTTCAAAGTGCGCATGGGCCGCGTTGCGATTTTTGCCGGCGCTGGCTGGCTGACGTTTCTGGCAATTCAGTCGGTTTTGCTGTATTCGCACTTTAGAATGGGAGCGCGTTGGGAGCGAACCACCGATGAAGGGATTTACCTTCCTATCGGCAGCGCGGTTTATCTCATTCTTACATCGATTATTCTAACCCGGCCAACCCTCTTTCGCGCGGCATGATTCCGCTGCCAAACCAACACAAAAACCAGGCTGCCAATAATGCAAAACGATCCCGCCACCCGCCCATTCGTCCCCGATTACACCGGCGTGTTTCGCATGCTCTTCATCGCCGCATGGGTCTTTGCCACGGCGTTTATCGTTGCTGGCTTCGTGCTGGCTTATGGGGCGTTTTACCAGCTCAGCGATTTCCAACTGACCGCGCCGAACGCCGACCCCGCGATGGCGCAGCTCATTCGCGTTGGCGGCCCAGTGGTGGTTCTGACAACCGGCGCGTTGCTGCTGATAGCCGCGACACTGGGGCGGGCAGGGTGGAAGGCAGGACGCGGTTTTCTCTTGCTCGCAGCAATTCTGATGCTCGGTATCCGCGCACAGACGTGTGCCACCGCGTGGCAGGCGGCCACCGCGGCGGTCGCGCAGTCTCAATCCGTGACATTTTTTGATCCCACATGGCATTTACTGGCTATCGCCAATGCGACCGTGCTTTCAGTCGCCTATCCATTGCTGTGCATCGTCGCGGTATTCGCCGCACGCCGTTCCGCAAATTGCTAACTTTCCAACAAGAGGACAACCATGTCAGCCGTTCCCCCTATCCCGCTGACCTATCTCCGCCCGATCGATCATGTTTCAATTTCCGCCTGGCGGCCGCTGGCGAAAGTGGTTGCCATCATTGCGCTGATCAGCGGCTCGCTCGTAACCGCCCGGTCTGTCGCGAACGTCAATGCGATTCGCCAGATCTACCCGCTTTCCCAATGCTTCCAAGCGCCAGCGCCTGCGCGCCGTGGATTTGGTCCGGCCGTTACAAGGGCTTCGATTCGAGAGATTTGGGCACGCTCTATTCTCTCGCTCATTTGCAATTTCATCTTCGCCATCGGCGGCCTTATGATGCTTTTCAATCTTCGTATTGGCCGGATTTTTATCCTCATCGGCATTGCGTGGCTGGGCTATAACGCGCTGATGTATATCAATAGCGCCTGGAATTCTCCGGCCACCAGCACTCCAATCATCTATCGAAAGCAGATCCAGCAGATGCGCCTTGAGACACTCGTCTGGGCTGTGTCCCTTCTTACGTTCGCCGTATTCGCGTGCCTGGTGCTGCTGGTGCCGCGGAATCTATTCGGCGCCAGAAGGGCTCGGAGATAGAGCCACCAACCTCGACACTGGCACCCTGTTTGCAAACTCCCGCGCAGTCCCAAACCACGCGAGGAGTTTCCATGGCTGAGCTCACCATCGAAGCCGAGAAAGCAGTAAACCAGCTATCCGGCATTGCCAAGGTTGGCACGGACGTTTCCCTCGCAATTCAAATCAAAAACGCCAAAGCGCGTGGAGATCGACGGCAAGCCGGTGATGCTCTATCGCGAGGGGTGCAAGGTCTACGCGATCGGCGCGGTGTGCAGCCACGCCGGTGGCCCGCTGGATGAAGGCAAATTCGAGAACGGCTGCGTCACCTGCCCCTGGCACGATTCGGTCTTCGACATGCGCGACGGCCACATCGTTCACGGCTCCGCCACCTTCCCCCAGCCGCGCTTCGCCGCGAGGTTGCACAACGGGCAGGTGGAAATCCGGGTTGTGGAGGGATAGAAATTCTCGACGCGAAGGTACGCGGGCGGTTGAGGGATCGAGATTCTCGACGCGAAGGTACGAAAAGGACGAAGGAAGCGAAGTGATTTCCTGCGTCAGAATCCCCCCGTGACCTTCGAAGATATCCTGCCGATTCGTGTTTCCGACAAGAATTCCGCGCCAAGATCGCCAAGCCGCCAAGAGTGCCAAGAGAAATTATTCTATCTTGGCGCTCTTGGCTTCTTGGCGTCCTTGGCGCGCGTTTTGGTTGAAGCCAACGGCTGCGAAGAGTTTCGTTCGCGCGATCGCGTCAGAATTCCGCCGACTGTGCTTTTTCAAGCTTGTCCTGCCGCACGTCCGATATAAATCCCAGCCGGGCGTTGTTGCGCGGCGTGACCAGTGGAGCCGCCCGATTCGCCGCCGCCTTTGCGGGCGAAGTGTGGGAGGACCGTCCTTTCGGCAAGGAGTAGCCCGTGATCTCGACGAAAATTGTGAAATGGTTGGCCGCCGGCGCGATTGCGCTGTGCACCGTCCCGGCCATCAGCCTGGCGCGCCATGCCAGCCACGTATCAGCCGCCCCCGCGGTGGCCGCCATCACGACCACCACCCCCGCCGCCACACCGGCGCGGGTTGTGAAGCATTCAGTGACCAAGGCCAAGACCAAGCATCGCCGCAAGCACAAAGCCGTGAAAGCCAAGGCTCACAAGGCAACGAAGTCGCACAAGGCAACCAAGGCCCATAAGGCAACAAAGGCGCACAAGGCCCACAAGGCAACGAAATCGCACAAGACAAAGAAGAAGTCGACCAGGAAAACGACCCACGCGAAATAATCGCGGAAATACAAGTCTCAAGCAAAGGCGGCTTCGCTCAATTGAGCGAAGCCGCCTTTTTTCCTTTGGTGTTCCTGTACGAACAAGGGAAACAATATCCCCCATTGCTCGCAGGGGTTAATGCCATCCTTGAATTGACGCATGGGAAGAAATGCCGAAAAGAAAAATTCAGAGACTGAAGGCCGAGGTGGGATTCGAACCCA
This sequence comes from Tepidisphaeraceae bacterium, assembly GCA_035695715.1. GTDB lineage: Bacteria > Planctomycetota > Phycisphaerae > Tepidisphaerales > Tepidisphaeraceae > RYN-428. The sequence continues at coordinate 7,061 of DASRRM010000033.1, forward strand.
CGAATAACGGATTTGCAATCCGTCCCCTTAGTCCACTTGGGTACTCGGCCGTGGTGAGGGAGAATAGCGGCACGAGCGGCGTGGATCAAGCGGCGGACAGAATCGACGGGTCGGCTTGCTCCTTGTAAACCTTCAGGATGCCATCGAGACGGCGCAACAGGGCATCCAGAATGACCGGGTCGAACTGCGTCCCGCGGTTTTTTTCCATGATTTCAAGCGCCTTGGCCGGGGGATAGGCGGTCTTGTACGGGCGCTCACTCGTCAGCGCGTCGAAAACATCGGCGACGCTGGTGATCCGCCCTTCGATTGGGATGGCCTCTTTTGCCAGGCGGCGCGGATAGCCGTTGCCGTCCCACCATTCGTGATGCGAGCGGGCAATTCGCCCGGCCATCTGCAGCAGCGGCGACTGCGCGCTGACCTGCTCGTTGTAAGCGATTTTAATTTCCTTCAAGTCGTCATCGTCGACCGGCTGAACGATGCGGTCGCCAATTTCGCAATGGCGCTTTACCACCTCGAATTCGTCCTTGTTCAGGCGGCCGGGCTTGAGAAGGATGCCATCGGGAAGCCCAATTTTGCCGACGTCGTGAAGCTGTGCGGCCAAGCCCATGAGCGTGGCGTCTTTTTCGTTATACCCCAGCTCGTTGGCAAGAATGCTGACGTAGCGGCCGACGCGGATGACATGCCGGCCGGTGGTGTCGTCGCGATATTCCGCCGCCCGTGCCAGGCAGAGAATCACCTGAAGGTGCGAAAGCTCCAGTTCCGCCGTTCGCGCGCGAACCTGCTGCTCAAGCATTTCGGAGTATCGGCACAGGTGGTCGTGATGCGCCTTGACGATCAGCGCGTTTTTGATGCGCGGAGCCAGATCGCTCGGATCGACCGGCTTGGCGAGAAAATCAGTCGCGCCGGCATCCAGGGCTTGCAGCTTTGTTTCTGAATCAGTCGATGCTGTCAGGATCAAAACCGGAATATGCCGAAGCCGCGGCGCAGAACGGATGGCGCGGAGAATTTCGATGCCGTTCACCTGCGGCATCATGACATCCAAAAGCACCACGTCCGGCTGCTCGCGCGAGATCAGCGAAAAGGCCGACGCGGCATCGGAGGTGGCGATGAAATTCCGATATCCTGAATTTTGCAGATGTTTGCGGACTACTTTAATGTTGATCGGTTCATCGTCGATGATGGCGATTTTGGCCGTGGTGCGCGGATCGGCGTCGGCCTGGGCGGCGGCAGTCGCCGGCGCAGACGAAACGACCGGGGCGGAAATGTCAATCGGTTTGGAAGCATCGCTCGACGGCATCTTGTAATCTCCCTGATTTGCCCCGCGGGTAATCCATTTCCCTCCAGGGCAGCGCACTGAATTCCTCTGCAGTTCTCCAAGCCGATCACACTGAGCAAAAATATGTTCGTCGGTCCGCTTCTGCGAACACCGGAACGGCGAGGTTGAATAAAGCCTTGAGTCTTACCTCTCGCACGCCTCCGCGCCCGCCAGGGCGGACCTTGCGGACTTCGCGCGTTACGCGGACGCTTCAGTTGCCGGCGCCGGCGCGTTCTCAACCGGCGGCACCACTATGTGTTCGGCCAATTCGTTCAGCGCGCCGATGGCGCCGGCGATTTCCTCGAGCTTTTTGTCGCGGGCGAGCTGCTCGAGTTTGCGGGCTGGATCGGTCAGCGCGGCAAAACCGGCTGTGCCGCCCGAGCCCTTCAGCCAGTGGGCCAGCGACGCCAGCTCCGATAAATCCTGTTTCTCCCACGCCTGCTGCATCGCGCCCAACTGCTGATGCAGCCGGTCGACAAACTCCACGATGATCTGGCAGAACTCCGGATCGCTGCTGGGCAGCGTCGAGGTGAGGGCGGCAGGAATCGCACCGAGTGCACTTTCGCGCGGCAGCGACGCAACTGCCGAACCCTTGAATCGAGGCGCAAAATCCGCGGCGTTTTCGATCGCGCACTTGCCGCTCGCCTGGCCGATGGTGCGAACCAATAAATCCATGTCGATCGGCTTGGTGAGGAATCCGGTGCAGCCGGCATCGCGGCATTTTTCCTCGTCGCCGCGCATCGCGTGGGCCGTCAGCGCGATGATGGGCGTCGTCAATCCCTTCGACCGGCAAAGGCGGGCGGCGGTGTAGCCATCCATGATCGGCATCTGCATGTCCATCAGCACAACATCGTAATTCCCGCCGAGCGCCATCTCCGAGCCGGTCTTTCCATCCTCGGCCCATTCCACCACCGCGCCGGCGCGGTCCAGCACCAGCATGATCAACTTGCGATTGGAAACGCCATCTTCAACCAGCAGGACGCGCGTTCCCGGCAGGCGAAGCACCGGGCCGTCTGCTTTGCGGGAGGCAACTGCGGTTATAAGCTCATCGCGATTCAGCGTCGGGATTCCCTCAAGCGAGCCGGTGTCGATGGTCAATGTGAAAACGCTTCCCTTTCCCACTTCGCTGGTGACTGAAAGGCTGCCGCCTAGGGCATCGGCGATCTGCCGGCTGATCGACAGACCAAGGCCGGTGCCGCCAAAGCGGCGCGTGATTGAGGTATCCGCCTGCGCGAACGGCTGGAAGATTCGGCCGAGGGCATCGCCTTTCATGCCGATTCCGGTATCGATCACGTCAACCACCAGCTTTGGCGAAGGCCCATCGCGCGCAACGCGGGCGGCCAGCCGCACCGACCCCTTGTCGGTAAATTTGATCGCATTGCCCACCAGGTTGGTGATCACCTGCCGGAAGCGCGTGGCGTCGGTTTCAATGGTCTCGGGAACGTCGCTGGTCCAGCTCAAATCAAGCGTCAGATTCTTCTCGCGCGCCCTGACCATCATGGTCGAGAGGGTTTCGGTCATGATCTGGTGCGGCGAGCAGCGACCCAGCTCAATTTCCAGTTTGCCTGCCTCGATTTTCGAGAGATCGAGGATATCGTTGATCAGTTCCAGCAGGTGTTTGCCGCTGCCGTGGATGGTGTCGAGATACTCCTGGCGCTCCTGCTCGTTTTGCTCGTAGCCGCGGCGCAGAACCTCGGCAAAGCCGAGAATGGCGTTCATCGGGGTGCGAATTTCGTGGCTCATCCGCGCCAGGAAGTCGCTCTTGGCATGATTGGCCGATTCGGCGGCGTCCTTGGACTTGCGCAGTTCGACCTCTTTGGCCTCAAGCTGGGTGATATCGTCGAAGCTATTCAGCACGCCGCGATAGGCGCCATCGTTTCCCAGCACCGGCGAGCAATTGACCGTGAACGTCCTCCGATTGGAATTGCAATCGATCAGGTGCATTCGAATGCCGACGAGCGGCTGTCCCTCGCGCAGCGCGCGGGTCCAGGGAAATTCGCGGGAATCGCCCGCCTCGAATGCCCATTGAAAATGCGACGCCCGCGCGCCGAGCATCTCATCGCTCTTGCGGCCCACGATCGTGGCGAACGCCTGGTTGGCCAGCACCACCTTTTCATTTTTGTCCACCACCAGCAAACCTTCGGCCAGCGTGTCCAGCGCCGAGCGCACGCGGCCGGGCACAACCTTCGAGGGATCGAGATGCTGAAGCATCTTCCTCAGGTAAAGCATGAATACCACGAGGCATGCCGCGGCAACGAAGCTGATAAGCTTCATCTGCGGCGAGCGCAAATAGCCGGCGAGGCCCGTCGTTGTCGCATCAGGCTTGAAACGCACTTCAATGCCGCCCCACGTCTTGTCGGCGAGGTAAATGGGGACGTAGAGATCGGAGTCGATGGCGCCGTTGCCTGCGGCCGGCTTCCCGCCGGCGACTCGATCACCGACTTCGATGAGGACCGTTCCGTCGGCCTGCTTGACGGCGGCGGAAAGGATTTCGCCGTTGCTTCGCGCCACCACCGCCTGCAGCGCGCTTTGCAGCGAGCCCAGATCGCCATGCTCGACAAAGGTTGACCCATAGACTGCCGTGGCTTCGCAGAATTGTTTCCGGCCGGCGATGAGCGCGCTGCGCTCGCTGGGCACAAACCCCAGCGCAATGGCCATCCACAGCACGCCGACCAGCAGGAACACCAGGCCGATGGCAATGCGCGTGCGCGCCGAGATGCGGTTTGCCGCGGCATTCAATCGTTTTCTAATTGCGAACGGCATAAGCATTCCTTCATGACACTCGCGACCCGTAAGGATTCGCGTAGGGCGGGCGCCGCCCGCCAGGCACAGTTTTGGCGGGCAATTCCCGCCCCACATTCTCAGGGCAGCCTTCACGCGTCGGACGCGCCCTGAACCATTGACGCAAGCGATTCATCATCCTCTTCACTTTCCCGGGCGCGCTTCCCTGCACGGCTGCCGGCCATCTGATCGAGAATCGGCAGCGGATCGACCAGCTTCCAGGCCGGCATCGACGAGAGCAGGCTGCTGAGCACCGAACCGGCGCGCACGGCCCACATGAAATACATCACCGAAACCCCAACGGAGACCAGCGACGCCGCACCGGCCACGACGTGCATCTTGTGCTCGGTGCTCATCTGATCTTCCATGCGATCGAGGTCGCGCCAAAGCGAGCTGTTGGCGGCCAACGCAACCGGAGCGCTGCCATTGTGGCTGTATGAATTGTGAATCGCCGGCGCCATGAGCGTCCCGATGCGCAGGGCGTTTTCGTCGACCGGGTTGCCAAGTTCCATCGCCAGGCGTTGAATCGGCGACAGCGCGATTTGCGAAATGGCCGGCGCGGCGAGATCGGCCTGGCGCGGCAATTCCGGTAGGGCCACCACATCATCCTGCCCCAAGCGCGGCGCGCTTTGGCGTGGAAGAATCGGCGCGACAACGGTGGCGGACGGCGAGGCGATGTTTGCCGATGCCGCCGCCGGCCGCGATTTTTCGCCCGGTGTCGATGCGGCCGAAGATGATGCTGCTTCGGCTGGTGTTGAAGCCGGCGACGAATCGTCCGCCGGGGTGGCCTGGTCCGGCGGCGAATTCAAAACTCCCCCGCCAGATACGGGCGCTGATGCCAGCACCGGACCCGCCGCCGCCGGGGGCGTCGGCGGGACAACCGCGACTGGCGGATTGGACGGCAAAGGCAACTGCGGCACCGTCGTGGGAGTCGCCGGGACGACTTCGATTCCGATTTCGCTCTGCGCGGTCAGATTCGCGCCGCCATTGCTGACCGACACGTCGCTCGTCACCAGCTGCAATTCCGCAGCGCCGCTGAAGTTGGCGTCCGGGACAAATATCAGGCCGTTCAAGGCCGCATTAATCGCGGCCACTGTGCCGGTGAATTCCAGCGACGCATTGCCGGTTCCCGTTCCAGAAATAAAGGTGATGCCGGCGGTGGATGCCAGCGAAAGCGTGCCATGGCCGGCCATCAAGTCGACCAGTTCAGCCGAGCCGTCGGAGCCTGGATCGGAAATGACGATCGCGTTTGCGGTGTCGCGGGAAAAAGTCAGTTGTGCATCGTGCTGCACGAACTGATCGCCGGGCACAGAATTCACCGGGCGGTCAAGCGCGCTCACTGAAATCGCAGCGGTAATCACATCCCCGCCCAGGCCGCTGGAATCACTCGTCGCTGAAGCCTGCACGTTGAAGGTGCCTGCGCCGGTGGAGCCGGGAGCAGGCGTAAACTTAAGGCCCGCTTCGCCCTGTTCTGCGGTGATGAATTCGCCGGGTTGAATTGGCGTGATGCCGTCGTTTAAAAAGAGGCTGCCCCCCTCGATGTGCGTAATCTCAAACCAGATTGGAATCAGCGCGTCGGACGCGCTGGGCGAAATCACCAGGCCCGCACTGCTCTGGTGGTTCTCCAGTGTCGATGTATTCGTATCAGTCGGCGTGTAGGCGGGAATCGGTGTTCCGATGACAGTAATGTTTGCCGCCACCATGCCGCCAACCAATCCGCCCGATGCCGAATTGCTCGCCTGCACGCTGAAACTTCCCGTGGCAATTGAATTAAACGTCGGCGTGAATTTCAATCCCGCCGCCCCCTGGGCGAAGGTGATGAATTGTCCATCGCTCACGGGCGTTACGCCGTCGCTGAGGAAAAGCGCGCCTCCAACGATTTGCATGATCTGGTAATACCCCAGGGCAGTTCCGTCGGACGGATCGGGAGAGATGACCAACCCGCCGGCGCTTTGCGTATCGATGGCTGTCGTGGTGTTGGTGACGCCCGGCGTATGGGCAACCGGATTAAGCACCAAATTCACCGCGGCGCCAGTCGTTTTTGGACCTCCCGCGCCGCTGTTGCCCAGATCATTGGCAGTGATGCTCAGCGTTGTTGAGCCGAAGAAATCCTGGCTTGGCGAAAAGCCCATGCCGTTGAGCGCTGCATTGATGTCGGCGAGGGTGCCGGTGAAATTGAGCAGGCTGGCGCCGTTGGCAGATCCGCTTTGAAACATCAGGCCGGCGGTTTGCGAGAGCGTCAGAATCCCATTGGCAACCGAGAGAATTACCTGCTCGATGCCGCCGTCCGCATCGGCATCGACGATGACAATGCCGTTGCCGCGGGAAGTTGAGAAATAGATCGGGGTATTCTCACCGGTGGCCTGCGGCGCAGGGCTGGCGATTGTCGGGGCGGCATTGAGCAGTTGCACGGTAAGGCCGGGGCCGAATTCCGAGGTATTGCCGGCGGAATCGGTGGCGGTTGCAACCAACTGATCGCCAGCCGCCAGTCCGCTGACGCTGAGCGTGCCGTTAAAATTTCCGCCGCCATTGGCGGTGAGGGTACCGAGATAAATCACCCCTTGTCCGTTGGCGGATTGGTCGGATTTGTAAATATCGACCAGCGCGCCGGCGAAGGCCGTGTTGCTTCCGACAATCCCCACGTAGCCGTCGACGGCCAGGCTCGTTCCCGTGAGCGCCAGCGATCGAAACACCGGGAAATTCATCGCGTTGTTCGGCAAAGATGCGCTCAGCGATCCGGTGTTGGCGGTAACGCCATCATCGCCAAGATCGATTCCCAGCGTGGCGTTGGCGTAGATGGCGTTTCCGCGGATGGCATTGCCGGTCGCGCCGCTGCCGATGATCACCACGCCCTTGGCGTTGCAGGCGATGACATTTCCCGCGCCCGCGCTAATGCCGCCGATCACGTTGTTGGCCGAGACCTCGATGTCGATTCCATCGTTGAAGTTTCCCAGGGCGGCATTGCCCGCGGCATTGGTGCCGATCTGGTTTGCCTGCACCACATCGGCCGACCCGCCGTCGATCCAGATTCCGTCGGCGAGGTTGGCGGAATTGGTGTTGCCGGAGATGAGGTTCCCCGCGCCGGCGGCTGTTCCGCCGATGGTGTTTGCGGTGGTGGTGAAGAGAAGAATCCCGTCGCTGCCGTTGCTGATGGCAGCATCGCCGGCGGCATTGGTGCCGATGTAATTTCCTTCGACGAGATTTCCCGTGGCGGAAAGGCCGGTGATTTCCAGGCCCTGGCTTCCGTTGCCGGAGATGATGTTCCCCGCGCCGGCGGCAATGCCGCCGATCTGGTTTCCCGGGGAATTCTGAACCAGCACGCCGTTGGCGTAGTTTTGCAATGCAGCTGCGCCGCTGGAATCCACGCCGATGTAGTTGCCCTGCACCACGTTTGCCGAACCAGCGTCGATCCAGATTCCGTCGGCAGTGTTGGCGGCAGTGTCGTTGCCGGAAATGACGTTCCGCGCCGCGGCCGTTAAACCGCCGATCTGCGTTCCCGTCGCGCCATTCAGATAAATGCCATCATTGGCATTTCCCAGGGCCCCAGTGCCGGCGGCGTTGGTGCCGATCAGATTCCCCTGGATAACATTGTTGGCCGGTGCGGTACCGGCCACCTCGATGCCATATCCCCCGTTGCCCGAAATCAGATTTCCCCCGCCAGGGCTGGCCAGCCCGATGAAGTTGCCCGATGCCCCGTCGACATAAACGCCGGCGGTCGCATTTCCAACAGCCGTTGCGCCGGTGGGATCCGTGCCGATGTAATTGCCGGCAACAACATCATTGCTCGAGCCGGCGCCGAAGATTTCCAGGCCGTATGAATAGTTCCCCGAGATGATATTTCGCTCGCTGGGCGCAGTTCCGCCGACCAGATCGTCCGACGAATTAGCCAGCACCACGCCGGTGCCATTGAAAACAGCCGTGCCGGCGGCGGTAATGCCGACGTAGTTCCCCTGAATGGTGATGTTGTTTGCACCAACCGGAAGCACGTCAATTCCATTGCCGCTGAATCCGTAAACCGCCAGCCCGCGAACGGTGCAATTGCTCGCGGCGATGGAAAGGCCGATCGCGCCGAACGGCGCGCTCTGGCCGTTTAATTCGATAAGCGGCGTGCCCGCGTATCCGGGCTCGGTAGCGCCGTTGATGATGAGGGAGTTGGTGATCTGCGTCAGCGACGTGGCGAGCGAAATGGTCTGCACCCCGCCGGTGGCAATATCGAAATCGATCTCGTGCTGGCCGGCGGTGTTGTTGGCCGCCATGATCGCTTCGCGCAGGGAAATCTTTCCGTCCGCGCCGGGATTGGCCAGCAATGCGTTGATGGAGGTCGTCGTTCCATCCACCACGTCGGATGCTGTCGTGACCGTCAACGACGAAACGAATGTGACCTGAACCGAGGCCGAAGCGCCGAGTGCACCGCCGGCCCCGGAGTTGCCCAGATCGTTTGCGCCGATGCTGAGCGTTGCCGTCCCTGAATAGCCGGCCGAGGGCGTCAGGCTCAATCCATTGAGCGCGGCGTTTAATGCGGCAAGCGTCCCGGTCACCGTTATGGCCGCCGACCCGTTGGCGCCCGTGGTAAATGTGATTCCGGCCATCGACACAAGCGTCAATGTGCCGGTAGTCGTGGAAAGGGACAGTTGCTCGGCGGCCCCGTTATCATCGCTGTCGCTGACTGCGATGGCGTTTCCGGCACTGCTGGAAAAAAGAAGCGTCCCGTTCTCAGCCGCTGACTGGGCCGGCGGCATCGATAGCGCCGGGGGCTGGTTGACCTCAGTCACATTGATTGCAACGCTTGCAGATGCAGTCTGTGCCCCGCCTGCGCCGGTGTTGCCGAGATCGTCGATCGTGACCGAAATCCCGCCGCTTCCGTAAAACATGGCGGCAGGCGTGAATCTCAGGCCATTGAGGGCGGAGTTCAAACTCGCAAGCGTGCCGGTGAACGTCATGCTGGTATTGGCGCTGCCGCTGGAGAAGGTGAGGCCGCTCGTCGCAGCGAGCGTGAGCGTGCCGCTGGTTGCGGTAAGGGTTACCTGTTCATTGCCGCCGTCGGCATCAACGTCGGAAACCGTGATCGCGTTGCTCGCGGACAACACCAAAGATGATCCCTCAAGGATCGTTTGCGCACCGGGGACACGCACTGCCGGCGGCTGGTCAGGCGCCGGCGGCGGCATGGTTACCGCCACGGCGATTGAACTGCTCGATGATGATCCCAGCAAGCCAAGACCGAGCAGCCCCGACGTTGTCGTCGTCAATGCGATCGATGCCGACCCCGCGTAGCCAGTCGTGGGGTTGAAGATCAAGCCAGCCAGGGCGGCGTTCATGGCGGCTGTAGAGCCGCTGAATTCAACCGTTGTGTTGCTGCTTCCATTGCCAATCGAAAAACTCAATCCAGCCTTCGTGGCCAGCGTCAGTGTGCCGTGGCCGGCTTGAAGTTCGACCGAGCTCCATCCCGTCCCGATGTAGATTGGATTGCCGTTTGCCGGGGAAAAAATCAGCGGGTTGTTTTCCAACGTCGTCTGGGCCGCCGGAACGGTGTTCGATGTGGGCGGCGCTTCGACGTTAATCGTGACGCTGCTGGTGGCGGTCTTTGCGCCGCCCGACCCAGTGTTTCCCTGGTCGTTGGTGAAAATTTGCAATGCCGCCGAACCGGTGTAATTCGAGGCTGGCGTAAAGGTCACCCCGGCCAGAGCAGCGTTGATATTCGCCAGTGTCCCGGTGAAAACCATTGCAGCGCTGATGTTTGCTCCGGAACTGAAAGTTAGGCCTGTCGTGCCGGAAAGGGCAAGTGTGCCATGGGTTGCCGTCAGGGTGATTTTTTCCATCGCGCCGTCGGCGTCGCTGTCGCTGACGGAAATTGCATTTCCGCCGGCGGACGAGAAGGTTAGCGCGCCGTTTTTATAGACAGCCTGCGCGGCAGATGGAACAGAATTGGCCGGCGGCTGGTTGACAGGACCTGTGGTCGTGTATTGCTGAAGGTAAACGCCCTGGCCGGTTGGTCCTGGTGCATTGCTGTCCCAGGCGATGATGGCTGATGTTCCATTCCACGCCGCCGCCGGGTCCTGTTGATCTCCCTGGGTTGTTGTGTTGACCTGGAATTCGCCTCCGTCCATCGCGCCGGCGGAGGTGAAGGCCTGCGCGAACACGCCTTTGCCGTTGCCGTCGTTCCCAATACCTGCCGTCGGCCCGGTGCCGCCATTGCTTGTCCAGGCAATCAGGTAACCGCCTCCCGACTGCGCGGCGATGGAAGGATTGGTTTGCGGTTGAGCGTTCACCGTGCTCACCAGGACCGGGGCGGCATCCAGGGCGGTGGTTGCGGAATATCGCCGGGCGTAGATTCCCTGGTTGGGATTTCCCTGCGACCAGGTGACGACGTAGGTTCCCGCCTGGTCAAATGCGACAGCGGGCGTCGCCTGCGGCCCAGTGCCGGTTGCGCCGATGCTGAATTCCGCCGACGGCGTTGCCGTGGCGGCGGAAATATAAACGCCGGTCGTGATTCCGTTGGGATTGTCCGACCAGACGACGGCGTAATCGCCCGCTGAGTCGACGGCGATTGCCGGGGTCTGTTGCGGCCCGGTGGTGGTGGTGTTCAGGCGCTGCAGGCTTCCAGTCGCCAGGCCTGCGCTGGTGAATTGCTGGGCATAAATGCCGTCGTTGTCGGCCGCCGTATCGGCGCCTTCCCAGACAATCATGAACGATCCACCCTGCGTCATGGCGATGCCGTCGGACGCCTGCGGGCCGGTCTTTTTGGAGGTTACCAGGGTGTCGCCGGTGATGGCTGTACCCGATGCGTTATAATCACGGAAATAGACGGCTGATGCGTTTCCATTCCACGCCACGACAAAATCGCCCGCACTATCCATGGCCACCGAAGGCCGCGAGTTTACACCTGCCTGCGCTTGATTGACTTGGAACACGCCGCCGGATGGCGCGCCCGCGGCGTATCTCTGCGCCAACACTTCTCCTCCATTGGCGCCGCTCGACCAAACCGCCACCGAATTCCCCGCCGCGTTCATGGCGATGGCCGGCATTTGCATCGGGCCGGGCGTGGCGTTGTCAACCACGGTTTCAGTCCCGCTGGTTGTGATGCTCATCAAAATCCGCGGCTGAAGCAATTCGACATGAAGCCGTAGCGGCATGCGGCGCAAGAACGCCACGTATGCGTCGCGCTGCGCCGCCTGGAGGCTCGCATGCAGCCTCTGGCAAAGGCCGACCAATCGCCGCAATGCATTTGACCGATCGAGCATTCCTCACCTTCCCGCGCAGCAGGCAGATCCGCCGATGCACACTTCCTACAACTGGCAGAATCGGCAGATTCGGCGCGAAGATGAAGATCGGCATGCGCGCAAAGGTCGGAAGCGGCCAATAATTGGCCCAGCGGAATACTGCAAAACGCGCCCACTGGCATGCAGCATTAAGAAATGGGAATCGACCACGCCCTGGTTACAAGCCGGGCGGCAAGAGAACGCGGAAGGCCCGTGCCGATGTGATTGATCACCCGGCGCTCAACTCACCGTTACCATCGGCCCGACCGCTGTGGCGGTCGCGGTGCCGAGCGTGAGCATGATATAGGGGAAGAACGATCCTGCCGTAGTGGCTTTAAACTTTATGGACAAGTGCCCGTGCCCGCCGGCGGCGATGCGGACGGAATGGGTGACCATCGTGAGTGTGCCGGTGATGCCGGATGCAGTGCCGTCTGAGGATGACGCAACGACCGCGGAGATATTTCCGGCCGCGGCGATGTTGCCGGAATTGGCGATCGTCAAAATCACCGACACAAACTTTCCGGATTGAACCGCTGTCGGATGAACGGCCGCCGAGGCGCTGAGTGTTATCACCGGCGCGGCAACATTCACGGTGGCGGCCGAGGCGGCCAAGCGCCGGTTACTGCATAGGCAACCCCGGCAACGTCTTTGGCTTCAATGCGTACCATTCCGTGGCGGGTTGCCGGCGCATCGCCGCCGATTCCCCGCCATCGGTCGGCGGGAAAGAACCCTGGCCGGGCGCCGGTCGTTCGGCATGTATATTATGTCTTCCCGACGCCCTCTCATCTCCCTTCCTCTGCTACCTGTCACACTGCTCTTTGCATTGATGCTAAGCAGCCCAACTGCGTTCGGCCAGGCATCCGCGACGGCGGACTTCAACAAGCAACTCAAACCTTTCTTCGAACAATATTGCGTCAAATGCCATGGCGAAGACAAGCAAAAGGGCGATCTTCGGCTGGATACGCTGCCGCTCGATTTTGTGAATGCGGGCGTGGCGGGGCATTGGACGGATGTGATGGACCGGCTCAATGCGGGGGAAATGCCGCCTAAGAAACAGAAGCAGCCGTCTCCCGATGAGAAGGCGAAGGTGGCCGAGTGGATAACCGGACAGTTAACCGAAGCCGAGGCGGCAAGGCAGGTGGCCATCGGCGAGAAAGTCGCGTTTCGGCGGCTTTCGCGCGAGGAATACCGCAATACATTGCACGACCTGCTCGGCGTGACCTATGACGCCAGCGACCCGGCCGGCCTGCCGGCCGATCCGGACTGGCAGGGGTTTGAGCGCATCGGCTCTGTGCTGACGCTGTCGCCGGCCCATGTGGAAAAATACCTGTCGGCCGCCGAAACGGTGCTGAACGAAGCGCTGGCCCTGGGTCCCCAGCCGCCGGTGCAAACCACGCGCTGGACGCCGGCGAAATGGCGGGTGCCGGGGGATGTGGCCGAGCGGCTGGCGACGCGCGGGTTGCTCGAAAAGGTGCGGGCCGACATTGTTCCGAACAATGGCTCGTTGGACGCCATCGACCTGGATGTGAAAACGACCGGCGAATATGCCGTGCGGATCAAGGTGAGCGGCTTGCGGCCGCAGGGCGGACGTGCGCCGCGGCTTCGGCTCTATGCCACCGACATCGGCCGCACGCTTTTCGAGCAGGACATCGAAGCGCCCGAAGATCAGCCGACCATTATTGAATTTCACACGCATCTTCCGGCCGGCCGGCATTTGATTCGGATGGTGAACGCGGTGCCGGGACCCAATCCGGAGGAGCGCGCTTCGCGCCCGCTGGGAACCAAGCCGTTCTTCACCATGAAGGCGCGCCAGCCGTGGCAGATCAAGCTGACCGATGATGATTACAAGCCGATCTGGCCGACGCTGCTGCTGGACTATGTGGAATGGGAAGGCCCGATACAAAAGTCATGGCCGCCACCGGCGCATCAGCAGATTTTTTTCCGCGGCGAATCGGCCACGAAGGATGCCGCCTATGCCCGGGAGATTCTGTCGCGCTTTGCCACGCGGGCTTATCGCCGGCCGGTGACGCCGGCCGAGGTGGATCGGCTCATGGCGCTGTTCGACCTGTCCCAAAAACAGGGCGACAACTTCGAATCATCCATCAAGACCGGCTTGCTTGGCGTGCTCGCCTCCAGCAACTTCATCTACCTTGTGGAAGGCTCGGCCACCCACCCTTCGCCAAATCTGAACGACTGGGAACTGGCGTCGCGCCTGTCCTATTTCCTCTGGAGTACGGCCCCCGACCAGACGCTTTTAGACCTGGCTGCCGCGGGAAAGCTGCACGAAAAGCAAACGCTGCACGAGCAGGTTGGCCGCATGCTCCATGACCCGCGTGCCGCGGCGTTTGCCGATTCGTTCCCCCGGCAATGGCTTCAACTTCGGCGGGTGGGCATGTTCGTGCCCGACCGCAAACTCTATCCCGATTACGATCCGTATCTCGAAAAAAGCATGATCGAGGAAACAACCTCGTTCTTCGGCGAAGTCCTGAATCACGACCTGAGCATCCGCGAGTTTCTCGATTCTAATTGGACGATGCTCAACGAACGCCTGGCCGAGTTTTACGGCATCGAGGGCGTGCATGGCGAGGCGATGCAGCGCGTGGCGCTGAAGCCGGATGATCATCGCGGCGGATTGCTGACGCAGGCGTCAATCCTCGGCCTGACCTCCGACGGCACCCGCCATCGCCCGGTGCATCGGGGAAAGTGGATTCTGGAATCGATTTACGGCAACCCCCCGCCTCCCCCGCCGCCCAATGTGGCTGCCATTCAGCCCGCCGCCCCGCATCAGCCCAAAACCACGCTCCGCGCCAAGATCGAGCAGCATCGCGCCGACCCGAATTGTGCCGCGTGCCATCGGAAAATTGACCCGCTTGGGATGGCGTTCGACAACTACGATGCCATCGGCCATTGGCGGATATTCGAAACCGTGCGCGACGGCGCGGGCGAGAATCCCAAGCTCGATCCCAGCGGCGAACTGCCCGATGGCCGAACTTTTGCCGATGCTGAAGGACTGAAGCAACTGATGCTGGCCGACATCGACAAATTCAACACGGCTTTCGTGAAGAAGCTGGCGACATACGCCCTTCGGCGGGGAATGACTTTCGACGATCGCAAAGCCCTGGGAGAAATCGCGGACAAAAGCAAGGCAGACGGGTATAAGCTTCAGACGATTGTTGAGGCATTGGTCGAGAGCGATTTGTTTCAGAAACGGTAATCTCCCGTATCACCGGCGAGACGCCCGTGATGCGGGATCACTTGGGTGAAACCTATGAGTAACTTTCTTTCCCAGCGCTGGCTTCTTTCCCGGCGGCATTTCCTTCGCGGCGTGGGCGGCGTGGCGATGGCCCTGCCTCTGCTTGATGCGATGATGCCGCTGCGCACGCTCGGCTCGGAGCCGCCGCCGGCCAAGCCGCGACGCGCGGTCTTCGTTTACATCCCCAACGGCGTGAACGGCATGACCTGGCAGGTGACCAAACCTGGCCGCGGCTATGAGCTCTCGCCGGCACTGAAGCCGCTGCAAAAACATCAGGACGAGTTCACCGTTTTCAGCGGGCTGTATCATCCCAATGGCCTGGGGCAGGCGCACGTTTGTGCCGACACCTGGCTGACCGGCGCCAAGATCGACGCCCAAAGCGCCCGCGAATATCACAACACCGTTTCCTGTGACCAGTTGATGGCGGAAGTCACTTCGCCGCACACGCGATTTGCCTCGCTGGAGCTTTCCATCAGTTCCGGCACCGGGCAGCCGAACAATTCCACCACGCTGGCGTTTTCGCGCGATGGCGTGCCGCTGCCGGCGGATGACAACCCGCGAAATATCTTCGACCGCCTGTTCGGCGAAGAGCCGGGCGGAATCAAGTCGCGGCGGAATGCGCTCAATAAGCGGCGCAGCGTCCTCGATTCGGTGATGAACGAAGCTGCCTCGCTGCGGCACGACCTGGGCAACGAAGATCGCAGCAAGCTCGATGAATACCTGCATTCGGTTCGCGATGTGGAAAAACGCACCGAGCGCCTCGATTCATGGCTCGACGTGCCCAAGCCGAAAGTCGATGCGACCCCGTTCCATCGCAACGTGACCAAGGAACAAGCCGGGGAATATTGGCGCACGATGTTCGATCTGATCGTGCTGGCCCTGCGCACCGACATGACCCGCGTTGTCACCTACATGAACGGCAGCGAAGGCAATGGCCTGGCCATCCCCGAGATCGGCATCACCCAATCGCGCCACCAGCTTTCCCATCACAACGGAGACGTGGACGTCCTCAACCGCCTGGCCAGGAGCGATGCCTTCATCATGGCCCAATTCGCCCACTTCCTCGACAACCTCAAAACCCAGCTCGACGGCGATGAGCCGTTGCTCGACCGCACCATGGTCCTCTTCGGCAGTGGCATGAGCTATGGCCACAGCCATTCCAACAGCAACCTGCCAATCCTCCTGGCCGGCGGCCGCGGTTTGGGATTCAAGCACGGCCAGCACATCGACTACAACCGCCCCGCCGGCGGCGGATACAAGCTCGATTACGACGAATGGCGCAATCTCTGCGGCAAGCCGAAGGACGAAAGGGCCCACCTCAGCAACCTGATGCTGACGATGCTGCAGAAGATGGAAGTGAACGCCGAGAAATTCGTCGACAGCCTCGGGCCGGTATCGGAGATCCTGGCATGAAGGTGTGGCTGGTTTCAATCGCGGCACTGCTGGCGTGTTTTTCAAGCAGTGCAAGCTTTTCGGGAAGATATGCGAGGCGCACTCTTTTCTGGCACGGTCGTGACACGGCCGTCTCGGCCGTGCGCTATGGTCGCGGCGAAAAAAACATCAAGCACGGGCGGGACGCCCAATGCCGTCAACTTAAGGACGATCATATTTTTGCCTCATAGGCCGGTCTACAAGCCTCTGCTCGGGATTGAGTTAACTGAGGGTATC
This sequence comes from Tepidisphaeraceae bacterium, assembly GCA_035695715.1. GTDB lineage: Bacteria > Planctomycetota > Phycisphaerae > Tepidisphaerales > Tepidisphaeraceae > RYN-428. Next base: position 23,334 of record DASRRM010000033.1, read on the forward strand.
GATGCCTGGCGTTCTTCGTTCTTCGCGGCTGCGA
>DASRRM010000034.1:0-33634 GCA_035695715.1 Tepidisphaeraceae bacterium
CTCCCGAAGTAAGCGCTATTCGAATACCGCTTACTTCGGGAGTACCCTTCGTGCGCGGCTCCTTTTGCGCAAACTTTTCAGGAAAAGAAAAACCGAGGGAGCTTTGTACGCGAAGGCGCGCTTCAATTGAAACCACACCTCCGTGGCATGTCCCGCCGTCAGGTTCAAGAAGGGCGATCAGGACTGCCGCTCGGTCCTGCGCCTTCTTCGGGAAAGCAGGCCGATTGCGCCCAAGCCCAGCAGGGCGAGGGATGCCGGTTCCGGGACACTGACGACGGTCAACAGCACGAAGTTATTGCTGCCATTGGGGTCGGTGTTGCTGTCGGTCGCGTCGTTCAAAGTCACGTTGTATTCGATATTGTTCGGGGAGACGAACACGTTCCCCGGCGTGTTGGCAAACGTGCCGGTCACCGGCAAGCTGTTAAATCCCGTGCCGTCGGCGATGTAAAACTTGTCGCCCTTGGCTGGCGCGGGAACGCCGGTGGCGTAGGTGGTGTCATTGATGGCGAGATTCGCGCCCGTGAGGGTGAAGCTGCCCTGGAAAAGGGTCTCGTCGTAGTCGATGCCGGCGTTGGTGCTGGGGCTGCCGCCGACGGCATTGTCGGGATGGGCCAGGCTGGCGCCGAGCGTTCCGCCGGTGATGGTGGTTGCGCCGTTGAGCGCCAGGATGCTGGCGCCTCCGGCGGGAATCGTTTGCAGGGCGCTGGGGGCAAGCGTGCCGTTGCTGGAAACAGAGATCACCGAAGCGCCCAGCGGCATTCCAACCGAGCCTTTGCCGGCCAAGGTTCCGGCCTCGACGTTGGTCGGGCCGGTGTAGGTGTTGGCGGAGTTGAGATACAGCACGCCGGGGCCGGTCTTGGTGAGCCCGAAGTTATTGTGTCCGTCGCCGACTGCGCCGAGGGTGAGGCTGCCGACGCCGGTGCCGTTATTGGCGACGTTGACGGTGGCGTTGCCCGCCAGTGTGGTGACGCCGGTGATGATGCTGTAGGGCGTGTTGGCGGCGAGAGATGCGCCGGGGGTGACGTTCAGCGTGGAAGCGGCGGCAAGATTGACCGGGCCGACAGTGAGCGAGATGCCGGTGCCGACGTTATTTTCCAGGGTCGAGCTTCCCGTGACATTGATCGTGTTGGCGATGGTGGCGGAGGTGGTGACGATGGGTCCGGAGGAGAAGGTGAAATTGCTGATTTGCTGAATGGCCGCATTCCCGCCGCTGCCGGCGGTGAAGCCGGTCCAGAACGAGTTAATGCTGCCGGTGCCGCCGTTGAGGGCCTGTGCGATATTGACCGTGGCGGGGGCGGCCAGGGTAAAGGTGGCGTTGGTTGCGGTATCGGTGAGAGTTTCGCTCAGTTTATCGGTAGCGCCGTTGTAATCGAGGGTGATGTTGATCGGATCGCCGCTGTCGATGTTCACGCTGCCGGTGGGAACGTTGTTTTGGACGTTGTTCGTGGCGCCGCCGGTCCCGGCGAGGATCGTGTGGTTGTCGGCATTGAGGATGAAGGCGAAGCTTTTTCCGACATTGTTATACCCATAGCTTCCGCCAGCGCCGCCGAGGAAGTTGGCGCTGTTATTTTGCAGAACGAAGGCCACGCCGTCACCCGGGTTGGTGTAGCCGGTGACGGGGGCTTCTTTGTAGGTGAAGTTGACGGTGAATCCGGTGGCGTTGGTGAGATTGGCCAGGGATTGTTGCTGGGTTAGGAAACCGGAGCTTGCCTGGTTGCCGTTATTGGTGAGTTGCAGGATGCCGCCGCTGAGGCCATTGGTGCCATTTCCAGTTTTGGCGTTTCCGTTGAGGGTGAAGTTGGCGGCGTTTGCCAGGCCGGTGGTTGGATCGAGGTTGGGAAGATATCCGCCTTGATTTCCGATCGACAGTGTTCCGCCGTTGAGGTTTGCCGGTCCCGTGCCCAGCACCCCGGCGGCGTTGGCGTTGACGCGGGCGCCGCTGGCGATGGTGGTGCCGCCGGAGAATGTCCCGGCGCCGCTGAGGGTCAGCGTGCCGCCGGTTTTGACGTTTAAGGCCACCGATCCTGCGCCGTCGTTGATGTTTCCACCGAAGGAATTGCTGCCGCTGAGGTTCAGCGTCGCCGGCACGCCGGAATTAGTAATGACGCCATTGGCGGTTCCGCTGAGGGGTGGAATGGTTGTGGAATTTCCGCCCAGATCCAGCGCGCCGGCGCTGATGGCAAGTCCGCCGGTGAAGTTGCTCGACCCGGCAAGAATAAGCGATCCGGTGCCGACCTTGGTAAGGACCTGCGGCCCGCCTGATTCGCTCACCGTCCCGCCCAGCGTCAGTGCGCCCGTGCCGCCCACGCTGGTGGGGCCGGTCAGGGTGACTGCGCCGTTATAAATGGCGGCGGTGGTGCTGTTGTTGACAATCGCGCCGATGCCTCCCACGCCGGTGCCTTGTACCGAGGCGGGCGGGGTTGACAGGCCCATGCTCTGGCCGTTGAAATCGAGCGTGCCCCCGCTGGCAATTGTAATGGTGCCGGCGGTGCTCAATGCCTGGCTCGAACCGGCCTTGAGCGTCGCGCCGAAGGCGACGGTTGTCCCGCCGCTGTAGGTGTTGGTCCCGGAGAGAACCAGCGTGCTGTTTCCCGCGACGATCAGGCTTCCGAGGCGGCCACTGCCGGCATCCTGAATCGGTCCGGAGAAGGTGGTGGACGCGACGGCGGTCGTGACGGTGAGCGCAGTAGTTCCGGCGGCGGTTGGCCCCAGAACGATCGTGCCATTACCCGCCAGCGTTCCGATCACGGGGGCGGTGGTGGTGAAGTCGATAAATCCGCCGGCGTTGGCGATGACCGCGCCGGTGCCCAGGGCGGCGTTATTGTCGGCGAAGAGCGTGCCGTTGCTGACGGTTGTGCCGCCGGTGTAGGTGTTGGAATTCGTCAGATGCACGACGCCGCCCCCGGTGACGAGCAGCGGTGTTGCGCCCATGATCGGTCCGCCGGAGATCGTGTAGGCCGCCGTCGAATTGGCGAAGGTCACGCCGTTGGGCGTGACGCCGGCGGCGTCGATCGACACGGCAGTGTGGGAGCTGGAATCGTCGAAGGTGACTGGAGAGCCATCGGCATAGGCGACGGGCGTTTGCGTGGCATCGCCGGTGACGAACCAGTTGGTGTTGGAGGTGCCGTTGACCCAGACGCCGCTCCCGGGGAAACCGTCGGCGCCGGTCCACGTCAGCGGATTGCCCGCTGGGGCAAAGATCACGCCGACCTCGGTGAAATTCTGCAGGGGGGTCGACGCGGCGGTTTCGGTGACGGTCAGGCTGCTGGACTGAATATTCTGGATGACCGCGCCGGCGTAAATCTCATCGGAATTGCCCGCAACCGAGGAATCAAAATAGTTATTGGTGGCGTTGACTGTCGCCCCATTTGGCCCGCTGGTGGTGAACGTGCCGGTCCCGGCGCTGATGGAGGCATTGATCAGCGAATTGGTTCCCGGCGCGCGGTAATCGTAGGTCGACTGCGTGACCGCCCATGCGCCGGTGGGAATGTTGTTCAGTGAAACATTTTGCGCGATGGGGCCAGGCTGTGAGGTATTCACGCCCGGTCCGACGGCAACGCCGTTCCATCCGGCGGTGGTGTCGGGCGCTGCGCTGAGGTTCACGCCGCTGAGCGTGAATGCCTGGATCGCGCCGCCGCCGTTACCCCCCGGAAAAGTCGCGACCAGGCTGTCGGCTGCGCCGGTGGGCGGGTTAAAGAGGTAGAAGATCGATGAGGTGAGCGTGTTGTTTGGCTTGGAAATCTGCCCCGCGCCCAGGGTCAGCGCAATCGAGTTGAAACTGACCGTCGGCGCTGTGGCCGTCCCCTCATCGCTTACTTCCACCACCAGGACATTGGCGCCGGGCGAAATATTGAGCATTGACGTTTCCGTCCCCGACCCGCTGGTGAAAGCATTCACGACCGGCGTATCCACCAGGGCAATTGCGGCGTCCAGCGAATTGACCCCGACCGCCAACCCTGCAACTGCGGCCACGGCAAATGCCAAAGCGCGTCGCGATTGGGACGAGCGTAGCGGACCAAAACGCAAGGAAACCTCAACGCCGCGCGTCGTTGCACGATTGGTTTTCATTTCTTCTCCCGGAGCTCATTTTGAACGGCGCGAAAATGGGAATTGGCGGGAGAGTTGAAACCTTTGCCGGTTTATGATTTACCCAACGGGGAAAATACCGATCAACCGGTATCGATGCGATTTCGTCCCAACTCTCTGTCCACGCATAGTGCCTATATGCGATACACATCAATAGCAGGAGGAGCCGGATGCGTTGCGATGCGAGCACGAAATAATGCGGGGCCGATTAAATTGCGCGTCGATGCAGGCGCCTTTCCCTGACATCCAACCTGTCGCGCGTGGAACCGTCCTTCGACGCGGAATTTCCACGCTGTTATAAACTCGATGTTTTAAGGATATTTTCACGAGGGCTTTTTTCATGTCGATTCAAAGACATCTTTCCATATTCGCGGCAGTGGTGAGCGTAATCATATTTTCATCCACAGCGCTGGCGGGACCGCCGTTTGTTACCGATGATCCCGTGCCGGATGACCTGGGGCATGGCGAGCTTTATCTGGGGTCGACCTATAGCCGGGCCTCCTTCGCCCACGGCGGCGCTGAAGCCGCCGCTATTCCCTTTACCGAGATCGATTATGGCATCTTTCCCGATGCCCACGCCCACATCATCGCCACCGGCTTTTACGACCGCCAAAAGCAGGGGGGCGAAGCCGACTACGGATATGGGGATACCGAAATCGGTCTGAAATACCGCTTCATTCACGAGGAAGGATGGCTGCCGCAGGTTGGCGTGTTTCCGCTGCTGGAACTTCCCACCGGCAATTTCCACCAGGGCCTGGGCAATGGAAAGCTTCAGGTCTTCATGCCGATCTGGCTGCAAAAAAGCTGGGACAAGTGGACGGTTTTCGGCGGCGGCGGATTCTTCTACAACGCCAACCGAACCACCGCCCGCAGCTTCTGGCGCAGCGGCGTGGTCGTGCAGCGCGATTTCAGCGAGCAGCTTACCCTGGGCCTGGAAATCTATCACGAAACCCCGGCATTCCCCGGCCTGGGCGGCCACACCGCGTTCAACGTCGGCGGATATTACAACTTCAACGACCACTACCATCTGCTCTTTTCAGCCGGGCGCGATATCGATGGGCCGAATCAGTTCATGACGTATTCGGCGTTGCAGTACACGTGGTGATTGGCGCGTGGCCACGCTTTGTCATTCGTGACACGGGCGTCCCGCGCGTCCTCCCGGGCGTCCCGCCCGTGCTTGGTGCTATTTACGCCGAAAGCATAAGGCACGGCCGAGACGGCCGTGTCACGCGTGTCACGACGTGTGACGACGGTGCCAAAAAGACGGCCACACCCTGCGCACGTCGCTGCGCTGTGCGGATTCCCACATGTTGGCCGCGCTTCAGCTACAATGACGCCATGACCCTGGATCGATTGAAGCTCGGCATTGCCGCCTCGGCGTTTGGCGATGATTTCCGCTCGGCTGCGCAACGTGCCCGCACCCTCGGATTCGATGGCTTGCAATTCGACGCGTATTCGCCTTCGTTGAATCTTCCCGATTTGTCCGGCTCGGGCCGTCGCGAATTTCTACGCCTGCTCTCGGCGCAGGATCGGCAACTCATCGGCCTTCGCTACGATGTCGGCCCGCGCGGATTTGGGCCCGGTGCGGATGTGGACCAGGCGCTGGATCGGCTGGCGCGAGTCATGGAATTAGCGGCGGCATTAGGCTGTCCGCTGGTTTGCGTCGAAGCCGGGCCGCTGCCGGCGCAGCGGCGCACGAGCGAACCGAAGCCAACGATTACATCTGATCAACTGGGGCTATTGGTGCTTTCGAAATCGCCGGCAAGCGATATATCGCCGCAGGAAATTCCCGCGCCGCCCATCGACCCGGCGGTTTATTCGTCCACCGATTCCGCCTTGGCCGAACTGGGCGCGCGAGCCGACCGCTACAGCGTCGTTGTTGCATTTCGCAGCGAGATGTCCTCATTCGCGGCCATCGAGCGCGCCTTAAAATCCGCCAATTGTCCATGGTTCGGGCTCGATCTTGATCCTGCCGATGTCTTGCGGGATGAATGGCCGATGGATGAGATCTTCTCGCGATTCGGCCCGCTGATTCGCCACGTTCGCGGCCGCGATGCGGCCGTCGGCGGTGATCGTCGGACCAAGCCGATGCCCATCGGCAGCGGCAACACCGATTGGGGCGCGCTACTGGCCAATCTGGCATCGGCCGACTACCACGGCTGGCTCACGATCGACCCCATCGCGCTGAACGACCGCATCGCCGCCGCGGAGTTGGGCAGGAAGCGGCTGCTTGAGATTGTGAAATGATTTGGCTTTACGTGGCACGGGCGGCGCGTCGCCAGTGTTTGGTCGTAGGGTGGGCGTACTCGCGCGTACTCGCCCACCACGTCTCACGCGGGGTACGGAAATGGTGGGCGAGTACGCCCACCCTACAAAAATCGTCCATGGCGGAACGCGTGGGTGCCAGATGAATTATTTTCTCACGCCGTGGACGAGCGCCAGCGAGGACGCGGATCCGCTCGGAATGCTTCATTTCAATTAAAGCCCAGATCGAAAGTCGCGGACATCGCGACCACAAGCGATCCCGCGATCCCGCGGCCCCACTGAACCCGCCGAATTTTCACATCATTTATTTTGCGGCTGCACAGAAGGCTGTGTCGCGGGGATTTTGTCGGCCGGTTGCGTTCCCTGCGTTGTCGAGGGTTGCGTTGGGCCGATCTGCACCTGCGCGGATGGCGCTGTCGAATCGGTCGATGGGACCGTAGCAGTTGCGGGCGATCCGGGGGCGCTGGTCGATATGCCGGGCGTTTCGCCGGCAGGCGATTGCGTTGGCGTCGGATAGGAAGACGGCCGCGTCTTGGGCGCGCCCAGCGGGAAGCTTGGCGTAATGTGCAGGAAGCCGTTCTGGCCGACGCCTTGCGGCCCATCGCCGCCCATCCACGTCACGTCCTGCCACTGCGTCGCATCCACGGTTAGTGGCATGGGATGAGCCATCGGCCAATCCTTGGCCGGCACGGTGTAAACGCATTCGCCGAGGAATCCCCAGAAGTCGCTCATATCGCGGACGTGAACGTAACGATTGCCATCGTGGTCGCCCATATATTCGGCCTGGTCGCCGAAGAAATTGATGTCGGCGGGTTTGCCAACCGTGTCGGCCAAATCCTTCCGCGACATCTCGCACGCCCACGGATTGGTCGGCGGAATCAGCGCATCGGCAACGGGTTCAACCGTCGGCCACGGACTTTCACACCCGGCAGCCAATAGAAAAAACATCGTCGATGTCAACGCCAGCGGTCGAAGCTTCAAGAATTCCATGAGCGTGAATCTACCTCGATAATGGTTTCCCGGCTACAGCGAACTCGCCAACGATGTCTTCATGAATCCGAACCAAAGAAAACTGCTGGAGGTGGGCATCGGCCGGGCGCAGGTGATTTACCTGCTGTATGCCTGGCGGGGGGGCGAGATTTTATGCCGCGGCGCGGTGATGCCTTACTACGAATTCACGCACGATCGGCGGATGAATGACGGGGAATGGAAGGCGTTGCTCGATTCGCCGGCGCGTCCGGACTTGCCGGATTGGGTGAAGCCGATTTATGGAAGTGCGGGTGCGAAAAAATGAGGCTTAACGGCGTTGTTTTGGGGCAGACGATGCTTCACGAATATGCAAATCGATAACGGCGCATCGCAAGCAGCCGCTCGGTACCCTTCACTTGCCATTGCCTGCCGTTGCCGGCAGATCGCGAATCTTCAGATTGCGAAACCACACCTCATCGTGATGGTCCTGCAGGGTGATATATCCGTTGGGGTCTTTCGCCCAGGTCTTGCTGCTCTTGAATTTGCTTTTGGCGACGGCTTCCTTGAAAGAGTCACTCCCGAATTCGTATTCGACGACTTTCACGCCATTGAGCCAATGCTCGACGTGATTTCCCTGGATGATGATACGCGACTGGTTGAATTCGCCCAGCGGCTGAAGCTTTTTGCCGACCGGCGGCAGGACGTCGTAGAGTGAGCCGCTGGCGTCTTTGCCGGTGGCGTCGGGGTCGTACATGCATTGATATTCGCAGCCGAAGGCGAAGGTCCCGCCCCTGGTTTCCTGCACGCGGTATTTGAGGCCGGAGTTGCCGTTGAGCTTGGGGACCATCCATTCGAAATAGAGCTCGAAGTTTTCGTGTTTGTCATTAGTGCGCAGGTCGTCGCTTTTCTTTCCGCCGAGGCAATGCAAGCAGCCGTTGGTGACTTCCCATTCATCCTTGGGGAAGGCGTCAACGCCCAGGCCGTGCCAGCCATCGGTGGAAACGCCGTCGAAGAGAAGCTTCCAGCCGGCCTGTTTCTCGGCAGCGGTAAGAGACGGTGTTGTGGGCGCGGGCGGCGGTGCTTTGGCCGGCGGATTTGCCGGTTCGGCGGCGAAACTAATTGAGAGGAGAACACAAGAGCTCAGGCAAAGAGCCAGATTGAAAAGAGTTTTCATTTAAATCTCCTTATGGAATCAAGTGATCCTTCAGAATGATCGGATGAATCCCCTGTACGCGCCGAAAACCTTCGTCATTGGTTAGATACATCGAGCATCCCGCGCGTAACGCTGTTGCAGCGTGAATCGCATCCGGCGTCTTCAGCCCGTAAGTGGAGCGCAGTGTCGCACCACTGCGGAGTATGTCTGCTGTAATAGGCGAAAGGTCAATTCCAGATGACTGGAAGATCTGTTCGTATGCGGCGACCAACGGGCGGTTGCCTGACTTCAAAGGTCCCGTTAGCGTCTCGATGATCAGCAACTCGCTCGACACAAGGCGCGCGGTTCCGCTCTTCGCCGCCGTCCAAAACGGCCGCAACAAATCGGCATAGGGCGCAATTTTTTCGACGGCGTAAATCAGCGCGTTCGCGTCGACGTAAGCAACGGTCCCCGACGGGATGGCTATTGTCCCCACGAATCCCTCTCATTCCGAAGGTACGCATCGGCCTCTTCGGCGGACTTGAACATGCCAATGTTGCACGGAAGTGAATCGAGGATGTCCAGGATCGAACGGGCTGGCGGGCCGACGGTTGCGCGATCGTCGGCGAGCAATACAACTTCCAGCTTATCGCCTTCCTGCATCCCGGGCGGCGCATCCAACTCGATCTTCCCGCCGTGCTGAACAACTGCGTGCAAATGAATGGCGGTTCGTCCCATATTCTTCAAGCCCTCGGCAGATAATTCGTTCACGACGAGTATAAGGGCTTTACATTCCTCCGCCAAGCATTTTCACCCGAAATGCGGCGAACGTCGCGCGCAACGCGCGGGTGTTATCTCATCTCATCGCCTATACTTCATCTTATCTTTGCATCCGAGGAAACGACATGCCCAGCCCGCATCTGAAATTCGACTCGCAGCCCAAGCTCAAGGACGCCACGTTGCTGTTGGCGCTGGCGGGATGGATGGACGGCGGGCTGGTTTCGACCGGCACCGTCCGCAGCCTGATGAATGGCCGCAACCTCTCTCAGTTCGCCAGCATCGAGTCCGACCCGTTCTACATCTACAACTTCCCCGGGTCGATGGAAATTGCCGCGGTGTTCCGGCCTCATGTCAAGTACGAGGAAGGATTCATCACCGACCTGCAAGTCCCGGAAAATATCTTCCACTGCGATGCGGAAAACAACCTCGTCTTTTTCATCGGGCAGGAGCCCAACCTCAAATGGCAGGCGTTCGCCGACGCCATCTTCGAACTGGGCGCAACCGTCGGCGTGACGCGGATCATGTTCATCGGCAGCTTCGGCGGCACCGTCCCGCACACCCGCGATTCGCGGCTGTTTGGCTCGGTTTCCCATCCGCACCTGCGCGACCGCCTCAAGACGCATCACGTCCGCCTGAGCGATTACGAAGGGCCGTCCGGCTTTTCGACACTGCTGCTGGCGCAATCGCCAAAGCACAACATCGAAATGATGAGCATCGTTGCCGAAATACCGGGATACTTGCAGGGCCTTAATCCGCTGAGCATCGAAGCCGTCACGCGACGGCTGTCGGCCCTGCTCGATCTGCCGGTCGATTTCGACCGGCTGCGCAGCGCCAGCAACGAGTGGGAAGCCGAGGTGAGCGAGGCCGTCGAGGACGACAAGAAACTGGCGTCGACCGTGCGCAAGCTGGAGGAGCGCTACGACAACGAATTGATCGGCGTGGTGCCGAGCGACGACGAAGATGAAGGCGAAGAGCAGGGGGAGGAAGTGGAGGGGGAAGAGGATGAGGAATAGGCGGGTGAATAACGAAATCCGAATGGCGAATGCCGAATTAGAGCGTCTTCAACGTTGATCGAATCGACAATCGTCATCCTGCTGAGACTATCCGAAGGAAGGTGTATGGCGTTGCGCACGGTGCGCACGCGCAGCGATTGAATTCTCTGAAGTATGCACATCTTCTATAAGGGAGTGCGGGCCGTAGGGGCGCACGCAGTCGTCTAAGCGACCAGCGAGTCTCGTCGGCCTTGTGCATGGTTCAGAGAATTCAATCGCGTCGCAACCGACGTAACTTGGAGGCTTTATATGTACATAGTCGCGAGGCGTTGGCGGCGGTGTGCCCGAACACTCGTAGCGTTCGCCGAATGATGCACAACAATGCACAACAATGCGGCATAATGCGTCGGGGCGGGCGGGATTCTCTGAACCGTGCACAAGGCCGACCAGACTTGCTTGTCGCTTAGACGACTGCGTGCGCCCCTGCGGCCCGCACTTCCTTGCAGAAGATGTGCACACTTCAGAGAATCCCGCCCTCGCTCCGCGTAGGATAGTCACAACGGGGTCGGCGCACGAGCCAGCACGCCTGAGGTATTCCGAAGGACCTGGCCCGCCTTCGCGTATCGGCTGGATCCTTCGGCGTACCTCAGGATGATGGTCGCGCCAACGCGCCACCAACCTGAAAACTGCTATAAGAATTACCAGCGACCAATGACCAATGACAAATGACAAATCCCCATGATCCTCGACCTCCATGTTCACATCTCGGCCACCACGCCCGGCAGGGGGAAGATGTCGCCGCGCCTGCTGAAGAGCATCCCTTTCCGCTTCATGCGCTGGAAGTTCGGCATTAAGGGGACGGATCCATCGTCCGACCGCGCGATCGAGGCGAAGCTGGCTGATACGATCAGCGGCGCGACAAAACTGGATGCCGCCGTGGTGCTGGCGTTTGACGCGGTGCATGATGGGGAGGGGAATCTCGACGATGCCAACACGCATCTTTACGTGACGAATGATTATGTGATCGAGCTGGCCGCCCGGCATAAGAACATGCTGTTTGGCTGCTCGGTGCATCCGTATCGCAAGGACGCGGTGGCGGAGATCGAGCGGTGCGTGAAGGCCGGGGCGGTGCTGTGCAAATGGCTGCCGATCGTGCAGAATTTCAATCCCGCCGATAAGCGGTGTTTTCCGTTTTACGAAGCGTTGGCGCACCACAAGCTGCCGCTGCTCAGTCATACTGGCGGGGAAAAGACGCTGCCTTGCCTCGATCTTTCCGTGGCCGACCCAAAGCTGCTGCTTCCCGCAGTCGAGCGCGGCGTGACGGTCATCGCCGCCCATTGCGGGACGCGATCGGCCCCGGGCGAAACCGATTTTCTCCCGAATTTCGCACAGATGGCCCAGCAGCACGAAAACTTTTTCGGCGATACCGCGGCCCTCAACATGCCAACCCGCTCGTATGCCTGGCAAACGCTTTTGAAAAGCCCCGCGCTGCTGAAAAAACTCGTGCATGGCAGCGACTGGCCGATCCCGGCATTTCCGCCATTTCGGCAATTGGGCTTCGCCGGCTTGCGCTATTTCCGCGAGAACAACTGGATGCACCGCGACACGCTCATCAAGGAGAAAATGGGCCTGGGCGACGACTATTGGCGCCGGGCGGCGAAGGTGCTGCGAATCGGGCTAAGCAATTCACAATGATTTGATGCGCAAAGGACTCAGCGCGGCCTCGGCTTCAGCCAAATTCGGCGCGCCAAGAACGCCAAGGAGCCAAGACTGCCAAGGAAAAACGGAAGAGACTCAAACGTGAAGTTGCGAGATTGCCGGCAGCTTGCCCGTGCTTTTTCAAAAGCTATCACCGGGACCACCATGATAGGATCACCATGGATCCAAGGATCGAATGCCCCTCCTTGGTGCTCTTGGCGGCTTGGCGTTCTTGGCGCGAGTATTAACTTCACTCGCTTTGATTTTGCAGCGGCACATTCGCCGCCGCATCGCGCGTCGGGCGCGCTTCCCCATGGCTGACCTTTACCAGCGGGACATCAAGCATCATCGCCAGGAAAAGCGCCTGCTGGCATGGGATCGGCGTTGGCGGGAATTCCAGCGTGGCGGTTTGCGTGAGAATTTCGATCCGGGCATCGCGGTCGCACGTGCCGCTGAGCGTCAGCCGAACGGCCGACACGGATTCAAAATCGATTTGCTGCTCCATGTACCAACGCCGGGTTCCGGTGCGCACGCGAATGTGCCGGCAGGAAGCCAGGAGGGCGGTTTCGACGGCCCAGCCGCGGGCGATCCACGCGCAAAACAAAAACGCCGCCGCAAAGCCGAAACTCAGCGATCCCTCCCAGCGGCCATGCATCGCGGCGGGAATGGCGATCGCCAGATGCAAGCTCCCCAGCGCCGCCAAAAACGCGACGGCAGTCCAATTGATCGGCGTGCGCAAACGCACATCCGGAAAACGTGGGGCGGGAATACGGCCAGGATCGAGCAAGCGTTCCTCGCAATCGCCGCGATGGGGCAATTCGGCAATACAGTAAAACAAAAACGAGTGGCTGTCGTCAACAAATAGCGCCGGAAGAAACGGCGCGGGGCGTGGCCGTCATTTTCGGCACGATCATTCGTGACACGGCCGTCTCGGCCGTACCTTACGGTCTCGGCGTGAAAACACGAAGCACGGGCGGGACGCGCGAGACCCGCGAGACGCGCGTGTCACGAATAATCGGGCCAAAAAAAAGCCACGCCCATTACGTGAGCAGACGACAAGCCGGAGACGAATTGTGCCCGGATTTCCGCTATGATGGCCGGGTCATGAAACGCCGGCTGTTTACCATCGCGTCCGCGCTGTCGCTGGTGTTGTGCGCGGCGGCGTGCGCGATGTGGGGGCGGAGTTCATCAACAACCGAAGACTTTGAATCCGCACACTACTCAAACAACGTCGGCGATTGGTCGGCTTACGTGCGCGATGGGGTTTATCCTCACAAGGGCGATCTTCAATTCGTTCACAGCGTCATGCTGCGAAATCCCCGTTTCAACGATCACTTCGACACCGGCTTGCGACATCACCGGGAAAGCCGGGTCAACAGCGCCTATTACACCTATGTAATCCGCAATTCGTTCGCCGGGTTCGGGTGGGGAAGCGTCCATGATCAAAACAATCTCACGCGCTACTCGGCAAGCGGCATGGTGATACCGATTTGGTTGCTTGTCGTGATCACGATGGTGATGCCGGTTGCGTGGGGCGCCGGGTCGTACCGTCGCCGGGTCAGAAGATGCGAGAATAAATGCGTGAACTGCGGCTATGACCTTCGCGCTACCGTCGAGCGATGCCGGCGTCGAAACAAACAACGCCCAGCACGGCGGTCGGGAGGTCAAAAGAAAGAAAAATCCACGGAGTTGAAAGGCGAATCGCCTGCCGGTCTCTAAGTAACCTTGGGCGCGGCGACGATTCGAATCTTCGTAGTCGGCGATTCGACTCTTTGTAGGATCTGCTTCTGAGCTTGCGAAGTTATTCGTGCCATGGACGCCCGCCCGTGCTTCTGATCCAGAAAAAACATGGGCGAGCCGCCCATGCCACACGATGTAATGGCCCGCGGTGCGGACCCTACATAAATTGCGCAAGGTCATTAGCTCTTCTGCGCCGACGCCTCTGCCGTCAGGCCGGCCTCCTGGCTCTTTTTTTGGTACTCGGCGTTGAGGTGATCCACCTTAGCCTTGGCGTCGGCGACGGTTTTGGCGGCGGCGTCGGCGGCGGTTTTGCGCTTGGGCAGGTCGGCCTGCGATGCCGCCAGCGCCTGCTTCCATCCCTCGATCTTCTTCGGATAGCTTGCCAGGTCGGCCTTGTCCTTGGCGAGAAGTTGCTCGGCGGAGGCGACGGCGCCGCCGGCCGCCTTGAAGGCGTCGGCCTTGGCGGCGGCAACCGGTTTTGTGGCATCGACATCGGCCGTCAGGGATTCCACGACGTTCCGGGCCTTGGCGGCGGCATCGCCGAGGGCCTTGTCGCCCGGCGTCTTGGGAGCCTCTACCCAGAGCTTTGTGGCCAAGGCGTTGGCCTCAGTGAGAAACGCCTGCTTCTGCGCCAAGGCGGCCTGTGCGGCCTGGTCGGCGGCCTGGGCGGGGGCGACGGCTTCTTTGGCCTTGGCGATGGCGGCTTCTTCCTGCTTCAGCCGGGTCGGCGCCTCGGCCATCGCTTTTTCCGCGCCGGAAATCGCGGCGGTGTTGTTGTCCAATTCCGCTTGGACGGATTTCACGGCGGCGGTCATCTGATCGAACTCAGTCTGTTTGGCCGCCAGTTCCTGCTTCGCGGAATAAACCGTGAGAAAGAACTGCCCGACATGCAGCCGGATTATTTCCGCTTTGGCGGCGGCGAGCTCCTTGTTGCCCGCGTCGGCGGCGGTTTTCGCCTTGGCGGCGTTGGCCGTCGCGGCCTTGATCTGCCCGGCCATCGGCGCGATGGATTTGTCGGCAGCGGCTAATTCGGCCTTGGCCTTGTTTAGCGCGGCGTCGGCTTCGTTATGCGCAGCGCGGAACTTTTCCACATTGGCCGCTTGATCGGCCAATGCTTTTTTCCCGGCTTCCAGCGCGTCTTTCGCCTTGGCCAACTCGCCTTGCGCCTTGTTCAGGTCATCGGAAATTTTGGCGGCTTGATCGGCGCGCTCCTTCATGCCGGTCTTGGCCGATGCCAGGGCATTTTGCGCCGATTCCATCGCCGATTTTTTGTCTTTGGCGGCGGCGGCAAGGCCGGCGTCGTCGGGTTTTTTGGAGGCTTCATCCTGGGCGGCGTCGGCGGCGGATTTGGCCGCGTCGAACTGCTTCTGGATCGAGTCGACGTTGTCCTTCGCCGCCTGCACCAGTTTACCTGCCGCGTCGCGATTGGTCGTTGCCTCGGCAATCGTCTTGGTCAAGCGGTCGATGGCTGATTGCTTTTCGGGAAGCGCCGCCTCGGCGGTCTTTTTCGCGGCTTCGGCGCTGTGCATGCTCTCTTCGGCCGACTTCATCTGCGCCTGGCACGTCTCAATTTGCTTCTTCGCGTTGGCCGCGTTTGCCTGGGCGGTTTTTTCATCCAGCTGAAGTTTGTCGACGGCGGCCTGGGCGGCGGATGCATCCGCAACCGCTTTGTCACAGGTGGGCTGAAGCTCGGCGGCATGCTTCTCGGCGTTGGCCAGGCGCTCGGCCAGCGGCGGAGGGTTGGAATTCAGGTGGCCGATCAATTTACCGTCGGCAGCATTCCACACCCGCAGTTCGCCGGTCCAGTCGCCGGCAATCACGCGGTTGCCGACATAGTCGAAGGTCGCATGCAGGGCGATGTCACTAAATGCATCGAAAGCACGTATCTGCGAGCCATCGGGCTTCCAGATTTTCACGACATGGTCGCGGCCACAGGTGACCAGCCGACCGTCGTGGGTGAAGGCAACCGACAGCACGCCTCCCGAATGCGCCTGCCAGCTCTTGGCTTCCTTGCCGCTTTGCATATCCCAAAGCTTGACCGTGCCATCTTCGCTGGCGCTGGCAAGGATGTTGGCGTCATCGCGGAAGGCGACCGACGTGATGGCGGCCTTGTGGCCGGCGAGATTGTAGAATTCAGCGCCGGTTTTGCTTTCCCAGACAAACAGCCCGCCGGCCCGGTCGCCGCTGGCCATCAAAACGCCGTCGGGGCTGAAGCTGCACGCCGTCACCCAATCCGTGTGCTTCTTGATGACGTGAACCAGCGACCCATCGCGCGTTGCATAAACTTTGAAGACTTTCGTCGGCCCGCCAAGACAGACATAGGACTGATCCGGGCTGATGTCGGCGGCCAATACCGAGTCGAACTCGTCGCCGATGTCGGTGATTTTCTGCCCGGTGGTCACATCCCACAGGTTGACCTTCCCGCTCTTGGCGGCAACGCCGCCGCCCACCAGCAGCACGCGCCCATTTCGGCTGAACTGCACGACTTGCGGCTCGCCGTCGGTGTACGGGACGATGCCGAGCAAATCGAGCGAATCGGTGTTGTAGAGAAGGATCTGGTGTTGCCCACCGATGGCGACCACCGGCGCCCAGGGGCTGGTTGCCATGCACGCCGTCGCCCAGGCGCGATCAGCGCGGACGACCGGCTCGGGAAGCAGATCGTGGGGCATGGGTGGCGGGCCGTCCGGCTTTTTCATCGCGCCGGCGGCAACGGCCATGTCGATCTTCGGCTTGGCCGACACGGCGGGCTTGCCTGTTGCTGTCTCCAAGGCCCCGGCCGCGATCCACTCCTTAATGATGTTCAGTTCCTTATCGGGAAGCTTGTCCTTCTTGGGCGGCATCGTCGGATCTTCGGCGTGCGTCACCACTTTATAGAGCAAGCTTCCCTCCGGGTCGCCGGAGTTGATGACCGGGCCGTTATTGCTGCCGGCCAGGGCATGCTGATAGGTGCTGAGATCGAGCCCGGCTTTTTTCTTGTCGGGGTTGTGGCAGTTGAGGCAGTTATTGCGGAACAGGGGAAGGACATCGTCCTGGTAATTGGTCTTCTCGGCGCCTTGCGCGGAAAGAGAGAAGAGCGCCGATACAGCGGCGCAAGTAAGGATCGAATACTTCGTGGAACGGCTCATTCTCTGTGGCTCCCATATTCCCGGGCGTGGTCACTTTAGTGACCATGTATACAAAACTACCATGCACCAAATATTTCAGCATGGTCACTGAAGTGACCACGCCTTTTAATGATTAAACATAAACTCCTGCGAGTTTAGCAATGCCCAGAAGATGTCCACCATCACCTTCGGCCTGTTCGCCGGGCCGGCCTGTGCGATCTGTGCGCTCAGTGAGGCCATCTCCGCGTTCGTCGGATTGCGGCCGAGCGTGCGCACGTACAGGTCCACCACCATCTGCTCCGGGGTTTTCTTCTCCTGGAACATTTCGTTGATGACCGGGCTGTTGCCCACCTTGGCCGAGACGGTGTTGCCGTTGATCATCGCCAGGGCCTGCGAAAGGTTCGGGTCCATCTTCACTTCGCAGGAGCAGACGGTTTCGCGCGTGGCCCGGCCGAAGGTGGTGAGGAAGTAATCGGTCGTGGCGCCGTCGGCGATCTGCACCGCCCGCGAACCCAGCGGCAGGCCGCGGAATTTATCCTTGGTCCCGGTCGCCTCGCTCATGCAGTCCATGACCACTTCAGCGCGCATCCGGCGGATGAGCGAGTGGGAGAAATTATGCTCATCAGCCTCGTTGCTCTCATTGGTTTCCGAGGCCAGTTGATAAGTCCGCGAGGTGCAGATGTCGCGCACCAGGCGTTTGAAGTCGTAATGGTATTCGGTGAATTTCTGCGCCAGCGTGTCGAGCAGCTCGGGGTTGACGGCCGGGTTGCTCACGCGCACATCGTCGACCGGATCGATGATCCCCTTGCCGAAAAAGTGGGCCCAGACGATGTTCGACAGGTTCTTGGCGAAGTAGGGGTTATCCGAGGAAGCCAGCCATTTGGCCAGCACCACCCGGCGGTCTTTTCCCTTCACATCGGGAATTTCGCCACCGAGAAACTTCGGCTGCATGACGCGCCCGCCAACGGGGTGATTCACTTCGCCATTCCCGCGATTGAAGACGATCGTCTCGCGCGGGTCTTCGGCCTGCTTGCGGCCGATCTGGCTGAAGAAGGCGGCAAATCCGTAGTAATCGTCCTGGGTCCAGCGGTCAAACGGATGATTGTGGCACTGGGCGCACTGGATGCGCATGCCCATGAACACCTGGGCGGTGTTTTCCGAAACCTTCAGCGTGTCGGTGGTGATCTGGTAATAATTCGTCGCGGGGTTCTTAAATGTCCCGCCATTGGCGCCCAAAAGCTCCTGCACGATCTGATCGAATGGCACGTTGTGCGCGATCTTGTCTTCAAGCCAGTTGTAATAAAGCAGGGCATTTTTGTAGCTGACCTGCTGGCCATCAGAGCGAATCTGCAACAGCTCAGCCCATTTCATCACCCAGATGTCGACGAATTCCTTGCGCGACAGAAGCTCGTCCACCAGCTTTTCTCGCTTGGCCGAATCCTTGTCGGCCAGGAAGCGGTCGTGCTCCTCGACGGTGGGAAGATTGCCGCAGATGTCGATGTGTGCCCGGCGAAGGAAGACCTCATCGCTGCACAATTCCGAAGGAAGGATGCGCAGCTTCTTCAGCTTGGCATCCACAAGCGTGTCGATGTAGTTGTTTTCGGGAACGTCAGGGAATTTATATTGCTGACCCTTGGGAACGACGATCACCTGCGAGCCGATGGTGAACGTCGCAAATCGCGCCATGACGAATGCTTCGCCGCGATTTCCGGCTGTCACCTTTCCCTCTTCGCTCGGCTTGGCGGAATTGTCGTTGTTGGAAAGAAACAGTGCCAGGCTGGTGACATCGCGATCGGTGCCGTCGGAATAATGAGCCCGCACGGTCATCTGCTGGGTCATGCCCTCTTCCAGCACCATCTGCGGCGGCAAGATTTCCGCCGACACCGGCTTCGCTACTTTCGCCACATCGTCGTCCGGTGCGCCGGCTTTCAGCCAGGCCAGCAGCGTGTTGTAGCGCGGCGTGCCGGGCTTGAAGCGCTCGCCGCCGGTGTGAGGAACCTTGCCGGTGGCTTTGGTCAGCACCAGGCTTTCCTCGGGAAGCGCAAGATCGATCCGCCGGCTGGTAATCTGGCGGGTGAGAGAGTTGTAGTCGGCCGCCGGCTCAAATCCGAAAAGCGACAGGCGGAACCCGTCGCGCCCGCGCGCCGCGCCATGGCAGCCGCCCACGTTGCAGCCGGAGCGCAGGAAGATCGGCATCACATCCAGCCGGAAGCTGATGGGCCGGGTGACCGTCGCATCCTTCACCACCACCGGCACCGTCACCGATTGATCGTGCCAGGTCACCTTCACCTGGGTCTGTCCATCGGCCAGCGGCTTAAACACGTTCCCGTCGATGCCGGCCAACTTTGGGTCGGCCAATTCAAATTTCACCTCGGAGGTGATGTCCTGGGTGATGCCATCGGGCCGGGTGGTCTGCACCACGACAGACTGCGTGTCGGTGGCGGATTCCAGGTTGATGTCGGCGGGGAAAACGTGGAAGGGGGGCGGGGCGGGTTTATCGTCGGCGCGGGAGATTGGCGCGAAGAGCGCGATGGCGGACAAAGCGCCCAGGGCGACGATATTGGAAAATGCTTTTCTCATAGTAACACCCACTGGAGTCATGTACTCTTTGCTCGGGCCTGAATCTGGTCGGACGGTAGGGTGGGCGATTACGCTCACCATTGACGTCGGGATCAGAGGGCTGGTGGGCGAGTACGCCCACCCTACGGTTTCATCCTTCGAGGGATTGATTTCCCTGTGCGCGGTCCTTCGTCGGACGTTGGCGGCATGAGGCTTTTGATTCGCGAAGCCGCAACCGGCTAAAACTCACCCAACTACAGCACTTTTCATCTTGGTCGTTCTTCTACATTACTCCCAAATCTTTAGGACTCCGACCGCTATCCTCATTTTGCTCGCAACCGGTCCTCGGTCCTCGTCGCTTTGTCGGTGTTTGCTCACCCTACTTCTGTCCCTGTTCCTGCCGAAGCTTTTCCAAACGGGATAATGACGGTCCTGCTGCGGGCTTGGGGCCGGGTTTATTGGCGGCCACTGGCGCGGGGGCCGGCTGGTTCGCCTTGGGGGGCTCGGGTTTGTCGATGCGAAGCGTCCCGCCCTGGCCGATGTTATGGACGATCGGCTCGCCATTTTTCATGATGGTGAGCTGGCAGAATAAGCCGGGATGATTGCCCGGCGGGGCTTTGTCAGTCAGCGTGATGGGGAAACTCGCCAGCTTATCAGCCGAGCTGACTTCGATTTCCTCAGCCGTCACATTTGCCGGCAGGCCCAGCAGCTTTGCCTTGGCTTTTCCGTCGAACGGAATCTTCTGATCGAGCTTGAACGACACTGCGGCGGTTTTGCCTTGCTCGGCAGCGGTCATCTGCGTGCTGGCCAGCACATACGGGGCGGCAATTTCCAGGTCGATCAACTCCGACGAGACCCAAAGCTGCCCGTTGTTATCCGACATCCCAACCACGCAGATTTTCCAGGTCTTGATGGCGGCGTTTTGCTGGGCGTTGATCGGGTACATCACCTCGCTCTTGTCGCCCGGCATATCGACTGCCGATATTGCCCCGATGTTGGGCGGCGTGAACAGCAATCGCACCTGAATGGGCGCTTTGAAATCCGCCGCCCGCTCGGCCGTCACTTTTAACTCCATCGATCCACCCTGCACCAGCGGCACCTTGGGCTGCACCAGGTGCAGCTTGAACGGGGCTTCCTTGGTCACCGCAACAGCCAGCGTATCCACCTTCGTCGCGTACAGCGCGGAGTTATTGTTGCCGTAAACGAGATCGACCTTCTGCTCGTAATGTCCCTTGACATCAAGCTTCTGCTTTTCGTCGGCGGATTTTCCGGTGATCTCGCACAGCTTTCCGCCGATGGGCGCATCGGGCCGCGCTTCAAACACCACCGGCACCACATCGCTATCGCCGGGGTTGGGCGCCTGCATGGTGATGCCGTCGGGCAGGCCGACTGCCGAGAGGGAAACCTCGCCGCCGAAGTTGATGCGCTGGGCGCGCATCAACGTGGCATAGCGGTTTCCCCGCGGCACGGGGACCGTCCAGCGTTCCTGCGAATTCTGGGCATATTGTGGAATGCTGAAAACCAAATCCTGCTTCACATGGTTGATTTCGACGCGATAGGCGTAATCGAGGCCGCCTTGTTTTAGCTGATCGGTGATGCCGATGACGTATTCCCCATCTTCAGACACGTTAAAACGGATGTAACTGTCGGGACCACCCGAATCATCGTTGCTGGCGATTTGCCCGCCCTTGGCGTTGTATAAGGTCAACACCGAATCGAGCGGCGAACGGAGCTTGCGCGCGTAAACCTGCAGATCAAGCTGCTGTCCCTTTTTTGCCTTGAACTTGAAGAAGTCGACATCGCCCGGCTTTTCAATAATACCGTTGAACGCAACGGGCAGCTCGCCGTCGTATGCCGTCGCACTGGCTACATCATCATTCGGCTCTTTCTCCATTACGTTGGGCATATCGCTGACGCGGAGATGGTTAGGCGAAGGAGCGATCTGGCCTTCCTGCTCTGGAAACGCATCGAGAGAATCGGTGGCCTTGTCCGGAAGCTTGATCGTCTGCGAAAACGGGCCGGTTACATCGCCCAGAAACTGCACATGCAATTCCTCGCCCGGCTTGCCGCCCAGCGGGAAGCAAATCGTCGGCCGCGGATAGGTGCCGACGTGCATTAGATAATGCGATCCCTGCCCATAACTCGATTCGCGAAGCAGTATAATATAGCGCCCGTCGGCGGGGATGATGGTCGAGGCGATTGGGTCCTGCATCGCCAAGGCGGTGTCATCGGACACGGCCAGCTCGAAACGCTTTTCGTCAAGGATGGCGACATACGGATCGAAGAGTTCGCCCAGCCGCATGCCATGAACCTCGGCGGTCAGCCGCTGCCCCTTCTTCATGTTGACGGCAAAATATTGCACCTGCTCATTGGCAACGGTGCCGCTGACGGTGACGTTGAGCGGGATTTCCTGGGGATGATCGAAATCGTAATACACCTTTCCCTTGGCGTCGGGCTTGCCTTCTTCCATGGGAATGATGGGGAACGGACCAACATATAAGGTGCGCAGCTCGGAAATGCCGGTCTCGCTGCGAACGCGAACACAGTATTCGCCGACGCGGGCGTTGGCGTCTATCTTAAGGTGTGCGTGAAGATCGCCGGGCCCTTTGGCTTGCAACGGGGAAACGGCGATGCCAGGGGAATAGACCAGGAGTTCTTTGGCGTCTTCGAAGTGTGCTCCTTGGAGGGTGACATCGGTTTCGGTGCCGCGTTGCACGCCGCGTGGGGCGATATTGGCAAGCGTGGGGGAATTGGCCCAGGTGCAACAGGAGAAGGCCATCAAAAACAGGCAGCCGATGAGGGCTGCCGATGTGCGCTGCGCGACGACCGTGGTTTTGCCATACATACAGGGCTTTCGTACGACTTTGCGACTCACCGGGTTCTTTACTTGCCGCGGCGCTGGCGAACGTCATTTTTGACGCGAAGGTGCGAAGAATCGAAGGACGCGAATGGGAACTCGTCGCGCCTCCCGTATCACGGGCGTCTCGCCCGTGTTTTCATTCAAGCAGGGCACGGGCGAGACGCCCGTGATACGGAAGTCCAATTCATTAAGATTACGAACACGCGCGAACTGGTCGCACCTTTCGCGTCCTTCGGCCTCTTCGAACCTTCGCGTCAAAAAATGGCCGTCGAAAACGCTGAGAGTCCGAAAACCTCACGCCAGCAGATCATTAATCACATGCCCGTCATGCACGATGTCGATCGGGCGGTTGCCCGGCGAAATCAGGCGCTTGTCGGGGTCGATGCCTAGCTGGTGGTAGATGGTGGCCGAGAGATCGGCGACCGACACCGGGCTGTCGGCGGGCTCTGCGCCGGTCGGATCGGACGAGCCGTAGATCAGGCCCTTCTTGATTCCGCCGCCGGCCAGGATGATGCTGAAGCATTTCGGCCAGTGATCGCGGCCTTCATTCTGATTCACCTTTGGCGTGCGGCCGAATTCCGAGCTGACCATGATCAGCGTCGAATCGAGCAGCTTGCGCGTTTCGAGATCGCGAATGAGGGCGGCAAACGCCTTGTCGAACGCGGGCATTTCGCGCTGGAACGATTGTTTGATCTGCCCGTGATGGTCCCATCCGCCGTAGGTCGTGGAGACGAAGCGAACGCCCCCTTCAACCAGCCGCCGGGCCAACAACATGCGCATGCCGGCCGAATTGCGGCCATATTGTTCCTTGACCGCGTCCGGCTCAGCGCTCAGATCGAACGCCTCGCGCGCTTCCTTCGAGCTGATCATGCTGTATGCCCGCGTATAGAACGAATCCATCGCGGCCAGCGAATCGCTCTTCTCGGCGGTGCGGAAATGATTGTCGACCGTCGACAAAATGCTCTGGCGACGCTCGAAGCGGCTGGTGTCGACATCGCCCGCCAGGGCAAGATCGCGCACTTTGAAGCCGCCGTTGGCCGGATCTGCGCCCAGGCTGAACGGGCCATACTTCGTGCTGAGATAACCCGACCCGGCATAAGGATTGGGCATGCTCGGCACGCAAACATAGGGCGGCATATTCTTGCGCGGGCCGAACTCTTCACTCACCACCGAGCCAAAGCTGGGGAAGTTGATGGCGGGGCTGGGGCGATACCCGGTGAACATGTTGTGCGTGCCGCGTTCGTGGGCGGCTTCGCCATGCGTCATCGAGCGGATGACGCAGATTTTGTCGGCGACCTGCGAGGTTTCCTTCATCGTTTCCGAGAAGACTTCGCCATCGAGGTTGGTCTTGATCGTGCCGAACGGGCCGCGATATTCGATGGGCGCTTCGGGCTTTGGGTCGAGCCATTCGTGGCTGGAAATGCCGCCCGGCAGGAAGATATGGATTACCGATTTCGCCTTACCCTCAGGCAGATTGAGAGTCGCGCCCGGCATGGCGACTTCGCTGCCAAAAGCGCGGGCCTTGAGGAAATCGCCAAGCGACAGGCCAAGGCCGCCGATCAATCCGACGTACATGAATTCCCGGCGTGAAAATCCCGGACGCACGTGATCTTTACCACCACACCAGGATCGCAAATTGGACGGCATAATGCACCTCTTCGTTAATAATTCGCTACTTCCCACATTAGTTTAGTAGTCAACGCCAATCGTGTTGAGACGTTGAGCCAGAAAAGTTATCGGCACAGGGACCGATAAAACCCCGCGAAATAGCGGGACCGATGGGTTGGCCAAGTGAAAAATGAAGAATGCAGAGTGAAGAATGAAGAACGACAACTTCACCTGAAGCGGGCCAATGCTTACGGTTGATCGGCTCGCGTGATCATCTCTCATTGACGGCATTGGCGTTCCGATTTAATTCGCCATTCGTCATCCGGACTTGATCCATCATTCGTCGTTTGGATTTCAAGATTTCAAATCTCCTCTTCTTCCCGCGCATCAAATCCCAAAAAATTATTTCCCCGCTCTTTTCCCGTTTTCCTCCGCCCCCGCCAGTGCTTCGGCGCAAAGCAAGTTTATGACATGGCATCATTTAGCTCCCTAACCATTCACGGCCCGCGCCCACGCCGGTATACGAACGGTGGAGGGAATCTGGCGGCGTCGCGAAGGAGTGTTGATGAGCATACCGCTGACGGTACGCCAGGAAGCAGTCACGCCCGGGGCTTTTGCCCGGCGCGCGGCGCAAGCCATCGGCGGGCCGCTGCGGGCACTGTCCATCCGCGCCGTCCAGATCAATATCGGACTTCGCTGCGATCTGTCCTGCCGCCATTGTCATGTGCAGGCTTCCCCCAAACGCAAAGAGCAGATGTCCTGGGAAACCATGAAACTGGCGCTGCTGGCGGCGCAAAAAGTAAAGGCCGCCACCATCGACATCACCGGGGGCGCCCCGGAAATGCATCCGCGTTTTCGCCGGCTGATCGAGGCCATTCGCGCCGCGGGGTTGCAGGCGATCGTCCGCACCAATCTCACGCCGCTATTGAAAAAGCCATACCGCGATCTCCCGGAATTTCTCAAAAAGCATCGCGTGCATCTCATCGCGTCGCTCCCATCGTTCATCGAAGCCAACGTCGACCGCCAGCGCGGGCCCGGCGTTTATCGCCAGGGCATCGAAGTCCTGAAACTGCTCAACGCCGTCGGCTACGGCATCGACGCCACGCTGCCACTCGACTTGGTTTACAATCCCCCCGGCGCATCGCTGCCGCGACGGCAGGTCGATCTGGAGCGCGACTTCAAGCGCGAGCTCGATCATCGCTATGGCATCCGCTTCACGCAGCTCATCGCGATCGCCAACATGCCGGTCGGCCGTTTCCGCAGCGAATTGCATCGCCAGGGAAAAAACGCCGGGTATATGAAGATGCTGGTGGAGCAATTCAATCCCGACACGCTGGAAGGCCTGATGTGCCGCCATCAGTTGCACGTAGGTTGGGATGGCACGTTGTACGACTGCGACTTCAACAGCGGCCTGTTGCTGTCAGTGAACGCCAGCACCCCCGCCAACATCCGCGACTTCAATCCGACGACCTATTTGCAAAGGCAAATCTGCACCGCGGAGCATTGCTTTGGATGTGCGGCGGGATGGGGATCGTCGTTTGGGGGGGCGCTGGTGTAATATAATTGGGGTGTGGAAATCTTCGCTGACGACCTTGTGGTTTCCCCACGATACCGCAATTTATGCTAGCATGTTTCTGGAGATTGGATATGCCACTGACCATTTCACTTCCCTCCAGCGCTGAGGAAAAGCTCCGGAAGCGGGCCGATGCCGCTGGACAGGACGTCACGAAATATGCCGAGCTTTTGATTATCAAGCAACTTGACGCACCGCAGTCGCTGGCCGAGGCGGCCGAGCCGCTCGCCGCCGCCGTCGATGCCAGCGGAATTTCTGATAACGAATTCCTTTCGGTTGTTCAAGATGCTCGTGACGCAGCCCGCAAAGCGCGACACCAAAATAGATCATGAGCCGATCGCCGATCAAGGTTGTTTACGATTGCGTTGTCTTTGTCCAAGGGGCGGGACGACGGAACAATGCCGCCCGAAAGTGCCTTGGTTTGGTCGATAATGGAACGGTACAGCTTTGCCTGAGCCCCGACGTCATTGCAGAAATTGAGGACGTGCTGAACCGGCCCGAACTGCTGCTAAGATTTCCCCTGATCCAATCGAAAGATTCCCAATCGCTTCTTCTCGCCGCGCGAAGTAACGCAATGCTTTTGACCAATGTCCCGAAGGCCTTCCACCTTCCGCGCGATCCGGATGACGAACCGTACACTGATCTGGCGGTGGCCGCGCAAGCGACGTTCCTGGTGACCTGGAACGACCGCCACTTGACCTACCTGATGAGGAAGGACACGCCAGAGGGTGTCGAATTCACGCGACAGTTTCCCAGTCTGCAAATCGTTAATCCACCGCAATTTCTTGAGAAGATTCGCGTAATTCGAGGGATCGTATAACGATTGAGACGTGATTTGTGAAAAATAATTCCGCAGGCAAATTGCGATTGAAAAAGAATCAAGGATGGAAGCGCCATGAGATTTTATCCGCTCATAATTTTGGCTGGGTCGATGTTGTTCGCGGGGTGCGCCGCGCCGGAGCAAGCGCCGGCCGATTGGCGAACTAGTTCTCTGTCGGCATTTGGGCCACCCGCGCGCGTCGAAGAATGGAAAAGATTGGTTCCTGAATTGGATGCCGGTCTCGCCCCCGAGCGTCGAATTTTTGTGGGCATTCAAGCTGGATCAGGCGGACCTGGTTTGAACGGTTGGGACGAGGTGACTGTCCGCGCAGTCAAGCTGCGGGTCGGCGACCTCGAATTCGATCCGGAGGGAATCAATGGGCACAGCATTATCTCTTGGAACGGCGGCAGCATGGGTGGCGGAGCGAAGCTCATACCGCTGGTTGATGTTCCCGTCGCAGAAGCGCCCGGCGGACCAACTATGATATGTTGTCTCGTCGATGTCGAGGCGTTGGAATTTGGCTCTGCCCATCCTGACAGCCCGGTCGTCATCGCCCGTTTTCAGAAGTGGGTGAGCACAACATTCAATATGCCGCCTGGATTGGTTCCAAGAAACGTCCGCAAATCGCAAGCAAAGATTAACACGCGTCCTGCGACAAGAACCACGCCGTGAACCGCTCGCAACTCACCGTGGGCAAAGTGTCGCGAATTCGAAAGGGCGACATGGCTTTCCTTCGTATATTGGCCATTATCGCGTATGGGTCTTTGGCTGGATGCATCGCGGCCAACGCGCAACCCCCAACACCCGGCCCCGACGAAGTGGTCGGCTCTCCGGAAGCGATTCAGCATTGGCAGCGAACCGTTGTCCCAACATTGCAGGCGGGGCTTCAGCCGGATCAGACGTTGGACGTGGGCCTCATGCCACGGCCCGCCGGCTTCGACCCGCGCCTGCCTCTGGAGGTGAAGGTCACTGCGACGCAAATCAGCGTGGGGAATGCCGAATATGACGTGCCGGAGTTTGGCGGCTGGTGGCTCAATGCCCCCAACCTCGGAGAAAAAAGCGGGAATATAGCCGGCTGCACAATACCACTCGTAAAAGTGCCTGCGGATCAAGCGCCCGGCGGACCGATTAAAATATCGACTCGTACAAAAGTGCGAGTGAGGACGTCGAATGACCCGTCCAAACCTATGAAGCTCGCCGCCCAGTTCTGGACCCAAACCACGACGAGCGTGACGCTCCCTCCTGGCCTTCTGCCTGTGCGTCTGATTCACGACAGACAGGCCGCCCTCATCATGCAGACGATTGTCTTCAGCCCATTTGAATGGCGAATTAGCGACCCCGATCCGCGCAATCGGGGATACACTCTCAGCTTCAACATCGATGCTTCACCCGCCCCGCAAAATCTCGCCTACGAGATACAACTTACGGCGGCGGGAAAAGCTCCCATCACGCTTTCATCGTTCGCATGCCGCAAGGGCGAAAAGATTCACGCCCACATCATCGCGCGCGTCGGCGAATTCATTGGCGGTACGTACACGTTGACATTCAGTCCCTCACCCGAGGTGGCCGCGAAAGCTGGTATCCCAGAGATTCTTGGCGACAAGCTCGTGGCGAAAACCGTGGTCGACGTTTTGAAAACCCAACCCGGCCCGTGAATTGTGCCCGCGGCGCGAGCCGGCATTACCTCCCTGGCAACCGCAAAGCGTCACTCCTTCTCCACCACCGCCTTCTTCCGCGCCGGCAGCTTCAGCGAATCGGGGAGATTCGGGACCATGGTCTTTACCACCTTGATGTCCATGTCGCCGTTCACAAACTTCCATGTCTTGCCGGCATCGGGGGAGATGCCGATGACGAAGGATTTTTGACGCAGCTTGCCGCCGCTGGGGACTTTGATTTTCATCTCGAAGGTAACCACGACGAACAGATCATCGCCCGCCTTGACCGAATCGGATGGCTCATCGACTTTGGAATCGATGAATTCGAATCCCTGGGCCTTCAGCCGCTTCAGCGAATCTGTCATTTCGGCGATCGCCTTTTCCCTGCCGCCCATCGCTTCCACGACCTTGGGATAAGTCAGGTCGAGGATTTTTGCGACGTCGCTCTTGATCACTGCGTCATTGATCTCGAGCACTTTATCGCGAATGTTGCGCTTGAACGCCGCATCATCCGCCGCCAGGACGGCGTTTGAGGCGATCAGAAGAAGACATATCGACAGGGCGGCGCTGAATCTCATGACATGCTCCAGCGTCAAGCCGCCGGACTCTTGGTGCCGGGGCTTTTGGCTTTTTGCGCATCGCAATCGCGCCATCCGCGACGTGCGTTTTCCACATTGGGACCCTCAAGAGAGGAGATCGGAAGGCCGGCCTGCCGAGCGCGCCATCCGGAAGAATAGCCGGCCCCACGAGCGTCCCAGACTCGATTCAGCGCAGCGTCGTCCGTATCGGAGAGTGCGGGAGGTTGTTCAACATCATCTGCCATACCAGCATCCTAAGACTTCGACGCCCGTTCCAGCAAGTAAATTCTTAGTGTGTTGAGGCTGTACGATCCGTCTTTCAGGTCGAATACCGCATTTTCCAAATCGGAGCCATACATTTGCCATGCGGCACGGCCTTCTCGCGTTTCCATTAAATCGCTCACATGCGTCACGTGCCGAAAGGCGTCGGGCAGGAGCGATTTATTATAGCGGCTCAACTCAGATTCGTAACCAAATCGCGGCCAAGTGTAATACCCATTAAAAGCGTCGGGAAGGTGTCTCTCCATGCCATTTCCAGCCGCGTGCGTTTCCATCCGATCGAGTCCAAGGCGGCGCATACCAGCAACCTGCGACCTGAACATGTCAACGCCCCGACTTCTATCGGCCGGTGCCAGCCGGAAATAGTCGTTGTGACAAACCGGCTTCCCATCATTTCCAAGATGGATCGTTCGTGTCATCCGGCTTCGGCTATACTCGCGAGAACTCGGACCGTTCTGGTTCTTGGCGGTGTCGGCATTAATAATAATGCGGCTTTCGTCAAGCACCACGTCGACCTCTTCAAACATCGTTCCTGCGGGGATGGCCGCACTCACCAAATCCTCTGGGTTGCCTCGCAATCCGAATTTCCGCATCCGCCGTCTAACCGCATTCCGTATTTGGGCTTGGGTACCTTTGATCCAGTAATAATGAATCGCGCCTTCATGACGAAGTACTGGCGAAATAGTCTCTGGGTTATTGCTCTCCAAGGTGATATCTGCCTTTGTCACTCATACCGCAACACCGAATGCACCGCCGCCGGCGCGAGTTGATCGCGGCCGCGCAATCCTGCCAGCTCGATCAGCACCGCAATTCCCGCCAATTCTCCGCCCAGGGTTTTCACCATGTCGCAGCAGGCTTTCATCGTGCCGCCGGTGGCCAGCAAATCATCCACCACCAGCACGCGCTGCCCCTTGATGATCGCGTCGGCGTGCATTTCCAGCGTGTCGGTGCCGTATTCCAGGGCATAGGTCTGGCTGATGCGTTTGTGCGGAAGTTTGCCGGGCTTGCGAACCAGGCCAAAGCCCGCCGACAGGGCGCAGGCGACGGCCGTCCCGAAGATAAATCCCCGGCTCTCTGCGCCGATGACCAGATCGATCTTCCTGCCGCGAAACGGGTTGGCCAGCAATTCGATCGACAACGCCAATCCCGAGGCGTCGGCCAGCAGGGGGGTAATATCGCGGAAAAGGATGCCGGGCTTGGGGAAGTCGGGAATGTCGCGAATGAGTTTACGGAGTTGGGCTTGCGAATCGGGCATGCCGGGATTGTAGGGAATAAGTGAAGCCTGCAAAGTGGCGAATGCAGATTCGCGGACAAAAAGGGGGAATGTTCCTGCTATCTCTCACCTATCTTCAGCGGAGGGGTTAGGGGGAGAGGCGGATTCGCGAAACGCGCACGCCGGTGTCTGAGGTACTCCGAAGACCCGGATCTTTCGCGCCAGGGTACGGGTCTTCGGAGTACCTCAGACACCGGCGTGAACGTCACTCTCCATCCCCTCGTCCCAACCCCGCAACCCGTCCCTGAGTGGCAGAGCAAGCATGAGCCGCCGGACACAAAAGTTACACCCGGCAAAAATGAAAAGTGCGGAACTGAAATGTCTCCAGTTCCGCACTTTGATTCCTCACTCTTCACTCTTTATTCTTCACTCTGCATTCTTCACTCTGCACTCTTCATTCACTCCATCCCCGCCATCATGGCTTCCTTCAATTTCGCCAGGGCTTCGTGCTCGATTTGGCGGACGCGCTCGCGGGTGAGGCCGATGCGGATGCCGATTTCCTTGAGGGTCATCGGCTCTTCGCCGCCGAGGCCGTAGCGAAGCTTGAGGATATTGGCGCTGCGCTCGTCGAAGGTTTCCAGAAGCTTGGCGAGCTGCTTTAGCTCATCATTGTCGGTCACCAGCACATCGGGCGGCGGATTGTGCGTGTCGGCAACCAGCTCGTTGATTGTCAACTCGCCATCATCGCTGCCGGACTGCGTCGGCGAGCTATATGCCTTGACAGCTTTGCGAATGATTTTCAGCTTCTTGGGCGACAGCTTCATGTGGGCCGACAATTCGTCAATCGTCGCCATCCGGCCCAGGCGGTCTTCCAATTCGCGCATGGCGTGCTTGAGCTTCGCCATCATTTCCACCATGTAGGCGGGAATGTGGATCGGCTGAACGCTGTTAATCAGCGCCCGCTTGATCGACTGCTTGATCCACCACGAGGCATAGGTGCTGAATCGGCAGCCGTTTTCGGGGTCAAACCCCTCAACCGCCCGAAGCAGGCCGATGTTGCCTTCTTCGATGAGATCCGGCAGCGTCAGTCCGCGGCCAACGTAATGCTTGGCGATATTGACGACCAGGCGGAGATTGGCGCGAACCATGTGCTCGCGGGCTTCGGGGTCGTTGTCCTGCAGGATTCGGCGCGAAAGCGCTTTTTCCTGGTCGGCGTTTAATAACGCCGTGCTATTGATCTGACTGAGATACAACTGCAAACCAGATTGGACGGCAGTGGCCATAGAAGCTTCCCTTACGCGATAAAGCGGTCGAAATTCAAACGTGCGAGATACGGCAATCGCAGATTTGCCATTTCAAACCGCCCCCGCGCAGACTTTCAGACCTCGCCGATCGGTGGCGATTGAAAAACGCGAAGGCGACATTCGCCCGAGTGCAACTCACGGCGACCTACCGATTTGGTATCGGTTTCGTGACGGGGGGACTTTGGGACGGAAGTATTGTTACACGAGGTTGTGCCCTTCCTTCCCTTTCGTCAGAAAGGTCCGATAAGTATGGCGTATAAATCCGAAGGGTGCAAGAAAAATAAATTAATTTTCTAATTACGTAATATCATTAAATGAATATACTTAACGAAGATGTCATTTTGGCATCTTCGCTCAAAAACCGTGCCAGTTTCATTTCTGGCATCTATTTTTTCGTGGATCAGGCCGGTGCGATGAGGCGTTTTAATACCCGTGGCGCAACTGTTCGCAAGCCAACTTTCGCCTCGTTCGTCATTCGTCATTCGTCATTTCAACCCCGTTGTCATTCTTCTCATCACCCGTTAGAAACCCCGTTCACATGAGTTCACGCGGCTATCGGTTTGGAACAACATGCGGGCGGGTCGTCTTTGTGCAGACGGTGCGCTGCAAGGCGTTGCGCCCGGAAATGATGAATCGGTCGGGGCCGCTCATCCTTGCCTGTACCCACCTGAGCCATACCGATCCGTTTCTCCTGAGCATCTACATCAAGAGCCGGCCCATCGATTGGCTGGCGCGGATCGAGTTTTGGAAATTCCGGCTTGGCGGGTGGTTCATGGAATGGATGAACGCCATTCCCGTCCGCCGATTCGGCGTTTCCGCCAACGCCGTGCGCACCGCCATTAATCGCCTCAAGGCCGGAAGGGTGGTCGGCATCTGCCCTGAAGGCGGCGTGGCGCAAGGCTCGCGTTCGGTCATGCGCGGCGGCACCATGAAAAAAGGCGTCTGCCTGATCTCCTGCCGATCCGGCGTTCCGATTCTCCCCTGCGTCATGCTCGGCACCGACAAGCTCAACCGGGTTCCACCCTGGATCCCGCCGCTGCGCGCGAAATTGTGGATCGGCTTTGGCTCGAAGCTGATCTATCCCCCGGCGAACATCACCAACCGCCGGGCCGTTCGCGATGCGATGGCCGAGGAATTGAGCCGGGAATATCAGGCCCTGTTTCGCGAAGTGAAGGAGCGCTTTGGGTTAACCGAAGCAGATGTCCCGTGACAAGCTTTGTCGGCACAAGTAACGTGTGAGCCATGACCACGCCCGAAGTTCCCAGAGCCGGCCAACGCCGATTCGATTCGCCGCAGCAGGAAGCATTTCTCAACCTGTGGCGCACCTACGACCGGCTTCGGCAGATCGAGGACGAGCTATTTGGCCGCTTTGACCTCACGCCGCAGCAATACAATGCCCTTCGCCTTTTGCGCGCCGCCCGGCCGGAAAAGGTCGCGACGCTGAATGTGGCTTCGCGCCTGGTTTCCCGCGCCCCGGACATTACGCGCCTGCTCGATAAGCTGGCCGATCGCGGGCTGATCGACCGCGAGAGGCCGGAGAAAAATCGCCGGGTTGTCAATATTGGAATCACCGCGCAAGGCCTGGCGTTGCTGGACCAAATCGCCGACGAGGTGCGCGACTGCGCCCAGCGGCAACTGGGGCATCTGACGGCAGCGGAAGTTCGCAGCCTGATCGATCTTTTGCGAAAGGCGCGCCAGCCGCATGAGCCCGAGGGCGGGGAGTGGTGAATCAGTGATTTGCGCAAAATGAGCCGCGCACGTAGTGCTCCCGAAGTAAGCGGTGTTCGGCAGACTGACTCCGCTTACTTCGGGAGTACCCTTCGTGCGCGGCTCTTTCTACGGCGGGAGTAATCCCCGTGCGTTGAACGGCAATTGCGTCGACGACGATTCACTTCCGGCCCGGTCAAAAATTTTATCGGACTTTCCAACAAGGGCTGATGCCCGAATCATCGGCTTGCCGATGAACAAGGCAGGCATTATTGGAAGGGCGGTTTCAATGTCAGACCAGAACCATTGTCCATTCCTGAATCGATCCGACGTCCGCTGCTCGACGAATTTCAGCATCGAGCGGCTGAGCAACACCTACGACTATTGCTTCGGCGAATACTCGGCGTGCTCGGTCTACCTCGAGCTGCTCGTCGAACGACGCGTTCGCAGGCTGCGAGAATCGGTGCTGACGCCCGCTGCCCGCATGGGCGGTCATCCGGCTTTCGTGCAAGTCACCCACGCCGGGCGCCGCATCGCCGCGGCGTGAGGACGAATGGCGATGCCAGCCGGTCGCTAATTTAATTACTCAAAATGCACTTTCCACGGAGAATGCCTCCACGCCGGGGCAAGCGGCGCGCAACGCTTTAAGTTGAAAACAGCTTTCCCGCCGCGCCGCCCCGGATTTAGGAGCGCTGCGTAAATCCGGGGCGGC
>DASRRM010000035.1:0-20219 GCA_035695715.1 Tepidisphaeraceae bacterium
CGATGCGCCGAGCGAGCCGGTGATGCTCGGCGAAAAAATTACCGCGACCATCAAGGCGAAATATTATTTCGGCGCGCCGGTGATCTCGGCAAAGGTGAAATACAAAGTCACCCGCACCAGCCATACATCCAACTGGTACCCGGCGGGAACGTGGGATTGGTTTTATGAGCCGGGCTATTGGTGGTTCAGCCCGGATTACCGCTGGTATCCCGGCTGGGAAAAATGGGGGACGGCCCGGCCGATGCCGTGGTGGTATGGCAGCAGGTTTGAGCGGCCGGAAATTGTCGCCGAGAATGAAGTGCCCATCGGCCCCGATGGCACGGTGAAGGTGGAGATCGACACCGCACTGGCAAAAGCCGTCCATGGCGACACCGACCATCAATATTCCATCAGCGCGGAAGTGACGGATGATTCCCGGCGGACGATTGTCGGGCAGGGAAATGTGCTCGTGGCGCGCAAGCCCTTCAAGGTATATGCGTGGCTTGATCGCGGCTATTACCAGACCGGCGACAGCATCGAAGCCGAGTTCCAGGCGCAGACGCTGGACAACAAGCCGATTAAGGGGACAGGAATTTTGAAGCTGATGCAGGTGACGTATAAGGACAACAAGCCGGTGGAGGCGGAAGTTCAGCATTGGGATTTGAACACCGATGACCAGGGCCGCTCGCGCCAGCAGATGAAGGCGGATAAGCCGGGGCAATATCGCCTGAGCTATACCGTGACCGACAGCCTGGGCCACGCGATTGAAGGCGGGTATGTGTTTGTCATTCGCGGGCAGGGATTCGATGGCCGCGATTTCCGGTTTAACGATGTGGAACTGATCACCGATAAGAAGGAATACCAGGCCGGCGACACCGTGAAGTTGATGATCAACACCGAGAAGGCCGACAGCACGGTGGTGCTGTTCCTGCGGCCGACCAACGGCATTTATTTGCCGCCGAAGGTGATTCGCATGAAGGGAAAGAGCGCGGTGGAAGAGGTTGGCGTGGTGATGAAGGACATGCCGAACTTTTTCATTGAGGCGATGACGGTGAGCGATGGGAAAGTGCGCGATGAGATGCGCGAGATCGTGGTTCCCCCGGCAAGCCGGGTGGTGAATGTCGAATTGACGCCGTCGCAATCGGAATACAAGCCGGGCCAGAAGGCCAGGGTGAAATTCAAGCTGACCGGCGCGGACGGCAAGCCGGTTGAGGCGTCGGTGGTAATGAGTTTGTACGACAAGTCGGTGGAATACATTTCCGGCGGAAGCAATGTGCCGGAGATCAAGGCGTTTTTCTGGAAATGGCGGCGCAGCCATAATCCGCAAAGCGAATCCAACCTGTTCCGCAACGCCGTGCCGCTGTGGAAGAGCGGCGAGACCAACATGGCCTACCTGGGCGTGTTTGGTGGGATGGTGGCGGAGGCCGATGAAGAGCGGGCCAAAGGAGCGGCGCTCGGTGAGGACGAATATGCTTTGGGCGCAATGATGGCGGTGCCCGGGAGCATTGGTAAATCCGGAACATCATTGACCACGTTCGGTGCAAATAGACGTGGCGGCGCGATGCAACAAGCGGCTTCCATTAGGCCGATGGCAGGACGCGCCGAGATGAATGGCGCGATGGATGGGCTGCGAAAATCCGACGCCGCCGACAAGCGAGCCGGGGAGCAACAACAGGGTCTGCAGGGCGTCGGCGCTGACGGCAGCAATGGCGGCCCGATGGTCGAGCCGACCATCCGCAAGAACTTCGCCGACACCGCATTCTGGGCGGCCAATTTGAAATCCGGCCCGGATGGCACCGGCGAAGTCGAACTGACCATGCCGGAAAGCTTGACGACGTGGAAAGCCCGGCTCTGGTCGATGTCCACCGGCACGCGGGTTGGCGAAGGAACCGCCGAGGTTATCACGCACAAAAACCTGATCATCCGCCTGCAATCGCCGCGATTTTTCACGCAGACCGATGAAGTGGTCCTGTCGGCCAATGTGCATAATTATCTCAAGACCGCCAAGAGCGTCAGCGTATCGCTCGATCTCGGCGGCAATGTGCTCGCGCCGATCGGCATCGACAATCGCGATAATTCCCTGGCGCAAACCGTCGAAATTCCCGCCGGGGGTGAAAAGCGCGTCGACTGGCGCGTGCGCGTCGGCCAGCCCGGCACCGCCGTCGTGCGCATGAGCGCCAAGACCGATGAAGAATCCGACGCCATGGAAATGAGCTTCCCTGCCCTCGTGCATGGGATGCTCAAGACCGAATCGTATTCCGGCGCGCTGCGGCCGGATGAGAAGGGCGCAAGCCTGTCGTTCAACGTGCCGAAGGACCGGCTTCCCGAGCAGAGCCGGATCGAAGTGCGCTATTCGCCAAGCGTGGCATCCGCCATGGTCGATGCGCTGCCGTATCTGGTCGATTATCCGTACGGCTGCACCGAGCAGACGCTCAATCGATTTTTGCCGACCGTGATCACGCAGAAGGTTCTCATCGGCATGAATCTCAACCTGAAGGACATCGAAAAGAAGCGCACGAATCTCAACGCCCAGGAGATCGGCGACGACCCCAAACGCGCCGCCGACTGGAAACGCAATAATCCGCCAAACCCCGGCGTGGCCGAGCGCAATCCCGTCTTCGACATCGACACCGTCACCGCCATGAGCAAGGACGGCGTGAATAAGCTCACCAACATGCAGCTATCCGACGGCGGCTGGGGATGGTTCAGCGGGTTCGGCGAGCAATCCTATCCACACACCACCGCCATCGTCGTGCATGGCTTGCAGATCGCGAAGGAAAATGATGTCGCCCTTGTGCCCGGCGTGCTCGATCGCGGCCTGGAATGGCTCAAACGCTATCAGGCGCTGCAGGTGCAGTTGATCAAAAACGCGCCGACGAAAACCATTCCATGGAAGGAGCATGCCGACGATCTGGATGCTCTGGTTTTCATGGTATTAACGGATGCGAAGGCGCAAAGCGGCGATATGAAGGATATGGATGGATTCCTCTATCGCGACCGCACGCTCATCAGCGTTTACGCCAACGCCATGTACGGCCTGTCCCTTTATAATCTCAAGGAGCAGCAGAAGCTCGACATGGTCCTGCACAACATTTCGCAATATGTCGTCGAGGACAACGAAAATCAAACCGCCTACCTCAAGCTGCCGGAAAGCAATTACTGGTGGGACTGGTATGGCAGCGATACCGAGGCGATGGCGTATTACCTCAAGCTTCTGAGCCGAACCGACGCCAAAGGCGCGGTGGCGTCGAAGATGAGCAAATACCTCATCAACAATCGCAAGCATGCCTCCTACTGGAACAGCACGCGCGACACGGCCCTGGTGATCGAGGCGCTGGCCGACTTCATTAAAGCTTCCGGCGAAAGTAAGCCGGATGAAACCGTGGCGATTTCCCTTGACGGCAAGAAAGTGAAAGAGGTGAAAATCACTGCCGACAACTTCTTCAGCTTCGACAACAAGCTGGTGATCACCGGCGCTGATGTCACCACCGGCTCGCACAAGCTGGAGTTCACCAGGACCGGCACCGGCCCGTTGTATTTCAACGCCTACGTCACCAACTTCACCCTGGAAAACCCGATCAAGAAAGCCGGGCTGGAGATCAAGGTTCAGCGGCAGTTTTACAAGCTGGTGGAAATGGACAAGAAGATCAAAGCCGAGGGAAGCCGAGGCCAGGTGCTCGACCAGAAGGTTGAAAAGTACGAACGCCACCCATTAAGCGACGGCGCGATTCTCAAGAGCGGCGACCTGGTTGAAGTGGAGCTGGAGATCGACTCGAAGAACGATTATGAATACATCCTCTTCGAGGACATGAAGGCCGCCGGCTTTGAGCCGGTCGACCTGCGCAGCGGCTACAACGGCAACGACCTTCACGCCTACATGGAGCTTCACGACGAGCGTGTCTGCTTCTTCGCCCGCGAGCTTGCCCGCGGGAAGCACAGCGTCAGCTACCGCCTGCGCGCGGAGA
Organism: Tepidisphaeraceae bacterium; assembly: GCA_035695715.1. Taxonomy (GTDB): domain Bacteria; phylum Planctomycetota; class Phycisphaerae; order Tepidisphaerales; family Tepidisphaeraceae; genus RYN-428. The sequence continues at coordinate 3,945 of DASRRM010000035.1, forward strand.
TACCGGGCAAGTTCAGCGCATTGCCAACCAAGGCCAGTGCGATGTACGCCCCGGAATTAAAGGCCAACAGCGATGAGAACAAGGTGCAGATCGTGGATTGAATCAGTGGCACGGGCATCGGTGCCCGTGCTGCTATTTCATGGATTGAGTTTTTGGAAAGCAGATAATCTGCGATTGTGAAGCACAGCCCCAACACGCCGGTGTCTGAGGTACTCCGAAGACCCGGATCTTATCCCGGTAAAACCCGGCTCTTCGGAGTACCTCAGAACCGGCGTTGTCCGGACAGTCTTGCTTGACAAACAAGAAAAATTGCACGGGTCATTTTCGGGCACACCCTAATTCCGCCCCGACGGCGCATAGAACTTTCCCGGTTCGGCAATCTCGACCTCGCGCACGATCACGCGCCCGCTCTCGCCGCGTTCGGCGGCGAGAATATCGTCCAGCGCCGCCATGAGCTTGCGGCCGCCGGAACTGCTCCGCACGGCTGATTTTTTCCGCGCTGCCGTTCGCTGCGAAATGCCATGGGTCTTGGTCGTCACGGGTTTTCTCTCGTTTTCGGGGTAACCCCAGTCCGCCATGCCGCGGCTTCGGCAGCGCACAGTCGCCCAATAAATCACTCGTGCTTCGGCGGCTTCCCTGCGCCGGATATATCTGCCAAAGCGCCCAGCGGCATGTCCACCACATCGTATACCCGCACGTAATCCACCAGCGACACGTCCGGCAGTCTTGTCGCTGAGATGTCGCCGGCTAATTTCCCAACCTCGTCGCTCAGCAGCATCACATCCCGGATTAATCGTTGGCAAAACGCAAAAGCCGCAAACTTTTTTAATACGCTCCGCGCCGCATGACGTTCATGCCGCGGACAGGAAAGGAATGAACGCGAATGACGACCTTAATTCTCTCAACGTGGGCGATGCCCGCATCCCGTGCATTGGCTGCCGAGGCACGCCGCCGCGGATGGAACGCGATTTCTTTGGAGGATAACGCCGCTCCCAGAATAGCCGGCGAAATGGTGTTTTACGGAAGCTTGCTCGTGGCCATGGACGTCGCGGCTCAATTCAACCTTGCCCTGCTTGAGCCTCCGCTGGACATTCTCGCCCGTCTGCCCCGCGCTTTGTCGCTCCGGCAGATCGAGTTCACGCGCTGGTGCGACCTGGGCCGCTTTTCGGCGGCGCGATTCTTAAAGCCCGCCGACCCGCTGGCCAAGGTGTTCGACGCCGGAATATATCGCGATCGCAACGAGGTGCGTGTCACGAAGCCGTTCCCTGGCCAAACACCGGTGCTTGCGGCAGAGCCGGTCGAATGGCTCGCCGAGTTCCGCTGTTTCGTCCTTGACGGCAAGGTGGTCGCAGCCTCGCCGTACCTGAGCTTTGGCCGCCCGCTTCAGCACCAGCCCGGCAAAACCATCGGCCCGCCGCCCCTTCCGGTGCTCGATTTCTGCCGCCGGCTGACTTCAACTCCCGGGATCAATCTTCCCCTCGCCTACGTCGTTGACGTGGGCCTCATCGAAGACCGCGGCTGGGCGGTTGTCGAATTCAACCCGCCCTGGTGTGCCGGGATTCTGTCGGCGTCTCCTGCGAACGTATTGAATGTCCTGCGTCGGTCGTGCCGGGATCGCGCAACGGCGAGCGCCGAGGATTTGCAATGGATGCGCCGAACGATGAAACAGCGGTAGACCTTCTCAAACACTGCTGGCAGCAGTATCAAGTTGGTCTGTCAGGCCGCAGAGACAACGTGCATTATCGGACGCAAATCCCGTCAGATCGGCGGGAATCGGATATGACGCGCCGCTGTGCTGCCCCGGGCGTGAAATCATTTATAATCGCCGCGAATTAATATTGAATCATTCCCGAACGTGGGCTACTTTCCTGTAACTTCGCCGAATTCGCTTGCAGCAGTCGTCCCGCCGAATTTACCGAAAGTTGCAGACGTAAAACCATGCGCAAATTCCCCCACCGTGTGAAATCGTGTTCCGAGCCTGTTGGCAGAGCCGTTCTGGAAATGCTCGAAGCGCGCCAGCTTTACACCGCCGCCGTCGATGCGCCATTTCTCGGCACTCCTTTTGCGCCAAACGCCATCATTCCCGCCGTTGATTACGACAAGGGTGGCGAAGGCGTTTCCTATCACGACACCACGCCGACGAACCTCGGCAACAGCACCTATCGCGCGCCCGATGGCGTCGATATCGAAACCGGCGGATCGATTGGAAAAGTGATCGGCTATACCGCAGCCGGGGAATGGCTCAATTACACGGTGAATATTCCCAGCGCCGGCAAATATGTGCTGCAAGTGTCGTCGGCGAACGTCATGTTGGGCGGCACGCTTCACGCCGGCATCGGCACGTCAAACCTCAGCGGCGAAATTGCCGTCCCGATCAGCACCGGCTGGCAAACGTATCACACGTCCAACTCCGCCGCGTTCTCGCTGGCGGCGGGTAAACAGATCCTGCGCATCACCCTTGATCATGCCGCGGCCAACGGCGCGGTCGGCAATTTCGACACGTTCAAGCTCATTCCCCAGACCACGACCATGCCCACGCCCACGCCGCCCGCCACCGGCGACACGCCGTTCCTCGGCACGCCCTTCACCACCAACCAGACCATTCCCGCCGCCGACTATGACAAGGGCGGGGAAGGCATCGCCTATCACGACACCACCGCCGCCAATCTGGGCGGCGACAATTACCGGCCCGGCGACGGCGTCGACATCCAGGCCGGCGGCGCAACCGGCAACGTCGTCGGCCATGTGGCCGCTGGCGAATGGCTCAACTACACCATCACGGTCGCGACCGCGGGCAATTATCAGCTCAATTCCTCAGTCACCAACGCCGCGGCCGGCGGCACGTTCTACGCCTCGGTGGCCGGGACCAATATCACCGGCGATATTGCCATCCCGAACAATGGAACATCGTGGACGACCTATTCCACGGTGACGTCAATCTCATTTCCATTGACGGCAGGCACGCACGTGCTGCGCATCAACATGGACCATGCCGCCAGCAACACCGCGGTGGGCGATTTCGACTGGTTCCAGATCACGCCGGCCAGCACGACCATCACCACCATCCCGCCGCTGGTCTGGACCACCGCCCACAACGCCACCACCGGCCTTGCCGAGGCCAAGAGCGTGGGCGTTGACGGAAAGTTGTATGTGTTCGGCGGCTACTATTCGACCGAGCCGGAATATCAGGCCACCACTTCCGCCGAGGCGTACAACCCGACCACCGACCAGTGGACGATTCTCGCCCCGATGCCGGTGCCGACCACGCACATGGGCATTTCCACCGATGGCACTTACATCTACATCGTGGGCGGGTACACCTACGACCCGAAGACAACCTGGCAAACCTTCGGCACGACTAATTCCTGGCGCTACGACATCGCCACCAACACCTGGAGCGCCTTTGTGCCGCTACCGGCGGCGCGCGGTGCCGGCGACATGGAATACCTCGACGGCTACCTGCACTTTTTCGACGGCGTGACCGGCGCCAACAAAACCCCGGAGTCAACCCACTGGATGCTGAACCTGGGCGCCGCCAATCCGCAGTGGGTTCTCTCGACGCCAACGCCATTCTCGCGCAACCATTTCTCCGGCGCGGTGCTTGATGGAAAGATCTACCTGATGGGCGGCCGGCTGGTGGGTGGTGATCTTTCCAACCCGTCGAACCTGTGCCTGACCTGGGATCCCAACAACCCCGGCGTCTGGACGCCGATCGCCAGCCTGCCACAGATTCGCGCGCTGGCGGTGTCGGCGGTCATCGACGGCAAGATATTCCTCGCCGGCGGCACCACGACGTCCTACACGCCGATCGACACGGTCATCATGTACGACCCGACAACCAATACCTGGTCCAACCAGACGCCAATCCCCGCCACTCGGCTTGCCCCCTGCGGCGGCGCGGTGGGAGATTTGATCGTGGTGACAACCGGGCTGTCGCAAACGTTACAGTCCTCGACATGGGTGGCGCGGGTCGGATAAATCGCGACAAGACCCGTTTCCATCCCGAACACCCTGACGAGCGTGAGCGTATCGCAAAAGCGGGATTGGGTCGGTGTGTTGGCGGCAAATACAGCGATCACGACCGCCTTGCCCAATGCCTGGCGGACATTCGCAAAGAAATGGCGTTATGAACGAAAGCATTTACCTTCACCTGTTTCTGGCCGGCATCTTAATTGCCATGGCCGCGGCACATTTTATATATAAGCTGCGCTCTCCCCATACCATTGGGGTGGCGGATCTGGCTGTATGGATGACTGCGTTATACTTCGGAATCGCGCCCTGGTTTGTGTTCCTCGATTTCGAAAGAATTCCTTTTGAAAGCAGTGAAGTTCTGCTCAGAACGTATTTCGTACTCGTTACTTTCCTCCTGGCCATCAAATTTGTAGCGTATGTGGCGGAAAAGGCCTTCCCCTCGCGCGATACCGCGCCGCCCGGGGTTGTCGTTAGTCGACTGTGGATCGTATCGGCGGGCGCCACGACATCGTCGCTGTTTCTGGTCCTCCTTTTTTACTACGCCACCGTGGTTTTACGCGTTGCCGTCGGGGAGTATTACGGAATGTTCTTGTCGGGCGAGCGATTCGCGCAGGACATGCCCGAATGGGTTGGCATATTGTTGTACTTCGCAGAAGTGTTCAAATATGGCGCCGTGGTCTGGGGTGCGGCAGTGCTTGCCGGCAAGGGCAAACATCGCCTGTTTGCCGTCTTGATATTGGTCACCGAATTCCTGATGACGTTCGGTGTTGGCAGGCGCTGGATCGTGGCTGACGTCGTGATGTTTCTCATCATCTATTTAATGTTCGTGGGATTTCGAAAGAAGACACTGGTTTACTATATTGTTGGCGCCATATTGGTAATCGTTTCGGTTTCCCTCTTCCAGCGCGTTCGTTATTACCGGTGGACGTACGGCCACGGCAGCGGCATCGACGCGTACATCACGGCCATCTCCGACGCCATTGAGGATGCCGACAAAACGCGCCGGACCGAGGCGGCGGACGAAAACCTGGGCGAGCGGCCCCTGGAAATGCCGCATTTCTGCATGCGCATCGTTGAGGCGCAGTTGGAACAGCCCGAACATGCGTGGATGCAGGGCGATGCAATCGTGGCTTGCCTGGTCTACTCGATACCCCATTACCTGTATCCGGATAAACGAAATTGGCCCTCTCCCGAAGGCGCGATCAAACGCCATTTCGCGATGGATGTGAACATAGACATGGGAAGCAGTTGGCCTGCTTATGGCATCGGCGATTTCGGAATGCTCGGCGGATTTTATGTCGGCGCGATCTTTGGTCTCACCATCGTCCTGGCCGAGGGATTCGCGCGTTTCCTCAGCCCCAAGTTTCCCTATCTGGCGGCGGGAATTGTCGGGACCATGCTGATGTACGCCTGCCAGGTTCAGGAAATGCCATCCGAAATCTTCGCCAGTCTGCGAAATGATTTCGCATTGGGTATCCTTTGCGTTGCCATTATGCCTCTTGTGAGGACGAAGTGGTTTAGCCAGGACGACCCTGCTTTGCCGGCAGGGAGTGACCAGGCGCTCGAGAGCACCGACGACCAGACCGCCATGGACCCGGTTTGGCCGGCACAGGTCCACGATTTCGGCTGATTCGTTGCCCGGCCGCCGTGGTCCAGGGCTTTCAACTTGACGCTTGGCCACAACTGAACACTGCACCCCGGTCTTGATCGGCAACACCAGGTCGCTTTGCCTTTCCCGAACCAGTGGTATACTTCCGCCGTAGGCCCATGGATGTGCCTTTGAGTGGTTGTTCAACTCCGAATGGATGCCATACGCATGGACGCGAAGCATTCCCTTGGCGAACCCCGTGTTTTGATTTCCCGCGCGGCGCTTCTGCATAACGCGCTGGTGGTGCGCAAAGCCCTCGACGAAAACACCCGCATCTGCGCCATTCTTAAGGCCGATGCGTATGGGCATGGGGTCGATATCGTTGCCGACACCTTTTGCAACTTTTCCGCCGATGGCTCATTGCGGCCGATGGTGGACGCGATTGCCGTCGCCAGTTTGGACGAGGCGGCGGCGTTGCCGGAAGTTGCCCCGCCGATCATTATTTTCCGCCCGCTGGAAAACCTGTTCATTGGCCGCCAGCGGCAGAAGGTGGAAGCGGCTGTGCGCGCGGGCTGGACGCAGACGATCTGCACCACCTCCGCCGCCGATGATCTGGCGCGCATCGCCATCTCCACCGGCAAGCGCGCCGCCGTCCAGGTCATGGTCGATACCGGCATGACGCGCTCGGGCGTGGCGTTGTCGCACCTGGAGGAACTGATCGACCGGATCAACTCGCGCACCTCACTTCGGCTGGCCGGAGTCTGCACGCATTTCGCCAACGCCGACGATCGCGACGACCCTTTCACGCGCGAGCAGCTTTTACGATTCAACGCCGCCACGGCCGGCGTCGAGGCGCGCTTTCGCGGCCGGGTTTTGCGGCATGCCGCCAATTCCGCCGGCGTGTTCTTCCATCCCGATTCGCATTTTGACATGGTCCGGCCCGGCCTTGCGCTCTATGGCATCGACCCCAGCGGCCGGCCCAACATGAACCGCCCGCTGCGTCCCGCCATGAAATGGACGGCCCCGCTCGTCGGCGTGAAAACCGTCCGCAAAGGCACCGCCGTCGGCTATGGCCAAACCTGGACCGCCCCCCGCGACACCCGCATCGGCCTGATCCCCATCGGCTACGCCGACGGCTATCCCCGCTGCCTGGGCAACAACGCCTCCGTGTTGATCCACGGCAAGCCGGCCCCGGTGGTCGGCCGGGTGAGCATGGATTTGACAACGGTTGATCTGAGCGAAACGCCCGGCGCACAAATCGGCGATGAAGTGACGCTGATGGATGATGACCCGCTTTCGCCGGTCAGCGTTTACAATGTGGCGAAATGGTCGGACACGATTCCGTATGAAGTGCTCTGCCGGATTGGGCCCAGGGTCGAACGCGTGGTAATCGAGTCGGAGGACGAGGCGGGAATGGATGAGGCGGAAGTGGATCGGACATGGGCGCCGTAGGACGATCGAATTTGCGCCGAGAGCACCGAGACACATGGAGGGCAATGAACTCGTGCGATTTGGCGCTCCGGCCTTCCGTAGGGTCCGCACTGCGGACCGTCTTTTCCGCCGCTAACGTAACGGTCCGCAGTGCGGACCCTACACGAATCGCGCGAGATCATTTAGCATTGTAGAGCCGCGATCCGTTTTAAGCGTTACGCGCGCCGCTTCCCCCGGCGTGCAGGGATTCTCGCAAGAAACGCCCGGATTCCGTATTCGAACCGGCGCAGGGCACATATTGACGCCCCTCACTGGTTAATCCTACACTCTCGTCCCTCGCTGCCACTGATTCTTGCAGACCGGAGAACCGCCTCATGAGATATGTTGCCTACTTTGGCTATTTGATCCTTGCCATCTGGATCGCCTCGGCGGTCTACGTTCACTTCCGCGGGAAGGTGAAGCTGAAATTCATCCGCCAGCTTGGCGATCATTCCACTTTTCTCGCCCCGTATAACGCGTTTGTTTATCTCTTTTCCAAGGTCGGCAATAAGCCATTCCTGGACATCACCGGCTTCCCCGAGCTTTTGGCGCTGCGGAATAACTGGGAAACCATTCGCGACGAAGCCGTGCGGCTTTATGAAGCCGGGCATATCAAAAAATCGGAAACCAACAGCGACCTGGCCTTCAATTCCTTCTTCAAACGCGGCTGGAAGCGCTTCTATCTGAAATGGTATGACGATGTCGTTCCATCCGCGGTTGAACTCTGCCCCAAAACAGTCGAACTCGTGAAATCCATTCCATCGGTCAACGCGGCACTGTTCGCCATGCTCCCGGCTCGCAGCAAGCTCGGCGCGCATCGCGATCCGTTTGCCGGGTCGATCCGATATCATCTCGGCTTAAAAACGCCCAACTCCGATGATTGCCGAATCTATATTGATGGAGAGCCGTACGCCTGGCGCGACGGGCAGGATGTTCTGTTTGATGAGACGTTCATCCACAGCGTTCGCAATGATACCGATGAAGTGCGGGTGATTCTTTTCTGCGACGTGGCTCGGCCAATGCGCACGCGGTTTGCGCAGATCGTCAACGGCTTTGTGTGCAACCACATCGTGAAAATATCGCAGGCCCAGAATTCGCCGACGGAAAAAGTGGGCATCCTCAATCGCGTGTCGAAATACCTGTTCAGCATCCGCGAAATCAGCGAACGCCTGAAGCAAAAGAACAAGATGGCCGCCAAAGCGCTGAATTACGCGGTCACCCTCGGCGCAGTGGCGGCGGTTGCGCTGGTGGTGTTTTTGTCGATCCGGCATCGGTGGTGATCGACGTTCCCGACGAAAAAGCGCCGGAGGCTCGCGAAGACGCGAAGACAGACGCGAAGAAGACATGGATCTTGTTCGCCGTTCATGCGTAAATCGCCACAGATGGACACAGATGAACACAGATAAAACTTAAGCGAGTCGGTTTTATCTGTACTACAATCCTTCAACTTGTTGTTTTGTTAACAACATCTTTGGCGGGCTCCGGGCCAGACATTTGGTCATTCGTCATTCGGATTTGATTCGGATTTCGTCATTCGGATGTCGGATTTGCGGCGCAGCCGCGCTGGGTTCATCTCTGTTCATCTGTGGCGATATCGCATTTGCTTTGGTTTTTGTCCCGACTGGCCGGCGCAGGTGATACCCATCGACTGTTTTTCCCGCGCGAAGGTCAGCCAGCGCATGGCGAATGAGCGCATGCACTTGCGGCGTTTGGTCGATCACCAATCGGCCGGCAATGCTCGATATCGCATTGACCGTCATCCAGGTCTCGGCCGCACCTCGTGAAGCAACGACGCGGGCGAGCGTAAATATCCCCTCGCTACGGGTGAATTCCATCTCCACCCCCGCGCCATTCCATTGCGAAAACGGCGTGTAATCCATGCGGTCGATCAGATCGCGCACATCATAAAAGCGAATGGCCGTGCTTAACGATTCGAATCCCAGGGCCCGGTCGTTCGGTATTTCCGGGCCCAGGCCATCCGGCCGTGATTTGCGAACGGCATTGAGCATCCGCTCCATGCGCTGATGCCCGGCTTCCGTTTGCAAAGCGCAAATTTGGGTGGAGCTGCGCCAAATCCAGGGAGCCGGGGGATCGGCGGGTCCGTATTCGCGATTCGATGCAACGAACTGCATTCCGCCGATGATTTCATCGGGAATGGAAGCTCCGGCCCTCAGCGGAAGTGGCGCGTCCGGCCGCAGATCCGCCACGTCATACACTCGCAGAAACTGCGGCAGACCGGAACTGTTCGCAAGCACAATCGCGTTGCCGTTGACGGCAAAATCCATGACGTCATCGCCATTCAGTTGCCCCAGGAACGCGTGCAGTAAATCGCAAATCGCAATATCGTTAAAATCCAGCCAGATTCGCGGAGCGGGATCGCCTCTAAACCGTTGCACCTCATAGTTCGCGCTGATCGGAACCCCAATCAGCTTCTGGAGCTGAGCCAGGGCCTGATTTACGGAAAGATTGTGTATATGCACGGAAGCGAGATGCCGCTGCAGCAGCAGTTCATCCGGCGTTGGATTGCGCTTCGTTCGGCGCGAGACGTGAGCAACCCCGCCGATAATTATGGCGAGCAAGCCGACGAGGATGGCAATGCGCAAGTGTTTCATTCGCAGTTTCGTGGGCGATCTACCGCGCGCGCTCTGACGTCCTGGGGCGCGTCACATAAAACCCTTCGGCCGACTTTCCACTTCGTAGATCAGCAAGCAGGGTCCTAATACGCGTATGAACCTCCGGGGTTTGTTCCACGATCAGACGGCCGCACATGCTCCAGATTTGGGCGGCGGACATCCACGACTCCGGCGAACATTGGATCGACATGGCAAAGGCCAGCAAATCGATTTGCGAATCGTTTCCGGCCACATTGCGAGTGTAGCCGCCGCGCCAGTCAACGGCGGGAAGATATCCCACGCGGCCGGTCAGGTCGCGGACATCATAGAAGCGAATGATCCTCGTCGTCGAATCCTCGCCAAGCACCCGGCTTCGCGAAATGCACGGGCCGCTCCCGTCGCGGCGAGCCTGCCGCACCCCGTTCAAGAGCCCGGCAATCTCCATCTGCACGGCGGAAGTTTGCAGGACGTACAAACGGCTGGAATCCTGGTAAAGCCATTTCTGCGGCGCGTTCTGAGAATAGTCGGAGACTTCGCGGCGCGGCCAGTATCGCTCTTCCGCGATTGAACGGATTCTCTGAGTAATCTCGTCGCCATCCACGCCGAGCTGCGTCTGCGCTGATGCATCCTTGCGCAAATCAGAGATGTCATAGACTCGCATCGAGCAACCGAGCGTCGAATATGGACCGATCCAAATCGAGTTATTCTTGGCGTCAAAATCCACCCCTGCGACGCCGCGCAACTCCTCGATGAAAGCCTGCAATAGATCGTGGACGGAAATATCATCGAAATCGAGCCAGAATCTTTGATCGCGGTCGAAATTCCATTTCACGACGATTGGAACGCCGATCAGTGTCTGAAGCTGCGCGATGGCCGCGTCTGCAGGTGCATTATGCAGATGAACCGAAGCGATATGGCGTTGCAGCAAAAGCTCGTCCGAAGTTGGATTGACCTTGCTCCAGTGCGCAATTCCTCCCAATCCGCCGACAACGATTGCGGATAGAGCGATGATGATTGCGGTGCGCCGAGATTTCATCGCGAATCGTCCAGACAATTTAAGGGGCACGTCCAGCGACGGGCGTCATGGCGAATCCCTCGACCGATTTTCCGCTCCGTATATCGGCCAGCATCTGTCGAATCCGCGCATGAACCGCCGGGGTTTGCTCGACGACAAGGCGGCCGCCCATGCTCCGCATTTGGGCCGCGGACATCCAAGACTCCGGCGAGCAGTGAATCGAAATCGCCTGTGCGAGTGATTCGATACGGGTTGCGTTTCGCTCGTACCTGTAAGAGCCCCGAAGGATTGACGGTAGGTATTCCCGCGGGCCGCAGAGGTCCCGCACATCGTAGAAGCGAATGAATCTCGTCGTCGACTCCGTCCCGAGGACTCGGCTTCGCCACATGCCCGGGCCGGTCCCATCAGGGCGAGCCTGTCGCACCGCGTTCAGCAGCTGCGCAATCTCCATTTGGAGCGCCGGGGTTTGCAGAACGAACAGCCGGCCGGAATCCTCGTGAAGCCAATCCTTCGACGCGTTGCTATGACGGATCCACCGATTGCCGCCCTCCCAATACCGGTCTTCGGCCAGGAAACGGACTCCCTCGGCTATCTCATCTTCACCGCCCAGCGGCTGGGTCGGTCGCGGCACATCCTTGCGCAGGTCGGAGATATCATATACCCGCATCGTATCAGCGAGCGTCGAATGAGGTGCGATCAAAATCGAGTGATTCTGCGCGGTGAAGCTCGTCGCACTATTGAAGAGTGCTTGTTCAACGAAGGCCTGCAACAAATCGTCGACAGAAATATCATCGAAGTCCAGCCAGAATTGCATATTCTTATTGACTTGCCATTTCGCGATGATCGGAACGCCGATCAGCTTCTGAAGCTGCGCCACCGCGTCATCCGCGGATAGGCCGTGGATATGAACCGAAGCAATATGCCGTTGCAGCAGCAGTTCGTCCGAAGTTGGATCGCGCTTGTTCAAATGCGCAACGCCGCCCAACCCGCCGGCGATGATTGCGGACAGGCCGATGATGATGGCAATTCGTCGGAATCTCATCGCGTGGTCAGGAAAGAACGAACATGGATGCAAAGGATGCGAATTACCGCTGGATCTTCGCGTTGGCCGCTCCCGCCCGCAACTCAAACCCGGCGAACGGCTTTCCCGCGCGAACGTCGGCCAGCATCTGCCGAACCTTATTCTGCACATCCGGCGATTGCTCGACCATCACCCGGCCCATCGCGCCGCATGCCTGGCCGGTGTATTCAACATGCCGCTCGTCGCAGTAGGCGTGCGATATCATCGCAGCGACGGCTTTGACGCCGGTTGATGTGGCGGCCGTTGAGTAGTCCTCATTGGTGTACTGTGCCCGGGCGCAGAAATCACTCACATCGTAGAAGCGCACGACCGCGCGATAAGACCCTTTGCCGATCACCCGGCTTCGCGTGATGCACGGCCCGCTGCCATCCGGCTGCGCGGCGCGAAGGGCCTTGAAAAGTTCGCCGATCTGCTCGTGCCCTTCGCTGCTTTGAACGACCAGCAGCCGGATGGAATCCTGATGAAGCCAGCGGTGTTCCCGATTGCTCACCGACCCGCACCACCAGTATCGCTCCTCCAGGGCAAACCGCACCGCCAGATTCATCTCATCGCCCGGCAGCGGCGAATCCGCGGATTGTTTTCCCAATAGATCAGCGACGTCGTAGACGCGCACCGTGCGCTTCAGATTTTCATCCGGGGCAATGACGATCACGCCGTTCTGCACATCAAACCCGGCGGCTTCGCCCCAGCCGCGGATTTGCTCGATGAACGCCGACATCAATTCGCCCAGCGGCACATCGTCGAAATCGAGCCAGATTTTCGCGTTGAGATATGCGTGGCGCTTTTTCAAGGCGTCAGTTTGCGGGACAATTTTCATGCCGATCAATTCCGAGAGTTGCGAGATAGCCTGTGGCAGGGGCGCGCCGCGGATATGCACCGAGGCGATTCGCCGCTGAAGCACGGGGGTTATCTCAACTGCCGTCGGCGTCCGGGCAGCCATGGAATTTCGATGAATGGCGAACAACCAAACGGGAACTGACAGTAGCGCGATGGCAAGTATCAGCAACCCAAACGGTTTCATGGCTGGCCTCCCGGCTGTTCGTTAACAGTCTAACGTGCCGGCGGCCAGGACGGGAGAAAATTCAAGGCGATTGCGAATACTCATCCGACCCAAGCGTCCAGATGAATGACTGGATGTCGATCAGATCGCGCGGCCGAAGATCGCTCAGGTCGTGGCGGATGGTTTCCGCAAATTCCAGCAAGCTGGCGTAGGTTTCCCAGGCCGGCTTTGACGCATAGTGAAAATCGAACCCATATTTCCGGGCGGCAATTCGCGTGACGGTGGGCTTGAGGAAAATATGCTCCGCAGGGTTGGCAAGGAAGCCGAACACCGTCAGCACCGGCCACGTCAGCACGCGCGTCTGGCGGCGGGGAAGCTCAGAAACCGCGTCACACCAGCGCGAAAAACGATGCTTCAGGCTGCCGGGCCCGTGAACGAAGTCATACAGGCCCAGGGCAAAACTCTTGGCGCCGGCGCTGGTTTTTAATCGCATCGCGCACCGACATTTTCTCGAAGGAAAACAACAGGTTCGTTCGCGATTCAATGCGGACGGCTTCCTCGGCGATGCGCTCCCAGGCATGCCGTCGCACCTGCATGCGAAAAGCTTCGCGCCCCAGCGACTGCTCCCAGCGTTCATGGGCGGCCAGCTTGTAATTGCGTTCCCACGCAAGATACGTCTCATCACGAAACCCGCCGGGAAAATGCCGGAGAAATTTCGCCCGGCAAATCTTCGCTCCGCTTAACAGCTCCGCCTCCCGGCGGGGAGGATGATGAACGTGGCTCAGTACGGTACTCATTGTCGCCGCCTCCAAAACAAAGGAGCATTACACTTTTGTCGAAATTGCAAATTCAGTGCCGCTGCGCGCGTTGAAAATGCCCGAAGCGAACGCGGGTGCGATACTTTTTCATCGCTGCGGTGAGTTGCGAAACCCGCGCGCCAGATCCGGAGCGGCGATAGCGCTCATTCCCACATCGAGCCTGCTTCGCGCCACTTGACCCCGGCGTAAACGCGTTTTTTGCTCCAATTGATTTTCGCGCGTGCCGGGCGCATTTCACGTCCCGCAACTGACCGGTATTATCTCCCGCCATGAACGTTCGCATTCGCGTCGCGCTCGCCCTGGCCTGTTCTGCATTCGTGATGCCACTCCTCGGCGGCTGCTCGCTAACAGCTCCAGCCGCTCGCACCGGCGAAATTTCCCACGCCGACGTTCTGGCGATCAAGGAAGCGGTGTTGAAGGATTTGTTTGATTTTCAGAAGCCGAAGCTGCATCCCTGGCGGCCGGGCATCTCGGCCTATGTGATCGACGACCCGGCGGATGGCAGCGAGCTTGCCCGCGATTTCACGGGCCATCATCCGCCGGTGACGGCTGGGCCGGCGATCGTTAACGACGCCGACGAAAATCTGGACGCGGCGACCGGAAAGCCGGTGGAGGTGTACGCCGTGCGAATACGCCAGATTTCCTGCGACCACGCCACGGTTGGCGCCGGCTGGCGCTCGGCGACGCTGGTGGGAATCTGGTACACGTATGACCTGCAGCGCGTGAAGGGAGTGTGGATGGTGAAGAAGCGGGCTGTGGTGGGGGTGAGCTGAGGTCTGCCGGAGAACAACCTGTACAATTTTCTCGATCGTCTCGCAATTCTCTCTGCTCGACGCCGGTTCTGACACACCCGCCGCATGATGTTGTCCGTTTCGTACGCAGGGTGGAAAGAGCCGCGCACGCAGGGTGGAAAGAACCGCGCACGCAGGGTACTCCCGGAGTAAACGGGCCCGCCGCCGTCCGCTTACTCCGGGAGTACCCTCCGTGCGCGGCTCATTCATCTCCGGATTACGCCCTTGCCTCGGACCGGACAATCTTAATCGGCGTGTGTATGAGGTACTCCGAAGAGTCGGGTCTTTCCCGGGAAAAATCCGGCTCTTCGGAGTACCTCAGAACCGGCGTATTGGGGCGAGGGAACTGGGATTCTATCGGAGAAATTTGTAACGGATGTTTTCAGGCAGACCCTAAGCCGCGAAGGAAACCGATGAAACTTCTTCTTTTCAGCGACATTCATAACGATCTTTCCGCCGCGCGGGCGCTGGTTAAGCGAGCGGCGGAAGTCGACGTGGTGATCGGTGCTGGCGATATCGGAAACCTTCGCGGCAGCCTTGAAGGGGTCATTTCCGTTCTGCAGAAAATCGCCCGGCCGACGGTATTGGTGGCGGGAAATAACGAATCGACCGGGGAATTAGCAGCCGCCTGCGGGGGATGGCGCCAAGCGCACGTCTTGCATGGAAACAGCGCCGAAATCGACGGCGTTTCGTTCTTCGGCATCGGCGGAGGGATTCCGGTGACGCCGTTCGGGTCGTGGAGTTACGATTTCACCGAGGCCCAGGCGACGCAGCTGCTGGCCAAATGTCCTGCCGAATGCGTGCTGGTCAGCCATTCGCCGCCCAAAGGCGTGGTGGATCGCTCATCCCGCGGCGACAGTCTCGGAAGCACCGCGGTGCGCGAAACCATCCTGCGCTGCCGGCCAAAGTTGGTCGTCTGCGGACACATTCACGGCAGCGGCGGCGATTGCGAATTCCTCGGCACAACGCCGGTGGTGAATGCGGGGCCAGGGGGAATGATCTGGGATCTGGAACGGGCGATGCCTTGCTGATTTCGAGGTCGCGCTTCACTATTGGGAACTGCGCGATTCGGGAGATCGAGCGTGTCCCGTCGCGATAGCCCTGTTCGTACGCTGCTTCCTCTTTGTCTTGGGCGCGCGATCCGAAAAGTCCGTCGAGGAACGAATTCACGGAGCTCGTTCGCGCAGATGCGATCCGGTCGCGACCTTCAATGCCATCGTCATAACCGCGATGATACTCGTTCGCAGTTCTCGACCTCATGGGCAATTCATCTCCCCGAATGGTTCAGGCACTTCCGAACGAATCCCAATCCAGTCCCAGTTGACGAACGGCCGCACGAAGCGTTCCTAATTTGAGATCGCGACTGCCCCAATCCGGCACTACCGTTGATCGCGATTTTGCGGGGTTATGCCATTTACGGTGCGAACCCCCACCCGCGCGCGAGACCTCATGGCAACCCAACACGGAGTTTGCGGGCGGCTTCCCGATATTTCACGCAACCTCCACCAGTGTATCGCCCCAAACGACCTGGCCAGCTTGCGGTACGTCCACCCCCGAAGGCAGTGAACGTCCCTCCTCCGCGTATATTTCAAGAACAGCGGCAAGCGCGTCGCTCACATTTGCAAGGGCTTCCTGCAGCGTGTCGCCTTCGGTAATTAATTCCGGGAGCGCCGGTGAGGTGACTGTGAAGCCGCCTTCGGGTTGCGGCGTAAAGACTAGGGGAAGACGTCGGATCATAAAATAGAGTATACCACAGCGCCACTCCAAGATGCCATAACGAGCAAACGGATCCGACAACCAGTGGAATCGCTGAAATTGGAGTATTGGGCGATCAGGTATATTCCTCGCCATCGTCGCCAAGGACGCGCGCTCCGAGTTTTTTCGCAATAGATACCAGTTTCCGGGTCGTAGTTTCGTCCGGATCTTTC
>DASRRM010000036.1:0-6007 GCA_035695715.1 Tepidisphaeraceae bacterium
AGGTTCGCGCAGCATACTTGAGCCAGGATGGCCGGGCCGACACGTTTCACGAGCAGCGTCCTCGCGGCTCCGCCGTGGGCCGCAATCGTGCCAAGGCGTTCCAAGCCGCCAGGTGAAGCGCAGAGACGGGCGTGCACCCCAAGGAAATTGCTGAGGGTCGCCGTGCGGAGCAGCCAAAAGTAGAGTGGGCGTACTCGCCCACCGTTTGTCGCCCGCGTAAGGCGGTGGGCGAGTACGCCCACCCTACAGCTTGCTTACTCCGCGTCATCCTTCAGCGCCTTAAGTCCCTTGCGGTAAACGGCCACCGCCTTCTGCACATACAGCAGGCCGCTGGCGACGGTAATCACCAGCGTGCCCCAGATGCCAAAATCGCGCACCCAGCCGGCGTACCGCAGATACCCCGCCTCGGCCAGCGGATCGCGATAGTTGACGTAAACCAGAATCGCCAGAATCGCCCCGGATTGGAACCCCATTTTCAATTTGCCGCTGAAGGCGGCGCCGAAATTCTGCCCGCTTCCTTCGGAAAGGCCGCGGAAGCTGGTCACCAGCAATTCGCGGGCGAGAATCACCACCACCATCCACGGCGCAACCCCGGTGATCGTCTTCACTACAAACGCCCCTTCGTGCAAACCGGCGGGAATGATGAAATTCTTCCCGGCGAAGAAAATAAACGTGCCGATCACCAGCACCTTGTCGACAAACGGATCCACAACCCGGCCAAAGGCGCCTTCGACCTTCCACTTGCGCGCCAGATAGCCGTCCAGGAAATCGGTCACCAGCGCAATGACGTACAGGCCAAAGGCAATGTTGAGCAATCCGGGCGAGCCGCGGCCCTGGTATTGGTAAATACCAAGCAGGGCGAAAAATATGGCGGCAAGCACAAGCCGGCCGCCAGTCAGTGCGTTGGGTACATGTCGAAACATTGAGACGCGCATTCTACGGATAATGCGGGAAAGGGGAAATGGTGTCGGGCTAATCAAAGAGGTCGCTGAGAGGTTCGGCGGGTGTCGCACCCTCCCATGCGCTCCGCCGCGAACAGCGGTCGTGACACGGGCGTCCCGCTCGTGCGTGGATCTTCGCGAGGACATTCCGCCGGTTTCCCGAAATTTCTTTTCATTTTGATTCGGGCACGGCCGGGACGGCCGTGTCACGACCTAAGTTCGCACCAGAGGGAAAGCCACGCATATCGGCGGTCCATGCCCGTGGCAAAAATTCTCCCGCGCCGCTATTGTCATGTCTTCCCGATTCCCGATCGTTCATCACCGGAGGCCAACCCTAATGAAACGCTTTTTTGCAGGCTGCCTGGCGGCCGCGTCGCTTGTCACGATCACGGTATTTACGCACATCGCCCGCGCCGAGTGGAAACAGGCCGATGGGCCGCTCAAAACGCAGTGGGCGAAGGATGTCACGCCCGCCAATGCCCTGCCGGAATATCCGCGGCCGCAGATGGTTCGCAAGGATTGGATAAGCCTCAACGGCCTCTGGCAATTTGCCGCTGCCAAGGAGGGGGATGAAGCACCGGCGGGCAAAGATTTGGCCGAGCAGATTCTGGTTCCCTATCCGATGGAGTCGGCTCTTTCGGGAATCATGCGGCATGAAGACCGCGCCTGGTATCGGCGGACGTTTGAAGTACCAAAGGATTGGGGAACCCGCAACGTCCTGCTTCATCTCGATGCCGTCAATTGGGAGGCAACCGTCTATCTCAACGGCACCAAGCTCGGCACCCACAAAGGCGGCTACGATGCCTTCGGATTCAATATCACGCGCCTGTTGAAAACAGACGGCCCCAACGAATTAATCGTCGGCGTCATCGACACCCCCGACCAGGGCAATCATGCCCGCGGCAAACAGACCATGCGCCCCGGCGGAATCTTCTACACGCCATCCAGCGGCATCTGGCAGAGCGTGTGGATCGAGCCGGTGAACAAGGCGTTTATCGAGCACATTCATGCCCAGCCGGATATCGATGCCGGCTCCGTGAAAATCACCGGGAAAGTCATCGGCGACAAAACCGGCCAATGCAAAATCGAGGTTCTCGATGGAGACAAAACCATCGGCGTGGTCACGGCTCCCATCGCCGATGGGGCAACCATCGCCGTCCCCAACGCCAAACTCTGGTCGCCGGATTCTCCGTTCCTCTACGGCCTTCGCGTCACGCTCATCAGCAAAGGCGCTGAATCCGACACTGTCGACAGCTACTTCGGCATGCGGAAAATCTCGATGGCCAAGGACGACAAAGGCTTTCTCCGCCCGATGCTCAACAACAAATTCGTCTTCCAGGTTGGCCCACTCGACCAGGGGTTCTGGCCGGACGGGATTTACACCGCGCCGACCGATGCCGCGTTGAAATATGATATTGAAGTGACCAAAAAGCTCGGCTTTAACATGACGCGCAAGCATGTGAAAGTTGAGCCGGAACGCTGGTATTACTGGGCGGATAAACTCGGCCTGATGGTCTGGCAGGACATGCCCGCCATGCGCGATGAGCCGGGCGGAAACGGGCTGCAAAACCTCGAGCGCCGCCAGAAGGGGAAGAATCCGCTGCCGGCTGATAAATACGCCGCCGAGGTGGATCGGCTGACCAAGCTTGCCAACGAAACCGCCCCGGCACAAAAAGCGCAATTCGAGCATGAACTCGACCGCATGATCGAAGGCCGGGGAAATCATCCCTGCATCATCCAATGGGTCGTCTTCAACGAAGGCTGGGGCCAATATGATACCGAGCGCCTGACCAAACATGTGAAGGATCTCGACCCCTGGCGTCTGGTCGACAACGCCAGCGGCTGGACCGACATGAAGGTTGGCGATGTGATTGACATGCATCATTACCCCGATCCATCGATGCCCAAGCCGGAGGAAAACCGCGCTGCAGAACTGGGCGAATTCGGCGGCCTGGGCTTGCCGATCGAAGGGCACATGTGGGAAAAATCGGGCAAGAACTGGGGCTATCGCAAGATCGAAAACCAGGCCCAGTTGACCACCGCCTATGAAACCATGCTTGCCCGAGGCTGGCGGCTGAAGGAGAAGGGCCTGTGCGCCCTGGTCTACACGCAGATCACCGATGTGGAAACCGAAAGCAACGGCCTGTTGACCTACGACCGCGCCATCATCAAGGTTGACCCCGCCCGCGCCGCCGCCGTTGACAGCGGGCATCTGGAAAACATCCCCGAGCCAAAGGTAATTGTCCCCACCGCCGCCGAGCAAAAATCGCAATGGCATTACACCGAGGAAAAGCCCGCCGATGCGTGGATCAAGCCGGACTTTGACGATGCGGCCTGGAAACAAGGTCCCGGCGGCTTCGGCACCACCGCCACCCCCGGCGCGGTGGTCGGCACCGAATGGAAGAGCAACGACATCTGGATTCGCCGACCGTTCGATCTCCCCCAAGGCGCCGTCCGCGATCCGCAGCTTTTGCTGCATCACGATGATGATGTCGAAGTCTACATCAACGGCGTGCTGGCTTTCCAGGCCAAGGGATACGTCGGCGAATACCAGATCTTCCCCATCAGCGCAGAAGCCAAGGCGACCTTGAAGCCGGGCAAAAATGTGTTCGCCATTCATTGCCATCAACACAGCGGCGGTCAGTTCATCGACGCGGGATTAATGGATACGAAGTAAGCGATGGCCGGGCGCTACAGATCACGGTACGCCCAGGCCTGAGCCGTCTCGATGAATTCGAGCCAGTGTCATTTCGCTCCGTGAACGGCCAGTTGAATTCAGGCGGAATTAGAAAAGGCCCGGCGATTGATCGCCGGGCCTTTGGGCTTGTTGTCGGTCAACGAGGGTCTACACCCGCGTCTTGAGACGCAGGCTGTTCTCGACGCACGGGCGGCCGATGGGGTAATACTGGAATCCGCTCTCGCGCATCACGTCGCGGTGCAGGCAATTGCGGCCGTCGAAGATCAGCGGCTGGTTCATCGTCGCGGCGATCTTGCGGAACGGCAGCGTCGTGTACTGCGGCCAATCGGTAATGAGCGCCACCGCATCAGCGCCGGCGGCGGCCGTCACGGGATCCTGACACCAGTCGATCGTCTCATCCTTGAACAGCGCCTTCATGTTCTCGGTCGCCTTGAAGTCGTGGGCGCGGACGTGAGCGCCGTGGTCGACCAGATACCGGATCACGTCGATGGCTGACGATTCGCGGATGTCATCGGTGTCGGCCTTGAACGCCAGGCCCCAGACGGCGATGGTCGAGCCTTCGATTGGGCGGCCGAGCTTCTCGGCGATCTTCTCGGCGAAACGCCGCTTCTGATTGCGGTTGGTTTGCTGAATCGCATGGACAAACAGGCTTTCGTGTCCGGCCGTGCGCGAGATGTGCTCCATGGCGGCGACGTCTTTAGGGAAGCACGATCCGCCGTATCCGCACCCGGCCTTGAGGAAGGCCGGCCCGATGCGGTAGTCGGAGCCGATGCCCTTGCGGATGTCTTCGATGTCCGCGCCGTAGTGCTCGCAGAGGATGGTCATCTCGTTCATGAACGAGATCCGGGCGGCCAGCATGCTGTTGGCGGCGTATTTGGTCAGCTCGGCCGACTCCCAGTTCATGGTCATGAACGCCTCTTCGCGCTTGACGATTGGGTCGTAAAGGCGGCGCATCATGCGGAAGGCCTCGGGGCTTTCGCCGCCGATGACGATGCGGTCAGGCTCGAGGAAGTCCTGGACGGCGGAGCCTTCGCGAAGGAATTCGGGGTTGGAGACAACCTGCACGTAGGCCTTGGTCTGCTCTTTGAGAAACTTGTAAAGGTTGCGATTGGTGCCGACGGGAACGGTGGACTTGACGACGATGGTCGCCATGTAGTCGCTCTCGTTGGCGGCCAGGGCATCGCAAACCTCTTTGCCGGCAGCTTCGAGGTAGCTCATGTCGACGGTGCCGTCCGGCTTGGAAGGCGTCCCGACAGCGAGGTAAATCACCTCGGCGTCCTTGACGGCGGCCTTCACGTTGTCGGTGAATTGAAGCTGGCCGGAGGCGTAGTTTTCCTGCATTGCCTCGTGCAGGCCGGGCTCGAAGATCGGGCAATGGCCGTCCTGAAGGGTTTTGAGCTTCTTAAGGTCCTTCTCGACGCCGCGCACGGTGTGGCCGATGCTAGCCAGGCAGGTGCCGGTGACAAGTCCCACGTATCCACAACCAATAACCGTCACGTCCATGATTTAGCTCTCCGTTGATGCGGTCCGCGAGGCGTCATTGCCGCCGGACAAGCGTCATAATAGCCCCAAAAACGGCCGGCGGTAGTGGCGGTTTGAGGCTGAATTTCCGGCCCAGGCGATTCGTCCAACATAGGATCGGCCAAAGGCGGCCCTTGCACGAGAAGCCGGATGATCCGCGGCATTTCGCCGCGGAAACTGCCGCCCATTGCGGCTTGATCGCCGTGTTATCTGACCAAACCCTACTCGATCACGGGTTTGGTTAAAAAGGGGCAGCGGGCTTTTTTGAAAATAATCGGCCGCTTCACGATGCGCCGATTTCCGCCTCTTCAAGAGTTCCACGATGCGCCCCGGGTGAATTAAGCGGATGGCTGGTCGACACTTCGCGGGTGACTTCAAGGGTCGAATCCGCCAGAATTCCCGTTTGAAACGCCGCCGGCGATTGATCGCCCAGGGTTGATCCCTCGGCTTTCACGACCACCTCGTGAACCATTCCAAGTTTAAACGCCAGCACGACTAAAGAGCCGAAAATGACAAGGTAGATCGCCACGGCATATCGCGTCCGCATGAACAGCATTGCCGTGCCAAGCAATCCGAAGAAGGTCGCCAGGCCATAGGCAACCAGCACGGCCTGCTTGACGGATAACCCGCGCGCGAGGAACTGGTGGTGAATATGCTGGCGGTCGGCGCTGAAAAGGGGTCGTTTGTTCATGTAGCGGCGGGCAAACGCCAATGCAGTGTCGAGGATCGGCAGGGCAAACATGACCATAGCCGCCAGAAACCATTTGGCGTGCTCGTGGGCAACCTGGATCATCAGCGTTGCGCAAACAAAGCCCAGAAACATGCTGCCGGTATCGCCCATGAAAAT
>DASRRM010000037.1:0-55947 GCA_035695715.1 Tepidisphaeraceae bacterium
TGCCCAGGCGATAATCGACAACCATGGCATCGGTGCCGCCGGGGATGGTGTCGACGCGATCGATACGGCCTTGCATGTTCACCTGCACGCCGCGCGGTGAAGTAAAGGGCAGCGCGGGAAGGCCGGTGTTGGATTTGCCAAACGACACGCCGGCCCGAGTCGGCCGATATCGGGTTCGGCGCATCATGCATTGCTGCGACGCGATCAAATCGCCAAGCATTCTTTCCACGCGCTGCAGCAGATAGCGGTTCCGCGCGGTGCTGAGCATCAATTCGCCGCGAAGGTCTTTGGCGACATCCTCGGCGGCGGCGTGAACGGCGCGCGGAGAAATCGCCAGCGGTTCGGCCCGATGTTCAACAGCGGCGGCGATTGCCGCGCCGACCAGCCGGTCCAGCAGCCGATGATAAACCTGTCCCAAATCCGCGCCGCTGACGTCCGGCTCCTCGCGCTGCATCAACTTAAGGCCATGGCGTGCAAAATGCTGAAACGGGCATGCCGCCATCGTTTCAAGCTGCCTGGCCGTCGGCGAAAGCGGGGCGGGAAACAGGCTGGGAATCACATCCGGGCTGAGGCTGGCGGTGTTGCTGTAGCTTAGTGCCGGCCAGGCATGCGTGCGAAGATGATTCACGGCGGCATGCTCGCCGCCTTGCGTGGCGAGCCATTGATACAGCGCCCGCCAGCCCGCCGATTGTCCGGCGATATCCTGCTCGGTGGGAGATCGTTCAGCGACGCATTCAGCGGCGGCGGCTTCCCTTTCCGCGCCTGTGGCCTGTTCGTCGTTCGCGCCCGGCGAAACGTTCTTCCCCGCGCCGTCGCGAATCCATCGCATTAGGCCCGTCACCAGTTGCCGGGGCGTGGCGATGCAGGAAATGTCGCTGCTGCCTTCGCGGCCCACCTGCTCGACGTTGCTGTCCGGAAATATCTCGCCGATGCGCCGCCAAAACGCCGACGGCTCGGCGGCGCGCCCGCTTTCGCCGCCCAGCGGCCGGCTTAAAATTAGCTGCTCCGACGGCTGCGTGAACGTCACATACGCCAGCAGCCGCTCGTCCAGCAACTGCCGCTCGGCATCGGGATCAAGCTCGAGCCGGCGGCGGGTCATTTCGCGGCGTTCGCGGTCGGAAAGCACCGTCGTATGCCGCGGCCGCGCCGGAAACTCTCCCTCGTTCAACCCCAGCACAAACACTGCTGACACCGGCGGGCAGCGCGTGCGATCGGCCGCGCCGACCAGCACCTGATCCATCGTCGGCGGCGTAATGCCCAGCTCGAATTGATCCAGCCCCGATTCGACAATGTCGATAAAATCGTCCGGCGTCACTTCCTCATCGCCCAGCAGATCGACCATCTGCTCGAACAACTCACACAGGCTCTTCCAAATCTGCTCGTGAACCTCGCGCTGCTCGATCTGCATGCCGCGATCCTGCACGGACTGCGGCCGAGGCGAATCCGCCGACGCGATCCATCGCGCCAGCGACTGGCGAATGGCAAATCGGTCGAACGTGGCGAAAATCTCAGAAGCCATGGCGCGGATGCTCAGCGGCTTTTGCGGCCGCAGCATTCGCACCAGCGGACCGAGGCCATCGGCTATCCGCCTTCGCAAGCCGTCAATGTGCATCGGCGACGGCTCGGCGGGATTTTCCCCGTCGCTCTGCTGTCGCAAAAGGTCGCGCCGCCACGCCCACGGCCGGGCCGCTTCCCACGATGAGCCGCCAACGCGGTGCAGCAGAATGTAATTCTCCAATTCATCGGCCTCGTCCAGCGTCAGGCCGGCCAGGCCGGTCTTGGCCATGGCGATGATCGAATCGTGATTCCAATCGGACCGGGCCGCGGACAGCGCGCTGCGAAGGAAGCAAACCAGCGGATGATGCGCCGCCGACCGGCGATGATCCACGAAAAACGGAATGCCATGCTCGGCAAAGCTGGCGGCAATCAGCGAGCGATAATTTTCCAGGCTGCGCACGAGCACGGCAATATCGCGCAGCCGCTTGCCGTCCTTCAGCAACGCGAGGATCCGCCGGGCCACCGCGTCCACTTCCGCCGCGCGGTCGGGCGCTTCGAAACGCAGAACCGGGTAGTTCCAGGATGGGACGGCCGCGCGCAGTCGATGATCGTTCGACGTCGGCTCGTTCGTGACACGGCCGTCTCGGCCGTGCATGGTGTTGCCAATCTCCGGCACCATCCGCACGGGCGGGACGCCCGTGTCACGAGAGGCGCTTTCCGGAAATATTTCGCGCTCAAGCCGGCCCAGATCCGCGGATTCAAATCGCGGCTGTTCGGTCAATATTACCGCCTGATTGACCGGCACATTCTCTTGGGCAAACGTGAAAAATAGCCGCCGATATGTGCTTTCCGTCCGGTGAAACAGGCTCATTTCATCCGGCAGCAAGCTCGCATCTTTCAACACCGGCGACTGCGGATCCATCACCAAAGTAATCTCCATCGCCGCGCCAGCCTTGGCCAGCGCGCCGAGCATCTTCCGCTCGTGATCGGTGAAATCGAAAAACCCGTCGACGTAAATCGTCGCCTCGTTCAAAAACGGACAAGTTTTAACAGCCTCCAATATCTGCCTGAGCCGGCGATTCGGATCGATCCGGTCCTGCCCCAGAAATGCGTTATAGGCATCGTACAACAGGCGCACATCCTGAAGCTTTGCCCGCAGGGTTTCGGCTTCCACATCGACCTGCCCGTGCCCGGAAAGATCGTCAAGCACCGCGGACAAGTCCTCGGCCGATTTCCCCGCGCGCTCCAGCTCGTCAAAGGTGGCGTCCAATTCAGCGGCCAGCCCCGCCTGCCGCTCGATGCTCTTGAAGAAGACGAGTTGCCCGGCATGGCGTCGAAGCAGATGTCCCAGGATCATCTGCCGGCCGATGCCGCTGATGTCGCCGAGTTGCGTTCCGCCCGCCTCGCCGAGAATCTCCTTGCCAAGCTGCGCGAAGCTGAGGACGCGCGCCCGGCAATAGCCGCTCAGTCCCGCCGCACACGTTAGCCGCCGTTCGGCTTCAAAGGTTGCCTGCCGGGGCAGCAGCCAGTAAATCGGCGGCCCCAGCGGCGCATTGCGAAGCGCATCAGCGATGCGATTGAAGCACCGAAGTGTCTTACCGCTTCCAGCCCGGGCTATGACAAACGTGACGGACATCCGTGCCCCTTTAGCTATGGTCGTTCGCATTTCTCCATGTATTAAGAATAGCCGCCTTGAAGCGAAATGACGAGTTTTTGAATTTATTCCGCAGCGACCGTCATCCTGAGACTGAGGTACTCCTCAGCGCGGTCTGTGGCCGCAACCAAAACACGCGCCCACGATGACGCGGGCGAATTTTCCCGTATCACGGGCGTCTCGCCCGTGTCTTAATTCAACGAGGACACGGGCGAGACGCGCGAGAAGCCCGTGATACGGGGAATTAGTCCCTCTTCGTCGTCTGGAGGAAATCTTGTTCAAAAAACAAGAAATCGCGAGATATCTTTGAAGGATCTTGCCGGTACGCGCGGGCGAGCCAGATCCTTCGAAGTACCTCAGGATGACGATTGCCCGTTCGATCAACCTGAAAAACGCTCTAATTTGGCCGAACCCTAATTATCCCTTCTTTGCCCCGCGCACTTCCAGTTTTCCCAGCGTCTCCTTCAGCTTCGCCTGCTCTGCGGCATCATCCGGCAAAGCCTCGGCGTGAAACGCCGGCAGCAATTTGTCCCAGACCACGTTCAACTCCGCCTGCATGTCGCCGGTGTTGGCGGTGATGGCGACGACCGCATCTTCGTCGGGCATCACGATGCAGAATTGGCCATTGGCGCCGTCGCCGCGGAAGGCGTTGTGGCGGCAGCGCCAGAATTGAAAGCCATATCCTTCGCGCCAGTCGGGGTTGTGGCCGCTGGGGGCTTTGTCGTTGTCGACCTGCTTGCGGGTGGCTTGCTCGACCCATTTCTCGGGGACGATTTGCTTGCCGTTCCATTTGCCTTTTTGCAGATAGAGTTGGCCGAATTTGGCGATGCCTTCGGTGCGGAGTTTTAGACCGTAGCCGCCGAAGGAATATCCCTCGGCACTGCTTCCCCATTCGGGATTATCGATTCCCAGCGGCTCAAACAGCCGGGGCTTGAGATAATCCAGCGTCGTTTGGCCGGTGACTTTGGTGATGATGGCCGACAGGGTGTAGGTGCCGAGCGTGTTGTATTGAAAATGGGTGCCGGGCTTGTGAAGGACGGGGTGGGCGAGAAATTCCTTGACCAGCGGCGCATCGAGCTTGAGTTTCGGCTCGGTGTCGTGGCCGCCGGTCATGGTGAGCAGGTCGCGGACGGTCATCGCCTTTAGATTATCCGATGGATCAGGCGGGGCGTCGCTGGGGAAAAACTTCAGCACATGATCGTCCAGGCTCAGTTTCCCTTCGTCGATCGCAAGGCCGACTGCCGTTGAGGTGAAGCTCTTGCTGAGCGACCACAAGACGTGCGGCTTATCCGCCGCCTCGGGCTTCCACCATCCCTCGGCAATCACCTTGCCATGCCGAAGCAGCATGAAGCTGTGCATGGTGTTGATTTTCTGGTCGGCGGTTTCGACATATTCGCGAATAGCCTGCGAGGATACGCCTTGAGCCTCGGGCGTGCTTCGGGGAAGGGGATTAGCGGCTTGTGTGCGATCAGCGGAGAAAAGCGATGCGACCACGAGCGCGAATATCAGCGACGCGAATTTGGATCTTGCGGTGTGTGCCATGACAGCATCATCCGCGTCAAAGCGGTGGGCTGCAAGGGGAAGGTCTGGCGGCGTAAAGCGTGATGGCGGACGCAATTCGTAGCGTGGGAGGAGTCGCGCGTAGTTGCCCGCTATTGTCGCTCGCCAACGGGAAAGCGGGCTGCAACC
This sequence comes from Tepidisphaeraceae bacterium, assembly GCA_035695715.1. Classification (GTDB taxonomy): domain Bacteria; phylum Planctomycetota; class Phycisphaerae; order Tepidisphaerales; family Tepidisphaeraceae; genus RYN-428. The sequence continues at coordinate 4,841 of DASRRM010000037.1, forward strand.
ACGCCCGACCTATAGCACGTTTCACGTTGGTGGTGCGGCCGCGCGACGGTCATCCTGAAGTACTCCGAAGGATCTTGCTGGTACGCGAAGGCGAGCCAGATCTTTCGGAGTACCTCAGGTTGACGATCGCCCGCTACATCTACCTGAAACGCGCTCTAGACGCCGGTAACGGGCCAGTTTCAACTGACTGATGGAGTCCCACGGGTGCCACAGGTCGCGGTACTCCGAGACCTGTGCCTTTTTGATAAGCCGAGAAACACAGGTCTCGGAGTACCGCGACCTGTGGCACCTGTGGCACCTAACTGCAAGGGTGAGGGAGGTTAAGGTTCAGGATTCAGAGTTCAGAGTTCGGTGAGCGAATTGTCTTCACTGAACCCTGAACCCATTTTTCACTCCCTACACAATCCGGATCACAAAATCCTGCGTGCTCAGGCCTTTGGCGGCCAGGTCGGCAGTGACTACATCCTGACTGGTCAGCTTCGTGAAGGTGTCGTTCCTTCCGCTTGTTGGATCGACCAGCGAGAGAGAGACGATGTCCTGAGCAACGACGCCAAAGGGAACGGCACTGTTGGAAAATTGCACGTTGCCCAGCGCAACATGCTTGATCAGGCTTGCAGCAATCGATGAGCTGATCAGCGAGGCCGACCCTTTCACCTTCTTCAAATTCACGGCATTGATGAAAGCGGAGGCGCTGAAGTCCGACGCCATCGACGGCAGCGTGGCGAGGCTGGCGATGCCGGCGTAAATCTGCGAGGCGGACAGCGTCGACGTTGAAATCTTTCCGATGTTGCCCGATGCGTTGACCGTCGTGCCGGCAACCGAACCAGCCGCGAGCATGGCGATATCCAAGGCGCCGGCGCCGCTCAGGGTGAAGGTCGAATTGGTCAGCGCGCCTTTGACGTGCAGCGTATGCAGGATGGCCGTGCTGACGTTCAACGTCGCGGGGCCGGTGATGTTGATGGCATTGATCGACGGCGCGGAAATGACATCGCTGGAGTTCCACGCCTTGGATGAAATCGTGCGGATTGCGCCGGAGGCGGTGACGCTCAGGCCCGTAACCGAGATAACGGACAGCGTTTGCACCGGCCCACCGACGCTGATGGAACCGGCGTTGGCCGATCCCAGCGTAATTCGGTTGACGGAGCCTGCCACTGATAGTGAGCCGATCAGGTTGGCGCTGGGCGCGGTGATGCTGCCGAGCGCGGCGTTGGCGGAAATGCCGCCGATGCTGACCGAACCGCCGTGGTTCCTGGACGAGATATTGAGGACGCTGGCGCGGGTGGTGCCGGTGGTGGTGATGCTGCTGACGGCGATTCCGGTCCCGCTGACGATCGCCGCCCCTTTGACTGTGTTTTGCACCAGGCTGGTACCGGCGAGATTGATGGTGGCGATTCCCGGGCCGGTGATTTTCACGATCACGACCGTGCCGTTGTCGTTGGCGAACTGGACGAATTTGTTGTTGCCCTTGCCGACCGTGACGGCCAGCGGCATCGATCCGCCGGGAAGCGTTGCCGGCACGGGCGGTGTTGAAAGCGGCGAAAAATCGCTACCGTTGATTGCCTGCACCGCATACTCGTAGGTTACGCCGGCAACAACGCTGCTGTCGGTGTAGGTTGTGTCGGTCAATCCCGTGGCGACCTGGACGAAGGTGCTGGATCCGGACGCTTCGCGCTCGACGGTGTAGGTTGCCGCGCCGCTGGAAGCGGTCCAGGTTAACGCCACCGAGGTTCCGCTGGAGGTGTCGGCCTGCAAATTCGTCGGAGCGGCCAGTGTGGCGATCATCGTGGGGACCATTACGCTGGCCGGCGCGCTTGACGCTGAATTCTGCCCCGAAGCCTGCGCCGAAACTTCGTACAGGTAGTTTGCACCGGCGGTGACGACGGTGTCGGCAAAGCTGGTGGTCGTCAAGCCGGCGGCGATGGCCGTGAAAGATGACTGGCCCGGCCCTTCGCGCTCAACCGTATACGATGTCGCGCCCGGGACCGCACTCCATGCCAGTGACACCTGCGTTCCGGATGAGCCGTCGGCAAGGGTGATGGCCGGGGCGGCAAGCGCCGTCGACCCTGGGCCGACCGGCACGCTGGCGGCAGCGCTCTTGGGCGAAAGGCCCGATGAATTTTGTGCCTGAACTTCGTACTGGTAGGTCGCGCCGCTGGTGACGGCTGAATCGGTGTAGCTGGTGCTGGTCAGGCCCGAGGCGATGGCGGTGAAGGTATTTTGGCCGGGACCCTCGCGCAGGACAACGTAGCTGGTAGCGCCGCTGACGGCCGTCCAGCCCACGGACACCGTGGTGCCGGAGGTGCCATCCAGGGTTTGGATGGTGGGGGCGGCTGGCACGGTTCCGCTGACGCTGAGCGAAGATGCCGCGGCGGGGGATTCGGTGCCGCCGCTGTTTACCGCTGTCACATGATATTGCACAACGGTGCCGGCCGGCGCGGTGATATCGGTGAAGCTGGTGGTGGTAACCGGGCTGGAATTGACCTTCACCTGCGTCCCATTGACCACCTGATAGACGTTGTAACTTGCTGCGCCCGCCACCGGCGCCCACTGTAAGTTTGCGCCGGAGGTGCCTTCGGTGGCCTGTAAATCAACTGGCGTTGCCGGCATGGCTTCGAAGGTGACGTTGCTGACGATATCGAACAAGTCCTGGTAATCGCCGTTGGGGCCCAAGTAATTGCGGTAGTCCATCCCGACGAGGTAAGTGTTGGGAATAAGGTTCCCGTTAGCGTCGATAGCCGGGAAGAACCTTAAGGCATGGCCGCTGGTGTTAAACGGCGCATCGACGGTGGCGTTAAGTGAATCCTGGCTCTTTTCGCCGTCGAGGTTCAGCCCGAATGCGCCCGTCGGCGTGAAGGTGTTTCGAGCCGTGCTGAAGCTGTCATTGGTGATCATCGGCAAAACTGATTGTCCGTTGTTGGGCTGGTCCTTGAAGATCAGACTCGACTTTGCGCCCACGGGATACCACCCGGTTTGCGGCTGAGTGGGCGCTGTCGTGAATGATCCGAGGCCCGATGTCGAATCTTCGTAGGTGAAAATGTGGGGCGACGTGACAGTCGTGATCGTGAAAGTGCCATTGTAGGGCGCCAATCCTTCCCCGACGACGCCGGCAACCGTGACCGAATTGCCGACGGCGAAGGTATTGGCCCCCTCGGTGGTGATGGTGACGGTGGTGCCGGTTTCCGAGGCAGACTCGACGCCGAAGGTTGTCATGCCGACCGTCGCTTCGACGGTCTGATATTGCTGGTGAAACGAAGCCAGCTCGATCATTGACACCGGCTCGCTGGGATCGGCGGCAACCAGCAATCCCTGGTCGGTCGAAGGATCGACTTCCGAGCCGTATGTGACTGGCGTGTTGCCATTGTTGGGGAATTCAGTTCCCTGGCTCGCCGTCGAGCCGGTGTCGTTGGTTTTGTAGCCGTACAGCAGATTGGTCAGCGTATCGAGGCCCGGCTCCTCTTCGTGCTCGGATTGGCTTTGCCAATAGCCGCCCAGATTGATCACGCGCGTCGGGTTGGTGGTGTCACTGGTGCTGATGGTCAGCGTGCCGGTCCAGACGCCGCCCGCGCTCACTGAGGATATGCCGGCGGTCGTGGTGATATCGTCGGTCTGGTCATTGGTGTGCGGAGGATTGGTGGTGGCGATGAACTTGATTGTCACCGTGAGCGCGCTGTTGCCGGCGATCGACGTGCCGGCGGCGGGAGGACTGACCAACTGCCAGTTCTTCGTGTCCGAAAGCGTCAGGCTGTTGATGACCAGCGGCGAATCGCCGGTGTTGGTGATTGTTACCGTCGCGGTGTTATGAACCACGTCGGCGAGAATCGAATTGGGCTTCATGATGGTGTTGAAGACCATCGTGGTCGAGCCGGGGGAATTCTGGTTCTGGACGATATCGCTGACGGCGGGGTTGTGGCCGGTGGGAGACGACGGCACCGATCCAGCCGCTGCATTGGGGGCGGCCTGCACGTTGCTGATGATTCCGACGAAGTTGATGAAGCTGTTGAATTGCGTCGGGCCGTTGTAATCCTCCATTGCGACGACATAGGAATTGGGCACAACCGAGCCGTCCTTGTTCTTCAGCGGGAAGAAACGCATCTTGCGCTCGTGAGTCGGGTCGAGCACGTTTAAGGCGTCTTCGCTGTAATGGGTATCGAGTCCGCCGGTTGAAATCGTCGTGCCCGGAAACGAGCCGTACAGGCTGAATTCGCTGCTCCCGGGATCGAAACTGGTTGCGCCGACGGCCGTTGGCTGCACAGTCTGCGCATCGGCGGCGGCGATGTGGAACAACTCAGTCGTGGCGGCGGGATTGCCCGGGCTATAAAAGCCGATCCGGCTAACCGCTGGCGTCGCCGTGGAAAAACTGGCGATCGGCGTGATGGTCACCGGCTGGCCGGGATTCGCCGCCACCATCCGCTGCATCGGCACTTCCTGGCTCGATGCATCGGGGTTGATCGGATACTTCTGCGTGTTGATGTTCACATCGTTGGGCCCGGCGCCGACGATCGTCGGGATGTCATACGCGCGCAAGACCTGAACCAGCGACGGCTCGTCCACGCCGAACTGGCCCGGCGTTCCGATCCCGTTCAAATCAATATCGAATGTTGGCGTTGTCGGATCGTTGCTGCTGACTTCCAGAATTGCCGACTGCAAGCCGACAATCGTCGGGGAATACTGAAGCTGGACCGTGCCTGATTGCCCGGGACCGAGATTGGTGGGCAGGCTCCCGGAGTTGACGATGCTAAAGGCCGACGGCGTTGAGGTGGTTGCGCTGGGGTTTCCGACGATGGTAAATGCGCCGCTGTCGAAAATGAGGAATCCGGTGCCATTGTTGGTGATGGTGACGGTTTCAACCCGGCTTGGGCCCGCGCCGCTGGTGCCGGCAACGGCCGCGTTGAAAGGCAAAACGGTCGTGCTAGCCTCTAGCGACGGGACGCTCGAGAGCAATACGCGCATCTCCAGCGAATCGACAAGGACTTGCCGGGAGACAGACCGCTTCTTTGAGGAATTACGTCGAAGATGCATTATTTTCCTTTGGCCCAGGAACAAAAACGAGTGCGAGGTCGTGCCGGTTGTAGACCGCTACAACCCAAATCGGCAATGCCGCGGCACGCCCAACTGTCAAATCACCCGCGCCATCCTTGCAATTGAATCCGCCGCTCCTGTCATGCAGACGGGCATTGTTTTTTTAACCGTTCTGTCATGTGGCGACAATGAGAGATATATCCGGCCGGGCATTCAATTTTTCGAATACACCGGCAACGATTCGATCGCACCGCTCCTGGGCGAAGGCAAATTCGCGGCGAAGCTGGGGGATTGCCTGCTGCTGGATTGCCTCGCAAAGAAGCCGCCGGCCGCGATGCAATCCCACTTTCACGTTGGATTCCGATAGCCGCAGCGACTGGGCTGTTTCGCGCGTGCTGAGGCCTTCCACCAGCCTGAGCATGACAATCGCCCGCAAACCTGCCGGAAGCGAATCCATGGCCGCCGCGATCGAAGTTCAAAGACCGGCGAATCGCCATGAATGACGCGCTCGACCAAATCCTCGTCGTGAGAGGGGCCATCAGTTGAAGTTGTGAAGGAAGAAGCGTCATAGCTCGTTTGCAATATGCCGAAATCACGCCATCACTGAGTCGCCGAGGCGGTTTTGGTTACAAGGAAAAGGAAACGCTCCTGCAATAACGGGTTCTACGGGAACGTACGATTCTTCCGTCAAATGAAATTCCATACGTCGTTTCCGGTTGATTCGCGCTTGCCTGCAGTTTTTGCACTTATCGCATAAAGCGTTTACGCAACAACCATTACGCTTTTCAGCGGGCGGTCGCCTCTGATAAGTGGTCGCACTCGAACCGCGGAATCTTCCCCCGTTCTGGCCGCGGCATCCTTTCGACAAGCATGGCGCGGCAAGGGATTGGCCCGGCGTGAGGTCGCGCGATACGATGATATCGCGCGTGCGGCGATGTCCAGAACTCCATCCTTCACCATTGCGGATTATGGCAACTGATCCCAATATCGATCTTGCCGCGGAGAATGAAGACCTTCGCAGAAGACTGCTCACGATTGAGGCGGAACTATTTCGCCGCGCACAATCAGAACATGCCGAGCGGTTCCTGCGATCCATCGTCGATAATGTCCCGGCGATGGTCTTTGTGAAGGATGCAAAGCATCTTCGCTTCGTGCGCGTGAACAAGGCGGAGGAACAAGCCCTGGGCCTTACTCGCGAGCAACTGATCGGCCGGACCGATCATGACTTTTTCCCCGCCGAGGAAGCCGATTTTTTCACCAGCAATGATCGCAAGGTTCTGGAAAGCGGCACATTGCTGGACATCCCCGAGGAGACGATTCAAACCGCCCGGGGAGTGCTGGTTTTGCACACGAAGAAGATTCCGCTGCTGGATGAGCAGGGCCAGCCGCAATATCTGCTGGGCATTTCCGAGGATATCACCGAGCGAAAGCGCGCCGAGCGCGAGCTTCGCGAAACCAACCGGCGGCTGGAGGAATCCGTTGCCGCCGAACGTGCGGCACTTTCCGCCTTGAAGGAGGCCCACAGCCGGCTCGTGCAGTCGGAAAAGCTCGCGGCACTGGGCCAGCTTGTGGCAGGCGTGGCGCACGAGATCAATAACCCGCTGGCGTTTGTCACCAACAACGTTGTCGTGCTGCAGCGCGATTTTGCCGAGCTGAAGTCGCTGCTGAAACTGTATGAGTCCGCCGCCGATATGCTGGCGGCGCATTCGCCGGACGTTTCATCGCAGATCCTGGAGCTGACCGACCGCATCGACTTGCCCTACACGCTGGAAAACCTGGCCGAAACCCTTTCGCGCTCGCGCGAAGGACTCAAGCGCATACAGCAGATCGTCCGCGATCTCCGCGATTTCTCCCGCCAGGAAGCCGTCGGCGATATTCAGGAAGGCGTGGACTTAAACGCCGGGGTGATGTCGACGGTGAACATCGTTCGCGGCCGCGCGCGGGCGGCAAAGGTGGAATTGGAGACGGATCTGGCGCGTCTGCCGGAAATTGCCTGCTATCCGGCCAAGCTGAATCAGGTGGTGTTGAACCTGGTGGTGAACGCGATCGACGCCTGCGCGCCGGGCGGCCGGGTGATCGTGCGCACCCGCGCCGTCGACAGCGCGGTGGAACTGGAAGTTTCCGACAACGGCTGCGGCATCCCGCCCGATGTCCGCGACAAAATCTTCGACCCCTTCTTCACCACCAAGCCGCCCGGCCAGGGAACAGGCCTGGGCCTGAGCATCTGCCACGGCATCGTCGCCGACCACGGCGGGTCTTGCCGCGTTGAATCGGAAACCGGCAAGGGAACAACCTTCGTGGTGAAGCTGCCAATCGTACTGCCGGGGAAGAGGGGGGCGACCGGGTGACGGGGTGAGGGGTGAGCGAAAGAAAATCGTCTGAAGCAGTCTGACTTTCTTCATCTGCCAAAAGAATTTTGCCCGTCTCCCCATCCGCCTCCCGCCCCCTCAATTCAACACATCGGCTCCTTCAACGTCGCCTCCAGCCCTTTATCCAATCTGGCGGCCAGTGCCCGGCCGTCGCTTAGCAGGCGCTTGCCATCGGACGTTCCGGCCACAGTCAGCGTTCCGAGCGTTCCATCGAGTAACGCGCCGGCGTAGGCAACGCAGCGCTGCTCGTAATTGCGAAGGTCGCTCAATAAGTGGTTTCTGTCGACGATCTGATCGTAACGCTGCCCCGCCTCGCGCAGGGCACCCAGCAATTCCTCAGGGTCCCACGGCTTGGTGATATAACGGAATACATTCCCCTGGTTGATCGCATCGATCACCGTCTTGATGTCGGCATAGCCCGTGAAGATGAGCCGCATCGCGCCGGGATGCTCGGTTTTTAGGCGGTGCAGCAGTTCGACGCCGGTCATCATTGGCATGCGCTGGTCGGTCATGACCAGGTGAATTTCGTGTTGCTGGAGAATTTCGATTCCCTCTTCGCCGCTGCGGGCGGTGTAAACTTCAAACTCGCGGCGCAGGAGATTCCGCAGCGAATAAAGCATCTCCGGCTCATCATCAACCACCAGGATCGGCCGCTTGCCAGCCGGTGGCGTGGTAGAGGTTTCTGTGTTTTCCGCCATATCGATTTCCTGAAAAATATTTCGAACGGGGACAGTTTACACCCGGCGGATGAATCTTGCATCTGCGGATTCGGCGACGAATGTGGCACGGGCGGCTCGCCCGTGAGCGGCGGTTGGCGTGACCGTCATTTTGGTACGGTCATTCGTGACACGGGCGTCCCGCCCGTGCTTTGTGTTTTTACACCCAAAGCATACCGCACGGCCGAGAGGGTACTCCGACCGAATAACGCACTATAATCCGAACGTTCTCTTTGACCGCCGCGATGGTCGCGAAAAACAAAACCGATGAGCTCCTTCACCATCACCCTCGCCGGCCACAGCCACGGCTTTGCCGATCTCAAGGATCTGCTGGCCAAGGCCAGCCCACCGCGCTCCGGCGACTGTTTGGCGGAGATCGCCGCCGCCAATGCCCGCGAGCGGGCGGCGGCGCAAACGCTGCTTGCCAACGTCCCATTGCGGCGATTTCTCGACGAGCCGATCGTCCCCTATGAAGACGATGAAATCACCCGGCTGATTGTCGATTCTCATGATGCCCAGGCTTTTGCGCCGCTGGCCGACCTCACCGTCGGGCAATTCCGCGAATGGCTCTTGCGCTATGAAACTACCGCCATGGAATTGAGCGCCGTTGCGCCCGGCATCACCCCGGAAATGGCGGCGGCCGTCAGCAAAATCATGCCAAATCAGGACCTGATCCTGGCGGCATCAAAATGCCGAGTGATCACGCGCTTCCGAAATACCATCGGCCTTGCGGGCCGATTCTCCACCCGGCTTCAGCCCAATCATCCGACCGACGACCTGAAGGGAATCGCCGCCTCGACGCTCGACGGCCTTCTGTATGGCGCGGGCGATGCCGTGATCGGCATCAACCCGGCCACCGACAGCACCGCCGCCGTTCGGCGATTGCTCGATTTTCTGGCCGACCTGATCGCCAAATACGAAGTGCCGACGCAATCCTGCATTTTGGCGCACGTCACGACACAAATCGCCGCGATTGAAGCCGGCGCGCCGGTGGACCTGGTTTTCCAGTCCATCGCCGGCACGGAAAAAGCCAATGCCAGCTTCGGCGTTTCGCTCATGCTGCTGCGCGAAGCGCATGAAGCTGCGCTTTCGCTCAAACGCGGCACGCTTGGCGACAATGTCATGTACTTTGAAACCGGCCAGGGATCGTGCCTCTCGGCCGGGGCGCATCATGGCGTCGATCAGCAGACCTGCGAGGCCCGCGCATACGCCGTCGCCCGCCAGTTCCGCCCGCTGCTGGTGAACACCGTGGTCGGTTTCATCGGCCCGGAATATTTATACGATGGCAAGCAGATCATCCGCGCCGGTCTGGAGGACCATTTTTGCGGAAAGTTGCTCGGCCTGCCGATGGGCTGCGACGTCTGCTACACCAATCACGCCGAGGCTGACCAGAATGACGTCGACACGCTGCTAACGCTTCTTGCGGTTGCCGGCTGCACGTATGTGATGGGCGTCCCGGGCGCGGATGATGTGATGCTCAGCTATCAATCGACCAGCTTTCACGATGCGCAATACATCCGCCAGCTTTTGGGGCTCAGGCCCGCGCCGGAATTTGAGGCATGGCTGGAAAAGATGGGCGTTATGGATTCATCGCGCAGGTTGCAGGCGGTGGGGCCGGGACATCGGTTGATTGGGATAACGTCGCAATCGTCATAGTCGACAGAAAATGCGATAGGTCATCCCTACTCGCCCGCGGATCTGGTACGGAAAGATTTCGGCAGATTGAACGTGCAAGATGTTTCTTGATTTCGCTGTGAAGTGGGATGGCCTCTTTGTGCCCCGTTATTCACCGTTCGTCTTCCGCACAGCTATCATTGTAGAGAAAAAGTAGCCTCTGGGATGTCAAACTTCAGCCCTAATCTTCCTGATCCCTGGTCCGGCCTTCGCCGGCACACGCCCGCGCGCATTGCGCTGGGGCGTGCCGGCGGAAGCCTGCCCACCAAGGCGGTGCTGGAATTTGCCGTCGCCCATGCCGCGGCGCGCGATGCGGTCCACGCAGCGCTCGACATTGATGCACTGGCCGAATCGCTGCGGGAGCTTGGCCTTGGCGCGATTCAACTTTCCAGCCGAGCGCTGGATCGCGCGACGTATTTGCATCGCCCGGATCTGGGCCGTCGGCTCGATGCGCCAAGCTTGAGCCAACTTCGGCAACTGCCACCCGGCGAAATCGACATCGTCATCATCATCGGCGACGGCTTGTCCGCCCCCGCGCCGCAGCAGCAGGCGCTGCCGCTTCTGCGGGAATTGATTCCATTGCTGCAAGCCGATGGCCTTCGCATTGGCCCGATTTGCATTGTGCGTGAGGCGCGCGTTGCGATTGAAGATGAAATCGGCGCTGAGCTTCGCGCCAGGGCGGCTGTTATTCTGGTCGGCGAGCGCCCCGGCCTGGGAAGTGCCGACAGCCTGGGCGCGTATCTTGTGTTTGACCCCAAAATCGGCCGCACCGACGCCGAGCGCAATTGCGTTTCCAACATCCGCCCCGGCGGCCTTGGCGTCAAAGCCGCAGCCGCGACTTTGCATTATCTGATTGCCGAATCCCTCCGCCGCCGAATAAGCGGCGTGGCGCTGAAGGACGAGCGGGTTTTGCCATCGGAATATCTCGCGGATTGTCGCAAAGAAGCCTCGGCACCCTGAATCATTAGACCGCAGCGCGCAACTTCAATGCATGAATTCTCGTAGGGTGGGCGTACTCGCCCACCATTTGGCGATGGCGCGTAAAAAGCGGTGGGCGAATACGCGCGAGTACGCCCACCCTACGGATTCTTGCTGATACAGACCCGCCGGATGTTTTTGTCCGTTTGGTAAGCAGCGGCGGAATGAGCCGCGCACGGAGGGTACTCCCGAAGTAAGCGGTTTCGCCGGCCCCGCTTACTCCGGGAGTACCCGGAGTACCCTGCGTCCGCGGCTCATTCGTCTCGGAATTGGTGGGTTTCCGCGTTTACGGACGACTCATGCCGCGTCGGCGAGCCGCATTTGCGGGCCGGCCTTGGCGGGGGAGCCGGTAACTTTTCGCATCAGCAATGCCGACATGGCGGCCAGTGCCTCGGCGTCTTCCTGGGTGGGCAATTTTTCAACCAGCGACTCGCGCTCGCGCTCCAGCATGTGAACTTTTTCCGACTGCTCGCTGACCCGTCGTTCCAGCTCAACGCCGCGGCTGAGAAGCCCGTTGATCTTCTCTCCCTGGCGATTGATGATGTTTTCCGCCTCATTTTTCGCCGTGATGGCTTCCTGAAGCTTGTTCGAGAGGGAGTCAATTTCGGATGCAAGATTCTGCAACTCCGCCGCCTGCTGGCGAATGCGGCCTTCCTGCTCGCTGATGGTCGCGCCCTGGTTGGTCAGCATTTCCTGGTGAATCTTGATCTTTTCCGCATCGGCCTTGATGCGCTGCGCCTGCTGCACGATGACCTGCTTGGCCTCGTTCAGCGCCGTGGCGAAAGTGAATTCCTGTGACATGGATGCAACTCCTGAAGCCAACCGCTTCGTTACGAACAAACGCTCGGCGACATCTACAAACGACCGCGCCCGCGGCCCGTCGCCGACTCTGCTACCTGTGTCGGCTAGGGAATATGGGGTAATTAGTAATTTGCATGGAAAAAGGGACGCATTCAGAGAAAGCGCGATTTGCCGGGAAGAACCGCGGAAAATATCGGACGTCGGCCGCGCTCGCAGCGGATTTCGAAACCGTCGGCTTCCTCGCAAATCTCGTTTTTGCGAGGAGAACGCCGAGAGACAGAGACCCAACGCGGTTTAACCGCAAAGGCGCAAAGAACGCAAAGAGGACGCAAAGCTCGAGTCTTGCTCTAAATAACCTTGCGCGATTCGGTGCTTCGCATCTTCGTAGGGTCCGCACTGCGGACCGTCTTTTCCGCCTCAAACGTAATGGTCCGCAGTGCGGACCCTACACGAACTGCGCAAGGTTATTTTAGTAACGAAAGAGTATTGCAGATTCCCGCGGAAACCCTCTGCGCCCTCCGTGTCTCTGCGTCCTCTGCGCAATCATGATGAAGGCCTCGCTCGCCCATTCTCACTTCGCACCCCGCAACGTCTTGATCACCTCATAAATCGCGCGCTGGGCTGGCGGCGTGTGGGTCACGATCAGATAACCGTGCAGAAGGCGCATCGAGCCGCTCGTTCCGCCCTTGTCTTTCCAACTGTCGCGGGCGATCAATTCCATCACCGTGCGCGTCAGGAGATCCTCGCGGCTAATCATATTCAATGGGAGCTTGAGCGGCACATCATCAAATGGACCGGGAATCGCAAGCTGCTCCCATGGGCCGTCGTGCGTGATGAGAGACTCAACGTTGTAGATGCATGTCGTGACATTGTGCCAATCGGCCTCGGCGTCGCTGCCAAAATCGGGAAAATGCCCATCGGGCGTGGCGATCAGGAAGCCGTCCCGGATTCCAATCCGCATCGGTGGGCCTTGCTGAGCGACGGCCTCGTTCAGCCGGCCGATAAATTGACCCACCGTCACATCGCGAAATGACAAATCCGGATCGAACGGCGCTTGATAGTCAATTCCAGCCGAGTCAAAAGGCCATCGTGCGGCAACATCGACTCCGGTTACCTCATGCACGTATTTCACGGCACCGCCGAATGTCGTTTTATGCAGCTCCACGCTCGGCAGACGCTTTTGCGCGATGGCGTCGAACGTCAACGGCCCGGCGGGATGCGGAACAGGCCGCAATTGCGTGAAATAGCCCAGCGCGAAGCCCGCCGCCAAAAGCAATATCGGGATGATCGATCGGCGGATCATTTTCCCTCCCGAAGCTGTGCGAGGCATTGCCGAAGCGCGCGATGTTGCGGGGTGGTCTGCTCGACGATCAGTTTTCCCGCCCAGATGCGCGCGTGGGAATCGAGCGATATTTTCTCGCCGTGGCTCGAACGAGCGATCATCAACGCCGCAAGCCGGTGCAATAAATCGGCCTGCGCTGCGGCGGCGGGGACACCTCTCTTCTGCGCGCCCGTCAGCAGGTCATCGACGGGATAAACAACGGGATAGAAATTGCCCGATTCCAGATTTTCCCGCGATGCGATCACCAGCATCCGGCGCATATCCCACGCGCACGGATGTTCCGCCGGCGCACGTGCATTCAATTTACCAACCAGCGCATCGGCACATTGCTGCAACGTCGCCTTGTGAACCTCAAGGTCAATTCGATCATCGCGGCTGATGAAGTATTTGATATCGGCCCAGTTGACGAAAATATTCGCTCCTGATTTTTTCCGAAGAAGATCAACGACATCGTGCAGCGGCGTGTTGTAAAGCGACAGATCGCCGACTTTGCGCGATAAGTCAGGATTATCCCATTCATCCTTCGGCGGCGGGTCGGGAAGTGTTTCGCCCATCGTCGGCTCCTTGCGAATTTCGTCGAGCAAATGTGCCACCTCCTTCTGCACCTGCGGCGTTTGCAGCACGGCCAGCCGGCCGTCAGCGATGCTGAGAAGCCCAACCGTTCCGCCGTTTACCATCCACGAATCTGACGCAGTGGTGTCCGTGATCAAGTTGCACAAGTAGTCGGCGTCATCGGGCCGGGTGCGTGAAAAGCCCTCGAATGTTTCATCGTTCTCATCGTTGCGAAATTTACGGCGCGTTTCGTGGATCTGGGCAAGCACATCCCTCACATCGAAGATGCGCAGACTTGGCTGCAATTGGGAATAAGCGCTGCGGGCGGGAATGTAAATCCGACTTTTCCAAACTGCACTATCGGCTGAGCTGTTGGTTCCAACCTCCGTCGCCATCAACACCGTCGGCAGCACCTGGTCGAGCGTGACGTTGCGCACGTCGATGTCCAAATGAAGCCGGCTGTCGCAGTCTACGTTTTCATCTTTCAGGGCATCCCAGTCGACGCTCATATCGGCATGCGAGAGCCGGGCAAGTTCCGCAAGTGCTTCGCGAAGCGTGGGGCGATTGAGCCGCACGCGCGGCATCATCCGGCCATAAGCCGGGTCTTTCAGCGAAATGACCGGAGCGTGTGCAGTTTTCGTATTTCTCGATTGGGCAACCCACGCGCCGCCGATAAATGCGGCAAGGAACAGCGCGGCGCACAGCAGAACTTGCGCCAGGCGTTTCACGCCGGCCGGCCGGCTTGGGGAATTTGTCAGAAGTGGGCGGCGCATTGGCGATGCCGGCCAATGGTACCACGATGAATGCAGGGCGGGCACAATTGATCAGATAATCAGAAATGCGAAGTCCGCCGTGGCGATCCCGTCCTGTGTGAGCGGCGCGAGGCTCGTCGGGTGATTCAACGCAAACGTTTTCTTGGTGATCACGTCAGCGCCGCTGAATGACGCGACCGAATCGGCGGCAATTCCCTGGGTCAGGCTGAAATTGCTGAAGGCAATCACGCCGAGCGACAACGGGCCCACGTGGGCCGCCGCGATCGATGAGTTGGAAAAGGAAACCGCCTTGTATCGGCTTTGCAAACTGATCGAGGCAATTGACGAATCGCTCGCCAAATCGCCTGCCGATTCCGGCAGCCGTTGACCGGCCAGCAATGGACCAACACCGGCGTAAAGGGAACTGTTTGCCATCAACTTGGCCCTTATCGGACCAATATTGCCGGTCGTTTCCACCGTCAGGTTATTGAGTTGCTCGAGGGCGGCAATCGATTTGATCGACGTTGCCGTCACGTTTAAATCGACATCGCGGCCGCTGATAATGGGGCCGATCGCCCCAGCGACAGTCCAAGTCCCGGCGGGCAGATTGTGGGCCGTCACCGATTTGATTCCGCCCGCGGTGATGCTCAGATTCACCGCAAACTGCGACCTGGCGTTAATGGAATTGATGGCAGGCGCGGTGATGGTCGTTGGCGTTGACGTTGACGAAACCCACTGACCCACCGCCAGGCGTCCGATCGGCTGGGCGGAATCCAGCGTCTCGTCGGTGGCGTTGCGAAGCGTCAGGTTCGCCGCGGCACCCGCCGTGCCGAGGGTGATCGTCCCGCTGCTCATGTTGTCGAAGTCAAGGCTGCCGAGCGTGCCGGGAATGGAAAGGTTGCCAACCAAATTGATGCGCGGGGCGATGATGGCTTTGAACGAGCCATCGGTCGAAATTGGCCCGATCGTGGGAATGCCGTTGATGCCCGTGGCATTGATCGACAGTGTTGTGCCGGAGGTTGTGCCGGCGGCGACGATGGAGGCAATCGTCGCGCTGCCGCCGACGAGTTGCGTGCCGGCGTTGTTGAGGCTGAGGTTGTCGCCGCTGAAATCGACGGTTGCCGCTCCGGGGCCGCCGAGGGTGATCTTGGCGGTGGTTCCCGATGCATCGCGATAGCTGATGGACCGGGGATTCCCGCCGCCGAGGGTGATGTCGAGGGAAGTGGTTGCCGGCGGCGGCGTGGCTTGTGTGGTGGAGAGCAGCACGCGAACTCCGCCGCCGGTCGCGGTGGCGATATCGTCCAGCCCGTCGCCGTTAAAATCCGCTGTCACGACGTTCTGGCCGAAAGCGCTGTCGGGAAATTCCTTGAACGGCTGGAATGTTCCATCGCCATTGCCGGCATAGACGCGCAGGAAGCTGGTGAACGAGACGGTGGCCACATCGGTGATGCCGTTGCCGGTGAAATCGCCGGTGGCGACGCCATCGACGAAATTTCCGCCGTAATAATATTCCGGCTTGCTGAACGTCCCGTCGCCGTTGCCCATGTAAACCCAGAGCGAGGGCTGGCGAAACGCTGCGTTGACGACTGCGAGGTCTTCTTTTCCGTCGCCGTTAAAATCGCCGACGGCGATGGCGCGGGGATTGGAACCGACATGATACAGCTCGCGCGTGCCAAACGTGCCGGTCGGCTGCCCTTCGACATTTTTCTGCCCGAGGAGGATGGCGATTTCGTTGGATTGGAAGCGGGTGACGGCAATATCGGGAACGCCGTCGCCGTTAAAATCGCCAACGACAAGCTGCCCGGATAATTCCGCCCCGGCCGGATAAGCCTTCGGCGGGAAGAATGTGCCATTGCCGCGGTTGATGAGCACGATGACCCGGCGGCCGATGGTGGCGATCAAATCAGGAAATCCGTCGCCGTTTAAATCCGCCGCCACCACATCGGTGACCTGAAAGTTGATCGGCACCTGCTTTGGGGGCGTTTGAAAAGTGCCTTCGCCGTTGCCGTAGAAAATGTAAATGGTGCTCTGGGCGTTGTCATTGTTTGAATCGCTGGTATCGGTGGAATTGGTGGGGCTGGCAACGGCGATATCCTCGTTCCCATCGCCGTTAAAATCAGCAACGGCTGCCGCCCGGGCCTGGGGAACATAAAAGCTCTGCCCCGCGCGAAACGTGCCGTCGCCTTTGTTCAGCAGCACGTGGACGACGTTGTCAGTTCCATCCACGCCCACGAGGTCGGGCAGGCCGCCGTTAATGAAATTTCCAACTTGAACCGATCCGGTAATCAGCGGATAAAACTGGACCGGGGCGAAGCTGACGGCCGAGGCGGTCAGCATCTTCCTGTTTTCCAGCGATTCGGTAAACCGCGGCCGCTGCTGTAATTCCGGCCGTTTGGCGGGTTTGCCGGGTTGGGAATCGTTGGCCGCCTTTTTATTGCGCGACAGCCCTTTTACCCAGCTTGCCCAGGTATTACGGGTGGCTGCGCCCTTGTTTTTTGTCCGCGCCCGGGAAAAAATGCCAAACGGCCATGCCATCATGTAAATCGCTCCGTCGCCCGCGGACACCCTCCAAGGGCCGTGGGAGACTACCGGCATGCCAATGAACTGTCCAGAACCCGGCAACGCCCCGGCCAAACATCTGGTATCTTATGTCGTATCGACTTCATTGGCCCTGACCGGCCACGTCAGTGTATCCTGTCTGTTACTCCAGGGAAGGAATTTGAGAAGCGCGATGATTATTAGACGAATTCTTTTCTCCGTCAGCCTCTCGGCATTTCTGTTCGCAGGCACGCCGGCAACCTTCGCCAAGTCGCACGCCGACATGGGCGACGCCGGCCCGGCAAAGCCGCCTCTTCCGGTCATCCAGTCGCTTCAGCTCGATCCGCCATCGCTGACGCTCACGAATGTTCGCGATGGCCGGCGGGTTCTGGTGTGGGGCGTCGCCGGGGATGGAAACAAATTTGACTTGACCGGCGAAGCAACGTTCAAAACCGATTCGCCCAATCTATCGATCGATAAGGAGGGATATATCTACCCGACCGCCGCCGGCGATGGGAGTGTTGCAGTTGCAGCGGCCGGCAAGGACATTTCCCTGCCGGTGAAAGTTACCAGCGCCGAGGATCCCAAGGTTCGCTTTGCCCGGGATGTTGAGCCGGTGCTCTCGCATGTGGGGTGCACCGCCGGAACGTGTCACGGATCGGCCAAGGGAAAGAACGGGTTCAAGCTCTCGCTTCGCGGCTACGATCCGGAATTTGACTATTCGGCGCTCGTTCGCCAACTTCAGGGGCGGCGGGTCAATCGGGTTCAGCCGGAAATGAGCCTGATGTTGCTCAAGCCGACCGGCGAGGTTCCTCATGAAGGCCGCACGCTTTTTCACACCGATTCGCGCGAATACAAACTGATTTATCAGTGGATTAAGGAAGGTGCGAATTTTGATTCTGATGCCGCCGGCGCCAAGCCAAATCATCTCGAAGTGATTCCCGCCACCGTTAGCCTCGACCTGCCCGGCCGCACGCAGGATCTCATTGTCATCGCCCATTATCCCGATGGCACCACCCGCGACGTAACCCGGTTGACGATCATGTCGAGCAACAGCGTCGACGTGGCAAAGGTGGTCGGCAATCGCGTTACCGGTCTTCGCCGGGGCGAGGCGGCTGTGCTGGTCCGCTACGAAGGCAATTATGGCGCAGTGAATATCTCCATCATGGGCGATCGATCCGGCTATGTCTTCGCCCCGATGCCCGAATACAACTTCATCGACAAATACGTCAACGCCAAACTGGAAAAACAGAAAATTCTGCCATCGGATCTCTGCACCGATGACGAATTTCTGCGGCGCGTGTATCTCGACCTGACCGGCATCGTGCCGACGGCGGCCGTCTCCCGCGCATTTGCACAAGATCCAACGCCAAGCCGGCAAAAGCGCGAAAAGCTGGTCGATTCGCTGCTCGGCAGCCGCGATTATGTGGCGCAGTGGTCCAATCGCTGGGCAGATTTGCTCCAGTGCAATTCCAAGACGCTGGGCGAAAAGGGAACCTGGCTTTTCCGCGAATGGATTCGCCAGGCGGTGGCTGAGAATCGCCCGTACGACCAGTTTGTGCACCAGCTTATCACCGCCCAAGGCAGCGAGCGTGCCAACCCGGCCGTCAACTATTACCGCACCCTTCGCGACACCGGAAAAATCACCGAAGACGTCAGCCAGACATTCCTCGGCGTGCGCTTCAATTGCAATAAATGCCACGACCATCCCTTTGAGCGCTGGACCCAGGACCAGTATTACGAGTTTGGCGCATTCTTCGCCCGCGTTGCATTCAAGGGCGATCCGCGGACCAACCAGGAAATTGTTTACACCAATTACAACGGCGGCGAAGTCACCCACCCGCGCACCAGCATGGTGATGAAGCCGATCGTTCCCTATGGCCAGGAGCCGGACATCGCCCACTCCCGCACCCGCCAGGACGCGTTTGCCGACTGGCTGACGAGCAAGGATAACCCGTACTTCGCCAAGTCATACTCCAATCGCGTGTGGAGCTATTTCTTCGGCCGGGGGATCATTGATCCGGTGGATGACATTAGGGCGAGCAACCCCGCCAGCAATCCGGAATTGCTCGATGCGTTGACCCAGGATTTCATCGACCACAAGTTCGACGTCGAGCATCTCATCCGCACCATCGTGTTGTCGCGGACCTATCAGCTTTCGGTCATTCCCAATAAGTGGAACGACGACGACAAGCTCAACTTCTCGCACGCGATTCCCCGGCGGCTGTCGGCCGAGCAGTTGCGCGACGCCGTCGCCATTGCCACCGGCACCCGCGAAGTGACCGAAGGCCTCCCCGCCGGGATGCGCAGCGTCTATATGGCCGATGGATTGGTCGACGATGACTTCCTGAGGCTCTTCGGCCGGCCCAAGCGCGAGTCGGCGTGCGAATGCGAGCGAACCAGCAACCTCAGCCTGGCGCATGCGATGAACCTGGTGAACGGCCCAGTGATCAACAACGCCTGCGACTCGCCCGACAGCAATATCGTCAAACTGGCGGCAAGCGAGCCGGACAATCACAAGGTCATCGAGCAGATTTATTTCGCGATCCTGAACCGCGCCCCGACAGAAAGTGAGCTGGCGGCAATCGACCTCGGCGCTCCCGGCCCGGCACGCGTGCAGGTCGCCCAGGATCTGGCGTGGGCGCTGTTAAACAGCCCGGCGTTTTTGTTTAATCGGTAAGCTCAGTGGCATGGGCATCCTGCCCATGCTTTTTGAAGGAAAAGAATGCACGGGCAAGATGCCCGTGCCACTGGCAGAAGGAATCATCATGCTATCCATCCCTGGTCGTCCCGGTGCCACCTGCGACGGCGTCAGTCGCCGCGAACTGATGCGCGTCGGCGGCGCGGGCCTGCTCGGCCTCACCCTTTCGCAGCTTCTTTCCCTCGAAGCCAGAGCCGACGACGTCAAGAAGAAGGACGGCTTTGGCGCAGCCAAGAATTTCATCTTCATCTTCCTGCAAGGCGGCCCGAGCCATCTCGACATCTGGGACCCCAAGCCCGATGCCCCCGAAAACATTCGCGGCGAATTCAAAACCATCGACACGAAGCTCAAGGGCGTCAAACTCACCGAGGTGATGCCAAATCTGGCGAAGGTGCTTGATAAGACAACGCTCATCAACAGCGTCAGCTACACGCCCGCCGGGCTGTTCAATCACACCGCCGCCATCTACCAGATGATGACCGGCTATACGCCGGACAAAGTTTCCCCCTCGGGCCAGCTTGAGCCGCCGAATCGTTCGGATTACCCGTGTATCGGCACGCAGGTTGCGCGAATCCGGCCGCCGAAAGATCCGATGCTGCCATTCGTCATGCTGCCCCGGCCTTTGCAGGAGTCCGGCGTTATTGGAAAGGGTGGGACGGCCGGCTTCCTCGGCGCTGCCTACGACCCGTATTACATGTTCCAGGATCCCAACGCCAAGGTCAGTACGGTCGATCTTTCCTTGCGAAGCGAAGTCGATCAGGCGCGCATGGAACGCCGGGCCAGCATGCTCGACAAGGTCGATCGTGCCATGCCCGAAATCGAGCGCGCGGTCTCGGAATACGCGCTGGAAACCTACGACCACAAGGCCCTGCAATTGATTCTCTCGGGCCGGGCGCGCGAGGCGTTTAACCTGGACGCCGAGAAGAAGGAACTCCGCGACAAATATGGCCGACATACCTTCGGGCAATCCTTGCTCATGGCGCGGCGGCTGATCGAAGCCGGCTCGCGCGTGGTGCAGGTGAACTGGCCGGCCGTCGCCAACGGAGATCCCAACACCGACGCCTGGGATACCCACGCCAATAACTTCGATCCACTGAAACGACTGCACTGCCCCAAGCTCGACAGCGCGCTTCCCGCACTCATCGAAGACCTGGAAGAACGCGGCTTGCTCAAAGACACAATCGTACTGGCCATCGGCGAATTCGGCCGCAGCCCCAAGCTTGGCGTTTCCACCAGCGGCAACACCAACAGCGCCAAGGGCCGCGATCATTGGCCGTATTGCTACACCGGCCTGATGGCCGGCGGCCCAATCGCCCGCGGCTCGGTCTACGGCAAGAGCGACAAAACCGGCTCCAGCCCCGCCGAGAACCCGGTGCATCCCACCGAGCTTCTGGCCACCGTCTACCACGCAATGGGCATCGACCCGGCGACGATGGTGCTGAATCATTTGGGCCAGCCGCGCGAATTGGTGCAGGCCAAGCCGGTGCTGGGATTGTTCGGGTGAACTGAGGTTGAGAACCTCGATCGTGACATGGGCGTCTCGCCCATGCCTTGGGCCGACGAATTGAAACATCTGACCGACACCGATGCGACAGTGTCGAATCGCTCGCACGGGCGGGACGCCCGTGTCACGGTGTAGTGCATGCACTGAAATCCACGGACTGGAACAGAGGTCGACTCGCCCCGGAGGCCATTGGAAATGCGTCGGAGTCAATCATCGTTACCCTATTGCTGGTTAACAAGCCTGGCGATCCTTTCGCTTTCCATCTGCGTTTTCTCTCATCGCGTATTTGCCGATCCCCCGCCCGTCATCAACGGCTCCCCGCAGATCTTCGTCCAGCGCGGCCAATCGATCGACCTCACCCTCGACGGGAAATATCTCGCCTCGGTTTCCTCAATCGCCATGTCGCACGCCCGCGGCCTGCAGGTGAATCTCGTTGAGCCGGATAAAAGCGCCAAGCCTGATCCGGTGCATCTCCACCTGCACATTACCGCCGACGCCGATGCGGCACTGGGCAATCGCGAGCTTCGGCTGATCGGTCCCGGCGGGGTTTCTGCGCCGCTGGGCGCATCGGTCGGGCAATATCCGCAGGTGCTGGAAAAAGAGCCGAACAATACGCCGGAACAGGCGCAGGAAATTTCCTTCCCGCTGACGCTGGTCGGGAAGATCGACTCGCCCGGCGACATCGACTGCTTCCGATTCACCGCCAGCGAGGGCCAGCAGCTTGTTTTTGACCTGCATGCCGTCCGCGACCGCTCGCCGCTCGATCCGCTGATGAGCATTCATAACGAAGCCGGGCACGAGTTGCCGCTGAAGGTGGATCTGCACGGCGGCGATCCGGTCGGCGTGTTCAAGGTCCCGGCCAATGGCAATTATTTGCTGAGCGTGCGCGACCTGCAGTATCGCGGCGGCGGTGATTACGCCTACCGGATTGACGCCGGGATGATTCCCTACGTGCAGTCAGTATTGCCGATGAGCGCCCAGCCGGGAAAAGTGTCCGAGGTGAAAGCCGTCGGCGTGAATCTCTCCGGCGCGGACAATATTCCGCTCGATTTGACCTACGCCCACGACGGAGAGATTTCCGTCCGCGCCCGCGCATCGGCCGGGGCGTCCAACGCGATGAAGGTTGACGTCAACGAGCTGCCGCCGTTCGTAGACGAGAAGCCGGCGCACGCGGCGAAAGAGGCAAATGTCGTCTCCCTGCCGGTCGATATCAGCGGCCGTATCGACGCATCCGGCGATGAGAATTATTTCAAGTTCCACGTCGCGCGCAAGCAGAGCATCACCATCGAATCCATCGCCCGCCGGCTCGGTTCGCCGGTCGATCCGTTGCTGACGTTGCGCAACTCCAACGGCGACCCGATGCAAACCGCCGACGGCTCGGCCGGTCCCGACGCCAACATCACCCGCGATCTGGATCCCGGCGATTACATCGTGTCGATCCGCGATCTTTTTTTCAACGGCGGCCCGCGTTACGCCTATCGCCTGCAACTTCGTCCCGGGACAACGAGCAGGGCCGCCGCGCAGGATTTTTCCATCCGCTTTCTGCCCGATACGGTGCGCGTCAGCCGTGGCGGAAATGCGGCCATCTTCGTTGATGTGCGCCGAGTCGGAGATTTTAAGGGAGATGTGACCGTCGCGCTGGAAGATCTGCCGGCCGGCGTTTCCTGCCCGCCGCTGGTGATGAGCGAAAAGCTCCCCGGCGCAAGCGGCATCCTCGTTCTCTCCGCCGCGCCCGATGCCGCCGCCGGCAGTTTTCCGATTCGCCTGCGCGCTTCCGCCGCCATCGGGTCGAATTTTGTGTCGCATGAAGGCATGCCGGTGTTCAGTGGCCGCGATGTCGACCAGGCGTTTGTGACGGTGCTCGAATCGGCCCCGTTCAATATCGAGGCCGCTCCCACTTTCAGCGCCGAGCGCGTGACAAAACTCGTTGCCGAGGGCGATGCCCTGGCGGCCAAGCTGGCCGCGGCCAATCCGCAGCGCGATGCCGCCCAGGCCGAGTGGGAAAAGAAAATGGCCGAGCCACTGGTCTGGAATCCCCTCGATGATGCAACGCTGACTTCCGCCGCTGGCGTGCAATTTCAGAAGCTGGAAGACGGCTCTTTCCTGGCTGGCGGCGCTCCCCCTGAATCCGACACCTACACCCTCACCGCCAACACCGATCAGCCGGGCATCACTGCGATTCGGCTGGAGACGATTCCCGATCCGTCCCTGCCGAACAAAGGCCCGGGCCGCAATGGGTCGGGCAACTTCGTGCTGTCGCATTTCACGGTAACCATCGCCCCCGGCGGCACGCCCGCCGCGGCCAAGCCGATCGTTTTGGAACATCCCTTCGCCGATTTTTCGCAGGATGGGTATCCGGTAATCGACGCCATCGAGCCCAAGCCCGGCCGCGGCTGGGCGATGTTCCCACGCGGCGGGAAATACAACCGGGCGGTTTTCTTCACCAAGGAGCCGGCAGGGACCGCCGAAGGTTCAACGCTGGTTTTCACGCTGGAGCAGAAATTCGGTCAGCAGCATACCCTCGGCCGGTTCAAGCTGTCGTTCACCACCGACCCACACCCGGCTGAAAAAGCAGCCGTGCCGTCGAATATCCTTGCGCTGCTGACCACACCGGCCGACAAACGCCCGCCCGAAGCCAAGGCGCAAATCGCCGCCTTTTATAACAACATCGATCCGCAAGTCGGCCAGGACCACGCCCGGCTGGACGCCCTTCGCGAAATCACGGCCGTTCGCGCCGAAATCGCCCGGCTGGAGACAGCTCTCACCGCCGACACACCCGAATTAAAAGCCGAGCAGGAGAAGTGGGAGAAATTGGTTGGGTCGGGCCACGCCTGGCTGCCGCTGGAAATCAGCAGCGCCAAATCCCGCGCCGGCGCGACATTGACCAGACAGCCGGACGATTCCATCTTCGTCTCCGGCGCTGATCCCGATCAGGACACCTACACCATCGTCGGCACCACGCCGATCAAAAACATTTCCGCCATCCGCATCGAAGCGCTTCCGGATCTGCGTCTTCCCGGCAACGGCCCCGGTCGCACGGCCAATGGCAATTTCGTGCTAAGCCATGTGAGTGTGTTCGCCTCGCCGAAAGATGCGATGGAGATGAATCCGCCGGTGGAATTTGCCACCGCCCGCGCTACCTTTGAGCAGCAGAATTTCCCCGCCGCCAACGCCCTGGTCAATGGTAAAGACACCGGCTGGGCGATCTTGCCCAACAGCGGCAAGCCCTCCGTCGCCACCTTTTACGCAAGAGAACGTTTCGGAGTACAGGGCGGCTCAACGTTGACCATCGAGCTTGACCATCACTTTTCCATGGCCCATCACACGCTGGGCCGATTCCGCATCAGCGTGACCGCTAATGCCGATCCGGATTCTGCCGTGGTTCTGCCGGACGATATTCTTGCGGCGCTAAAGGCCCCGGCAGCCAAACGCAACGACAAGCAAAAGAAGGAACTGGCCGATTATTTCCGCACGATCGCCCCGTCCCTCCAGCCCATCCGCCGGCAACTGGCCGAGCTGAAATCGCAGGCCGATGGTCAATACGTCCTGACCCGCGGCAAGAAATTTGCCGTCCCGTTTCTGCTGGACCGCTCCGGCTTCACCGGCGACGTTCGCGTGACGCTGGAAGGTTTTACCAGCGGCCGCGACCCCAACACCGCCGCCCCCACCCCGGCCGGCGCACTGAAATTCACGCCGGTGGATCTGCAAATGGGCAAACCCGCCGGCACGCTGGAAGTACAAGTAGAAGGCCAGGCCGGCATCGGCCCGCGCTATTGCGTGCTGAAAGCGGAAGGAAAAACCGGCGACGACACGCGTGTGGAATACAGTGCGCCGTTCGTGGTGACGGTGTTGGAGAAGTAGGTATCCACTTGGTCGGGTTTTGGAATGGATCAGTCCGTCATCCTGAGCTGAGGTACTCCGAAGGATCTGCGCCGCCTGCCCGCATCGCCAAGATCCTTCGGCGTACCTCAGGATGGCCGGAGCGCCGACGCGACGGCAAGTTGAAAAATACGCCGGAGCATTGTCAATCGAGGTTTACTACATGCGTTTACTCCTGTCACTTTCCATGTTACTCCCCCTTGCCGCATCGGCCTTGGCCGATGATGCCCCGGTCAGCTATTTCAAGCAGGTGCGGCCGATTCTGGTTTCCAATTGCAATGCCTGCCATAAGCCGGAAAAACTAAAGGGCGAGCTGGACATGACCAGCGTCGCGATGATTCTCAAGGGTGGCAAGCATGGCTCGGACGTGGTGCCGGGCGACGTGAAGAAGAGCAAACTCATCGAGATGGTTTCCGGCGATGACCCTGACATGCCCAAGGACGGCGACCCGCTTCCCGCCGACAAGGTTGCCTTGCTTTCGCGCTGGATTCAGCAAGGCGCGGTTGACGACACGCCCAAGGTCGGCGAGACGAAAATTGAGCCGCCGGTGTATACCGTGCTGCCGGTGGTGACGGCGCTGGCGTATTCGCCGGACGGCGCGCTGCTGGCCGTCACCGGCTATCACGAAGTGCTCCTGCACAAGTCCGATGGGTCGGCCATTGTCGCCCGCCTGACCGGCGAAGCCCCGCGCATCGAATCGGTCTGCTTTTCCAAAGACGGCATGATGATGGCCGACTGCGGCGGATCGCCCGGCGAATTCGGCCTCGTGCAAATCTGGAACGTCCCCGATCTGAAACTGCAAAAAGTCTGGCAAATCAGCGGCGATTCGCTCTACGGCATCAGCTTCGCCCCGGATGAAAAAACCGTCGCCTTTGGCGGCGCCGACAAGATCGTCCATCGCATCAATGTTACCGACGGCAAGGAACTGCTCGATTTCAAGGCCCACGCCGACTGGGTGCTGGGCACTGTTTTCACGCCCGATGGCAAGCAGCTTGTCTCGGCCGGCCGCGACCGGGAGATGAAGCTGATCGATCTGGAAAACAGCCGCTTCATCGACGACATCAATAATCCGCTGGAAGGAATTTCATGCGTCGCCGAGAATCCCAAGGCGCTGCAGATTTTGTACGGCGGCGACCTGGGCGGCGCCCGGCTCTATAAGATTTCCGACAACCAGGGTCGCACCTCCGGCCGCAACGACACCAATCTCATTCGCAACTTCGAAACGCAAAAAGCTCCGGTGACGGCAGTCGCCTTCAGCCCCGACGGCGCTGCCGTCGCCATCGGCACGCTGAACGATGTGAACATCTACACGACCAACGAAGGAAAGAAGCTCTACACGCTTTCCGGAGAGCAAGGCCCGGTATACGCCGTAGCGTATAAACCCGACGGCTCGCAAATCGCAACCGCGGGATATGATGGAATGGTGCGGTTATATGACGCGAAGACCGGGAATCTGGTGAAGCAGTTTATGTCGGTGCCATTGAATGGACAGGGCCCAACCACGGCGCCATCCGCCCAGGCATTGCAGAAATAACGCTGAGCGGATGACTTACGATCCCTTGCAATATAACGCCACCGTGCTGGCATCGTGGGAAAGCTCCCGTGGATGAACCAGTTCCCCCCCGCACAGCCCCACCATGCAAGCACCGCGGGCGTTATTTTGAATTCTTCCGACCCGGTGATCTCTGACTTCCGACTTCTGACTTCTGACTTCTGACTTCTGTCCACCGATTTGCTTCCCGCGCGCCGGTATTCGATATCTGACCATACCTTTTGGAAGCAAACGATATGTTGAGCATTCTTGTTGTTGAAGATCACGCGATCGTGCGTGAGCCGCTGGCGCGCCTGTTGAGGCTTGAAGGATATCGGACGTTGTGCGCGTCAAATGGAAATGAGGCGATCGACGTGCTGGAGAGCGGGGCGATCGACCTGATTCTGCTGGACCTGATGATGCCAAGAAAAGATGGCGTCACGCTTCTGGAAGTCATCCGCCTCGACCCGAGATGGAAGAATCTCCCGGTGATCGTTCTCACCGGCATCGTGGAAGGCTCACAGCTTGACCGCGCCCGCGAATTGAGCGGGGATGAAATCCTCTTCAAGTCGCGTTTCACCGTGGAAGAGCTCTTCGAGCGCATCCGCCATCGCCTGGCGCATCCGGGACGCGCGGCCTGATACATATGCCGCTTAAGAAAGCCGCGCACGGAGGGTACTCCGGGTACTCCGGGAGTAAGCGGGGGGGTCGGAAACCGATTACTCGGGCCGTTTCGTGAGGTGGGCATACCCGCCCGCCGTCACGCGGTACGGAAATCGTGGGCGAGTACGCCCACCCTACGAAACTCGCAGAATGATGCACCGCGATGCACGGCAATGCGGCATAATGCGGCTCGCTCCGCGAGGGGAATTCTTCGAACCGTGCACAAGGCCGTCCAGACTTGCCTGTCGCTTTCAGCGATCGCGGGCGCTCCAGCCCCGCACTCTCCTATGCTGAAGATGTGCACACTTCAAAGAATTCCCCTCGCGTGCGCCGTAGGATATTCAGAACGGGCCGGGCGCGCAATCCGGCACTGAGCTGAGGTACTCCGAAGGATCCGGCTCGCGCGTACCGGCAAGATCCTTCGGAGTACCTCAGGATGACGGTCGCGCGAACGCGCCACCAACCTGAGAAACGCTCTAAATAACTTTGCGCGATTAGGCGCTTCGAATCGTCGTAGGGTCCGCACCGCGGACCGCGGTTTCCGATCTCAAACGCAATGGTCCGCGGTGCGGACCCTACACGAATCGCGCAAATGTCATTTAGGATTCCCGAAGTCGCCCTCGGAATACCGCCAGCACGTTCTCCGCCGCTCGCGCCAGCAACTCTGGCGCTTCGCGAATTGCGTCAGGCAACGCCATCGCCCGGTCGCAGATTGAGAACCATGCAGTTAACCCTTCGGCCCGCGCTCTGTCGAGATTCGATCCCAGCGCACCGGCCAGCGCCACGCACGGCACGCCCAACTCCCCGCATAGCCGGGCGACGCCGATCGGCGCTTTGCCCGACAGGCTTTGCAGATCGAGGCGGCCCTCGGCGGTGATGCACAAGTCAGCGCCGGCAAGCCGTTCGCGCAGATGCGTTGCTTCGATGACGGTGCCGATCCCGCTGCGCAGCGTCGCGCCGAAGAAGGCGAGCATGGCAAATCCCAATCCACCTGCTGCCCCTGCGCCGGGGGTTTGGGCCTCGGCGAGTTTTCCGGCGCGCTGGGCAAGATGCCGGAGCGCGCTGTCAAGTTCAAGCACTTGGGCAGGCGTTGCACCTTTTTGCGGACCGTAGACGACGGCGGCCCCGTTAGGCCCGAACAGCGGATTGCTCACATCGCTGGCAACGGTGATCTGCATGCGTTCGACCGGACTGCCGCGGCCGTGTTTGATGAGCACGACATTGGCCACATCGCGCCCGCAAAGCGGCTCGGTCATGGAGACCGGCGCGCCGCCTTCAAGGATGACCGGCAGCCCGCACGCCTGCGCCACGCCAACGCCTCCGTCCACCGTTGCGCTGCCGCCGATGCCAAGGATGCAGCGTTTCATGCCCAATTCGGCCGCGGCCACGAGCAGTTGCCCGGTGCCGAAGGTGGTGGTGTTCATCGGATCGCGATCTTCCGCATTCGGCAAAAGCGCCAGCCCGCTAGCCGCGGCCATTTCAATGACGGCCGTTTCCCCATCGCCCAAAATGCCAAAGGTGGCATCGACTTTCATCTCCGGCAGCGGACCGGTCACCCGCCGCGTGATCAATTTTCCCCCCGTCGCGGCTACAAGCGCGGCAACTGTTCCCTCGCCCCCATCAGCCATCGGGCAAAGGTCGATCTGCGCCTCGGCATCAATGCGCCGCAGCCCCGCCGCGATTGCGTCGGCCACTTCCGCGGCGCTAAGGCAGCCTTTGAACTTGTCAGGGGCGATGACGATTTTCATGCAATGGAGTTGTAGTTGCACGCGTCGCGATTGTCATATTTTCAGGCGCGATTCCCACCCCAATCTTTAATAGCCGAGGGCGGAAGCCCACGGTCTTGTCGTGTTGAAGCGCCGCTTTTTCGAGAACGAATTCCGTGGGCTTCCGCCCTCGGCTATTAAGGTACGGATTCATCCTATGCGCAACTTGCTGATACATGCATCGATTCCAGAAACATGCATGACTCATTTTTCCGCTTCAACTGGGAATGCAGCAATCGCTCACCTATCACCGAACTCCGCAACCCACTTCGCGAGTTGGTCGCCGGCAGCGTGAATATCGAGCTTGTAGAATCCTCGGAGACGATCGTCGTAGATCCCGGCTTGCGAGCAAAAGTGCGCGATGTTTAGACCCCATCTTGTCCAATCCTCAACCTCGAACCCACACGAATGACCGGCCAAGTGTGAATTTATCCGCACGAGTTTCGGCCAGATTGAACTGATGCTCCGCACGATCGCTCTATAAACGCCGCTTTCCAAATACGTAGTTGGGAACAAAGGGGCATTCCGATAAGCGAGTAGCTCCAGACAAAACCACCCATCCTCCAATGATGTAAGAATGCAATCCCTTCTTCGAGCGTGCTCGATTTCGCGATCCTCATCGCGCGATGGACGCCGCGTGCCGCTTTTGATCCCGTCAATCGTGCAACCGAACAAGAAATCGCCGGGGAAGATGTCGATTGGCCTGCTGTTGATGACAAGCCGCCCCTGAATCTCATCTACATCCACAAATTCGGCATCCTTGAGCGCCAATCCCATCGATCCGCGTCTGAACGCTTTCGCGCCAAGTGAACGGCACCGAGATCGCGTTCGTGCCTTTGTCTTTGACCAGTCTTCATACGCGCCGGTCTGACCGACCTGAAGGACCGACGGAATCAGGATTGGCGCGTCGACGGTTGTTGGCATCGTTTAACGTCCTCGTTTGAGCATGGGCTGGAAGCCCATGCCACTGGAATTAAAATTCCAATATCCCCGCCCCCACCTGATCTCCCCGCAATACCCCGATCCGCACCTGTCCCGATTCGGGGAGCCGATGGAGGACCACGCTCAGATCGTTCAACGTGGCGACGCGGTAGCGGCCGAAGGAGATGATGATATCTCCCGCCTGCACGCCGGCCTTGGCGGAGATGCTGTCCTTCGCGACGGCGGATACGAACAGGCCGTCCTCGGCCGACAGGTGGTATTTTTCCGCCAGCATGGGCGTCATTTGCTCGACCGTCAGGCCGAGGATTTTCTTCGCCTGCACGATCGCATCGGGCGTGGGCATGGCCGCGGCCACGGTTTTTTCCGGCGCTTCCTTCGGGCCGAAGCTTAGGGTGATGGTTTGGCCGACGTTGGCTCGAAGCAGCATCGCATAGGCATCGATGATGTCGCGCGGCACGCGGCCGTTGATGGCGCTCACACGCCGGGGATGCGCCCCGGCGGTGTCAATTTCGCTGGTGACGGTGGCGGGGGGCGTGATCGTGCGCTTTTCCGCGAGCTTCAGCTTCACATCCACCTTGCGAACCTGCGCGGGATTCATTAATTCGGGAATCAGATCGCGCAGGCGGTTGATGGGAATGGAAAACCCGATGTTCTGCGCATCGGAGCGGATGGCGGTGTTGATGCCGATCACCTGGCCGTAGGCGTTGAGCAAGGGGCCACCGGAGTTTCCGGGGTTGATCGCGGCATCGGTTTGAATCAGGTCCGCCAGCGTTACTTTCCCATTGGGATCCTTCAAATCGCGATGAACAGCCGACACGATTCCCGTGCTGACGCTGTGGCTGTAGCCCAGCGGATTTCCGATGGCAATCACCGGCTCGCCGATCATCAGGTCGCTGCTGTCGCCCAGATCGAGCGTGGGGAAGGGCTTGTCGCTCTGAATTTTCAGCACGGCCAAATCAGCCTCGGCGTCGGCGCTGATCAGCTCCGCCGGCAATTTTCTGCCATCGGCCAATTCCACATGAATTTCCCGGGCGCGGTCGATCACATGGTTATTGGTAATGACATAGCCATCGGGATGAACGATGAAACCGCTGCCCAGCGAGTTGGCCGGCACGCGTTCGACCGCCCCCTGGCCAAACTGCTGCCAGAAGGGGTCGAATCCAAAGGGGGCCACACGCCGGTTGATCAGCTTCGTTGTGGAAATATTCACCACCGCGTCCTTGGTCTTCTCCACGACTTCCACCGTCACCGTTCGGCGAAGGTTGATGGTGCTATCAGCTGGCGGCGCCGATGCATCCCTGGCACGAACAGTGGAAATGCCGCATCCGCAGCAAAGCAGCAATGAAATAAAAATGGCACGAGTCATAAAAATCACCTCGTACGAAAGCCATGTCCGTCGCCCGCAACGAGGGCGGCGGTGGGCGAATACGCCCACCCTACGAAAACGCGCCATCGCCCGACGCATTTACGGAGGCGTACGCCGGCAGAGCCCATGTGGGATTATTTGTAAATCTCCAGCCGATCCAATTCCACCGTAAACGCCGAATCATAATTCAATTCCTGCGATCCATCGACCACCGAAATCGTGATCTGTTTGACCTGGGCCGGCGTCAGTTCAGCCTGGCGGTTGGACATCAGCGCCGCAAAGCCCGGCTGGTCGGAAACCACCGGCGACAACAAAAATCCCTGCTCGGCCAATTCCGGCAACAGGCGATATTCCGCCACCGCGCCGTCGCGCGTCTGAACGTCCATCTGCACCAGCGGCGGCTTATACAACGTGGAGATCATTCGCCCGATGCCGCGACGGTGCAGATAAATCCTCGCCCAAATCGGTCCGGCCGCCGCATTGGGAATGGCGACACTTTGACCGAACGCGCCGGCCAACTTCGCCGAGGGCACAAGCCGATACTTCCCCGGCGACGCCCGGCGGCGCAGCACCAGCAACGCCCCGGTTTTGTCGGCAAGCTCGTAGCGCGTCAGCAACTCCGGCCATGACCATCCATCTGCCAACGCGGGGAATTGATGATCGACCGGCTCGATGTCAAAGAGGATGGTTTGCGGCGCGGCCGGCCCGACCAGATGTTGTGCATTGAGTTCCGCCAGCGCCGGCGCAGTAGCGAATAGCGATGAATACGCCGGCCGCGGGTCGTAGGGAAAGGAATACGCCAGCAGAATATCCTGGCGATGGGGATACACATCCGTCGGCCCGGCGATTTTTGCCAGCGGCAACGGGTTATCGCGCCGCAGCGCAGCGCGCTGCGATTCCCACTCGGCATGCAGACGGGCGGGCGAAGTCAAATCATCGGCAACCGCTTCCAGCGCATCGCCCGTTCGCACCAGCGCCACCCATCCGAGTTCCGGCAGGCTCTCGCCGGTGAGTGCCGCCAGGCTCGACCAGACCACCACGCCCGCCAGCGTGACAATCGTCAGGCACACTCCCTGAAACAGCTTTCCGCTGGACGTTTTCCAGGCAATTGGCGCATAGAAAATCGCGGCGGCAAACGCCGCCATCGGGGCGATGGTGGCATGGGCAAAATCCTGACGAAGAAACGAATGCTTATAAAGCAGCGCGAAAAGCGCAGCGGCCGCCGCCACCGGCAAAAGGCCGCCGCGCCCGCGTTTCTTCCATTCCACATAGCCGATCAAGCAAACCAGCAACACGGCGATCATGAGATATGCAATCAAATCGATTCCCGGCCCGGGCAAGCCGACCGCGTCCATGTGGCCAAACGTCACCGCCGCCCATCCCCACCCGAATTGCCGCAGGCTTGCGGGCGATTGCCGGGCCGAAACGTAAAACAGCGCCAAACACCCGACATAAACGACGGGCACGAGCCATCGCCGCCGCACGGGCGGCGGCTTAAAAAGTTGATCCAGCGAAATCGCGCCGACAACGACGATGTCCTGCATCAGAAAATTCACTTTCGTCAGGCTGGCCGCGGCCAGGACGACGATCATTGCGACCGTTCCGCCAGTTACGGCCCGCTGGTGGACGGCGAAGTAAGCCAGCAGCGCCAGCAACGCGCAGATGGAAAAGAAATGATCTTCAGCGCCGCCGAGCATGCGCGGATCGAAATTATTTCCAGCCGTCTGGCTGGCGCTCATGCCCGGACCCATCAGCACGATGATTCCCATCAGCCACGGCAGCGCGGCCAGCGGGTTGGCGAAAAGTTTCGCCGCCGCCTCCCACAAAACGCGCATGACGATCAATGACATCAGCACGCGAATGATGATCAGCAGAAGATAGGTTCGCGGGTCGTAGATATTGGTGGCGATAAAGCCAAGCGGGCCGTAGGGAATGATCAGGTCGCGACCAAATTGTCTGCCGGTGGCGATGGCATCATGAAGCACCAGCATCCAGGAATAATCGAAGTATCCGATCGTCGCGCCCCGCACCGGCACCCAGGGCACAGTGAGCGCCAGCATGAAAACGGTGGCGATGCTTGCCACCAAAACCGACAGGCCAGTATGGCGCACCGCAATGGGGGGCGAAGGAACTTCTTGCGGTCGAGGCTTGCGTTTGGCGGCCATGATATCTCGCGATGAAGCGTATTCGATTACGCCGATGGACGCGAGATGTCGCGCGGGGGGTGAGATGAAGATGGGACAGGTTCTATTGGTGACTCATGCTCCCTCTTTTATGTACCTAGGGGAGAATGCTGGTTCCTAACGTTAACGCCGGTGTCTGAGGCACTCCGAAGACCCGGATCGTTCGCGCGAAGGATCCGGGTCTTCGGAGTACCTCAGACACCGGCGTGCGCGCTTCGCAAATCCGCCCTTCATTCCAACCCTGTCCCCGTGTACGAAGAACAGTGCGCCACAAATTGTATGCTCCACCCCCAAGGTCGCCCGTCCAGCCCCCCGAGATTGAAATAATGTCCGCCCCGCCTAACAATCTACCGCAATGGGCCACGCGCATTTCCATGGCGAACGGGGACGGAAGATGGCGGCCAGCGTCGCGCTGATGTCGGCCTTCGTCGTCGGCGAAGCCA
Organism: Tepidisphaeraceae bacterium; assembly: GCA_035695715.1. Lineage (GTDB taxonomy): Bacteria > Planctomycetota > Phycisphaerae > Tepidisphaerales > Tepidisphaeraceae > RYN-428. The sequence continues at coordinate 38,560 of DASRRM010000037.1, forward strand.
TCGCCGGCATCTTCTCGCGCAGCTTGGCGCTGCTGTCGGACGCCGGGCACAATTTCGCCGATGTGCTGGCGCTATTGCTGGCGTGGTATGGCCTGCGCGCCGCCAACTGGCCCAGCACGCGGGCGCGGACGTTTGGCTATCACCGCGTGGGAATCCTGGCGGCGCTGGTCAACGCCGCGTCTTTGGTGGTCATCGCGTTTTTCATCATCTTTGAGGCCGTGCAGCGCCTGCGGCATCCCGAACCTGTCGCCGGAAAAATCATGGTTGGCGTTGCCGCCGCCGCCGTGGTGGTCAACGGCCTGGTTGCTCTCTGGCTTCACTCCGGCGCGAAAGACGACCTCAATGTCCGCAGCGCCTACATCCACATGCTCGGCGACGCCCTTTCCGCCGTCGGCGTGGTGATCGCCGGCATCATCATCGCCCTCACCGGGCAATCGGTGGCCGACCCAATCGTGTCGATCCTCATCGGCGTGATGATTCTCTGGAGCTCCTGGGGAATCCTGAAGGAAAGCGTGAACGTGCTTCTCGAAGGCGCGCCCGCCGGTCTGGATATGGTGGCGGTTGAAAAATGCATCGCCGCCGTGCCCGGCGTGCTGGCCGCGCACGATCTGCACGTCTGGACCGTCGGGGCCGGCGTAGTCGCATGCAGTTGCCACGTCGTCGTCGCCGAGCAAACCCTCCGCGGCGGCCAGCAGGTCCTGCGTGCCGTAAGCGACGAACTGGCCCATCATTTTCACATCAATCATTCGACGATCCAGATCGAAGCGGAATGCTGCGAAGCGAGCGAAATGTATTGCACGGTCAAGCCGCACGAGCATGGGCATGACCCTGCGCATGGGCACGCCCACGGGCATCAGCATTAAGAATGGTCCGCGCTTACATACCCGCCTCATGAAGTTATTCGGTTTCTGCAACTGATGGGTCCGTCATCCAGAGGTACTCCTCAGCGCGGCCTCCGGTCGCAACCAAAATGCAATGCGCCAAGAACGCCAAGAAGCCAAGAGCGCGAAGGCAGAACAAATTTTTCTTGGCGCGTTTGGCGCGAAATGCCGCTGATTCGGCACCCGCGCGTCGAGTTTGACGCGAAGGCACGAAGAGACGAAGGACTCGAAGAGATTTCCCGCATCAGCCCGAACTTTTGCGCCACGACAGAACGAGTTTTTCTTCTTGGCGCTCTTGGCAGCCTGGCGTTCTTGGCGCGAGATTCTTGTCAGGAAAACAAGATTCGCGAGGATATCTGTGAAGGATCTGGCTCGCCTGCACGTCCCGGCAAAATCCTTCGGAGCACCTCACGATGACGATTGTCCATTTCGGACATTTGCATGCGGCGGGTGTGTTAGGATCAATCACGAAGTTGCGAAAGCCACATGATTGAAGGTTCGCCTGCAATTTTGCCCAAACCAGCGGCGCGGTCACGCCGGATGTTTCACCTGATCAGCGGCGTTGCGGTTGCATTACTCGGCATAGCCGCCGGCGCGGCGCTGGCGCATTACCGCAACGCCGCAGATTTGCGACTCGCGCGGCAATCGCCCGCCGGGCCGGAGTATGGCGAGGTGATGGCTTCGGTGAAGCTGGATTGGCCGACGCTTCGCGAGGCGCTGAGGCAGCTTGGCGAGCAGGCCCATGCCAGGCTTGATGTTGACTGGCCGGAATTGAAGAAGTTGGGCGTTTTGCCGGATGTGCCGTTGAAGTTGCAGGTTGAGCTGCATGATGTGACGCTGGATCAGGTTTTGCCGCTCGTTGGGCGCGATGCCGATGGTCTTCCACTTGGCGACGTCGGCCTTGGAGACCGCGTATTCATCTCGTCGCGCGACGTGGCTTATCCGATGATGCCGACGACTCTGCGCATTTACGATACGCGTTCGCTTCTCGCGGATATTCATCGGCGGATGGAACTCTTCCCGGGCGATTTTTTCGATTCAACAGGTTCCGGTCGCCCTATTGAGGAGCAATTCCTTGCAAAAGTGGTAACCGACACCGCCGCCAGCGATTCGTGGGAACGGGCCGGCGGCACGCACGGCTCGCTTTGGTTTGCCGGCGGCCGATTGTTCGTCGTGCAAACGGCTCAAAATCATCAGGAAGTCGCCGATGCGCTGAAAACAATAAGCAGCGAGCGCCCGCCATCGGGATTATTGCCGCCGAAGGTTGTGAAAAACAAGATGGCCGAGGCCGACCTGGCCCGGCGAATGGCCGATCTTTCGTTTAATCATGCGCCGCTTCGCCAGGTCATCGCCACGCTCCGGGCGCAGTCCAATGCGAATATGTTTGTGAATTGGCCGCTGGTTTTAAACGCGGATGACGAGGCAGCGGTGGACCTGTCATTGCACAAAGCGACGCTCGAGCAAACGCTCGATGCGCTGGTGCAGCGGCTCAACGCCGGCCGAACGCTGAGCGGGCAGCTCGATTGGGCGATTCGCGACCGGATCATCACGATCTCGACCGTCGCCGATCTGGAAAGCTACGAAGCGTATGTCGTGATCTACCCCGCAGACGATGCATTGCGGCGCTTGCGTGCAGCGGGCACGAGCGACGCGGGCGGCGAATTGCTCGCCCGCGTCCGGCGTGCAATTCCCGCCGCGGGCTGGCAGGACCGCAACGCCGTTCGCGAGGCGCGCATTTGGGCGGGAAATCTGATCGTCACGCAGAACGGGCCAAACCATCGCATCATTGCCCGGCTGCTTAAGCAAATGCGAGGTGGATCATGATGGCAAAAATTCGCCGGGCGATCATCGGCTGCCTGCTGTTTGCCGTTTCGGCTTCCGCCGCTTTTTATGCCGTGCGCCGGCCGGCCGTCCCCGTGAAACGCGCCTCGTTGGATGGCTTTTACAATCGCGTTTTGCCGCGCGTTGAAATCCGAAAAGCGACGGTGGGCGCCGTCGTCGATTTTTTACACCAGCAAACCGGCGTGAATGTCGTCGCCAACTGGGCGGCTTTGAAAGATGATGGCATCACGCCCGATACGCCTTACGATCCAGACTTGGAATTGCATGATGTTGCGATATGGCAGGTGCTGGATCGCCTTTCCCATGCGGGCGGCTTGACAATCCCCGGATTTGTAAAGTCGCAGTCGATCTGCTTCACCGATCACGATGCGTACATTCAACACGATGCGTACATTCAATTGGAAAGGAGCGACGATTCGCAAGCCGATCTCGATCCCGATTCCAATCATCGATCCGTGTCAACATCGACATACGCCGTCAGCGACCTGCTGCTGAAGGATGGGCCGTGGGAAAAGTTGGCCATGGTGCATGGCAATCATCCCTTCAAGCCGCCGCTCACCGGCGACGAGCGCGAGGAGTTGATATCCCAGACGATCATGGCGTTGGTCGACCACGAAAGCTGGCGCGACGAAGGCGGTCAATCCGGCGTGATGCGTTTTGTGCTCGGCGATTTGCTGGTCACCCAAACGCCCGCCAATCAGCGGGCGATCGAGCGGATTCTCCAGACGCTGCGGGCGGCTCATTGACGGGTGTAACTTTTGTATGTTGGCGACTGGCTTGAAGCAATGGTGGGGCAGACAAGAATGAATGTCCGCTCCGCCATTGCTGCAAGCCGTTCGCCATCATTAAGCGCCACACCCTCATTGACAGAAATCTCCTCCAGGATCGATTCGGGACGCGCAGTGCGATAAGATTCCGGCGTCCATCATGCTTTCGGAATCTGAGCCAACTTCTGCCAATGCACTTCTGGCAGCGCGACTCGCAAAAATGTGGCCGTGGGGCGTGCTGTTGGCTGCCGCCATTGTCGGCGGCGTGCTGCTCGCTCACCGGCAAAATGTGAAGGAACTCCAAGCCGCCCGGATGTCGGCCAAGGGGCGGGCGTATGGATACATGATGCCGGTGGTGAAGCTCGACCACCCGACGCTGCGGCAGGCTCTCACCACGCTCGATGCACTATCGCAAGCCAATATGCGGGTTGACTGGGAGGGCCTGCAAAAGGCGGGTGTTCCCTGCGATCGGCCGTTGAATCTTGAGTTTGATTTGCGCGATGGTCGGCTGGAGGAACTGCTGCCGATGGTGCTGACGGCCGCCGATGCCCAGACGCGGCAGGAGGGGCTTGGGGGACCGGATTGCGAAGTCGGGAACGACCGGTTGTTAATCGCCACCCGCTCTGGCATTGACGATATGCAAAAGCCGGTGGTGCGCATCTATGACATTCGCGATTTATTGGCGGGGGCCGACGAGGAGCGGAAAAAATTTCCGGATGATGAGCCGGATCTCGTGCTCGATGCGCCGCCGGCTGAGCCGGGCGACGCCTCCGGTGATTTGATCAGATTGATCGAAGACACAGTGGCGAGCGAGACATGGGAAGACGCCGGTGGAACGCTCGGCTCGATGTCGGCATCTTCCGGACGGCTGATTATCACGCAAATCCCTTCGATTCACGGCAAAGTCGCGGAACTACTCTCGCAATTGCGCGAAGGCTCCGGCAGCGCCCCGCACGACAGCCTGCCCGACCCGCTGCTGCCGGAAGAAAAGCCGCCAGCGGCATTGTCGAGGAGTATTGGCGATTTGTCGCTGCACGGCGTGCCGGTGAAACAGGCGGTTGACATCATCCGCCAGCGGTCCGGCGCCAACATCTACGTGAATTGGGGACAGTTATCGGCTCATAATATAAACAGGGACGAAAAAATCGACCTGTCGATTCGCAATGCCACGGCGCAGGATGCAATCATCTCCATCGTCGCGGCGTTAAACGGGCGGACCGTTGCCTGGGGCGTTCGCGAAGGGTTCATTGTGATCTCCAGCGTCGACAATCTGCAAACGCGAACGTTGTATCCGGTGTTTTATGCGATTGACGATCTGGTGAAGCGGATGCACGCCGCAAACGGAATTTCCGGCGAAGCAGCCGAGGCAAATCTGGTGAAAGAACTCCGCCAGGCCGTCGCGCCGGAATCGTGGGACAAAAACGCACCGGCGGATTGCGACAACATTGTTCGCTCACCGAGCCTGCGGGCATGGGCTGGGAAATTGTTGGTCGTGCAGACGCGGCCGTATCATCGCCAGATCGAGCGTTTTTTGGCGCAGCAGCGGGAGGGAAAATGATCCGCCGGGTTCTCGCAGCCATTGCGGTGGTGTCGGTCGGCCTGGTCGGCGGCTATGTTCCCGCCAGACGTCATCCGCCGCGGCCGGTTGCGCCGGCGTCCATGTACGACCAAATCCTTCACCACGTGGAATTGCACGCCACCACGTCGGCCGAGGTTGCCCGATACATTCGCGCCCAGACCGGCTGCGGTTTGGCGGCCGATTGGTCGGGATCGGAGGGTGGATCGATCGCGAATGTGCGATTCGACCCCGACCTGTCGTTCCATGACATCACAATGGGCCAGTTCATCGGACGAGTGATACAGTCATATCCGCCATCGGTTGCGGCTTGCCTGTTCAGCCTCTGGGACGGCTACCTTTCCGTGCAAATACACTGGGCGGAGGATCCCGTGGGCGATTATGGCGAGGAGGAGGACGATCGTTCGCGCTCGATCCAAACCTGTGTTTACCACGTCGAGCAATTGATTCTGGCTGATGGCCCCTGGGAAAAGCTGGCCATTCCGCCGCGAGCTTTCCCCGCCCATGGGCCGTTCACGATGGCTCAGCGACGCCAATTGCTGGAGAACACGTTGTGTGAGTTGGTGGATGCCGACAACTGGAAAGAAGCCGGCGGCGCGATCGGTTCGAAGGCGATGATCGATGGGCAGATCATCGTCACGCAGTCGCTACGAAATCAGCGGGCGATTTACGAGATCATCAAAACGCTGCGCGAGGCAAAATGAGCTGCGAGCGGGGATAGTCCTGCCACAGGTCAAAAGCAGCAGAGGCTGAGCCGCGCACAGAGGGTACTCCCGAAACAAGCGGAATTATCCGGATTCCAATTGGTTCGCACGCGCGGAGACCGCGTTTTACGGCGCGATTCAGTAGCGATAGCGGCGCGCGTTTTAGATGGAATCGGGATCAATCGTGCGAACACCGCTTACTTCTGGAGTCCCCTTCGTGCGCGGCTCTTCTCCTGCAAAGCACCGCGCTTACGATCACGCCATCCGCCGGCGGCGCCGCGCCAGCAGACCCAGCGCGCCAAGACCGAGCAGGCCGAGCGATGCCGGTTCCGGCACGACGCTCAGGACGACGTCGTGGCCGCTGGTCAACGGGTCGCCGGAGACGTTGGTGCTTACGCTGTAAACCGTGCCGGAGGTGCCGGTGATGGTCGAGCCGGCAGTCACATTGGAAAAGCCTGCGCCGGTGATGGCGGTCGAGCTGGGAGCACCGTCCAGGATCCAGAACTGAGCACCGGGCGTGGGATTGGTATAGCTGCTGTCATCGATGACCAAAGTTGCGCCGCTGATGGCGGCAGAGCCGGCAAACGCAAGCTGGTCATACCCGGTTGGGTTGACGCCGGTCGTTGGCGATTGCAGGACAGCGGTATAGGTCGAGCCGCTGGAAAGCGCCAGTGCGCCGGTGATGGTGAGCGGGTGGCCGACCGGGGTGGAGGTGCTTGGGGCGCTTGGGGCGATGAATGCTCCGCTGGAGGCCGTGAGCGCGCCGCCGAGGCTTCCGCCGCCGGCGAGGGTGGCGCTGGAGGCAACGGTAACTGCGGTGGTCCCGAGCGCGCCGGTGATTTTCAATTCGCCGGCGCTGACGGTCGTCGCGCCGGAGTAATTGTTGCCGACGCCGGCGATGGTCATGATGCCGGTTCCGCTCTTGGTGATTCCGTTGGTGCCGCCGAACGAAACAATGTTTCCGCTGACGAGCAGGTCGGGAGCGCCGGCGAGTAGCGATGAGGATGTGCCGCGGGTGATGTTGAAGGTGATGGCGCCCTGGGTGCCGATGTTGGCGGAGATGGTGGCCGGTGCGCCGGCGGCATCGGAAGTGGCGACGACGCCCGCGCCGTTGAAGAAGGAATAAGCGCCGTTGTTGGCGCCATCGCCGGTGGATGTTCCGCCAAGGGTGCCACCGACCATGGTGACGCTGTTTGCAAGCGTGGCGCGGGTGCCGACGCCGTTGTTGCTCACGGTTCCGTCATTGATGATGAGCGTTTCCTTGCCTCCGGTGTAACCCAGCACGTCGTTGGCCGCCGATTGCAGCAGCAGGGTTGCACCGCTGTTGACGGTGATGCTCGGGGTGCCTGCCAGCACGCCTTGCGAGGCATTGCCGCTGCCGGTCAGCTCGAGCGTGCCGCCGTTCACCACGGTAACGCCAGCGTAGGTGTCGACGTTGTTGCCGGTGGAGAGGGTTAAAGTCCCCGCGCCGAGTTTGGTTAGTGTTCCGCCGGCGCTGGTCAGCGCGCTGGCGAAGGTGACGGCCTGGCCGTTGGTATCAATGCTGTAGGCCTGGTTGGCGGCGTTGCTGAAGCGCGAGGAATAGTCGAAGGTGTTGTTGGCGGAAAATTGCAACGTTCCGCCGTTGAAGGAGATCGTTCCGCTTGCGCCAAGCGGGCCGCTGGTGCCGGCGGTTTCCGGCGCGTTGACCTGCAGAATGCCGCCGATCAGGACTGTCCCGCCGGTATAGGTGTTGGTTCCGGAGAGGATGACTGTGCCCGTTCCGCTCTTGGTCACCAGGGCCGGCCCGGCAATGCCCGCCGTCGACCCGGCTGCATCAACCAGGGTATAGGTGACGGCGGTCGAGTTATTGAATGTCACTGAGCTGGGGCTCACGCCGCCCACGCTTACGGTGGTTACGGTAACCGGGCTTCCAGTGACGGGGTTGGTGTCCTGGAAGACGACCGGGACACCGTCGGTATATGCAATGGGGGTTGCTCCGGAAGCGAAGTTGGCGTTGGTGTTGACACCCGACCAGGTCGCATCGGCCGCACCGTTGCCGCCATCCTGGCCGGTCCAGGTCAAGGCCGGACTGGCGGCGACCGTCACGGTTTCGGCGGTGGCGGAATTGCTGAGATTCAGCACATAGTTGGCGTTGCCGACGTTGAGCGTTTCGCTCTGCTGGCCGTTGGGGAATTGAAAGGTTCCTGTAAGGCCCTGGTTAGCGGTGATGAAATTATAACTGCCACCCAAAGTCAGTCCGCTTCCCACGCCGGTGAAGCTGACGGTGTTAATGCCAGTGACGGCGGCCTTGCCGGCGCTGATGGCGAGAACGTCGGCATTCGAACTGCCAATGTTGAAAGCCAGATTCGCGCCGCCGAGCGTGAGGGCCGTGGTGGCCGCGCCGAAGGTGCTTCCCTGCTGGAGATTAAACGTGCCGACGGCCCCGTCCAGCATGCTGAAATTGGACCCGGTGTTCAGCGTCAACGTGGCGCCAAGCGCATTGGCCGCGGCAGTGCCGGCGGCGATGGTTCCACTTGCCGGGCGTGGGGCAAAGGTAGCGCCACTGAGGACGGTGATCGGCGTGTTGCCAAGCGAGCCGGTGAGGATGAGCGTGCCGGCAGAGACCTGCGTCAAGCCCGTGTAGGTGCTCGCGCCGCCGAGCGTCCAGGTTGGCGCGCCGGTGTTGCCGACGATGACACGGGTGAACCCGCCGAGGGTGCTGCTGCCGGTGGCGGAGTCGGAAATAATGCCGCCGATGCTGTTGGCGGCGCTGGTGCCGCTGAGGTAAAGGGTGTCGTAGTTTCCGGTGGCGAATCCCGACATCGCATTGGTGACGTTGCCCGAAATGGTAACGGACGTGGTTGTGGGATTAAGGGTGGTATTGTTGCCGGTACCGGCCGGCAGTGAGGCGCTTGGGAAGCTGACGAGATAGCCGTTGGACGCGGTCAAGTTAATGGTCGCGCCGCTGGTGCCGGCATTGGTCAAAGCACCGAATGCGACAGTGTTTCCCGTGTTGGTGCCGTTGTTCCCGACATTGAGCGTGCTGGTTGTCCCGGTAACCAGGGAAACAGCATTTCCCAGGCTGATGGTCGCGCTACTACCCGACCCATTATTCAGAATATTGATTGTGCCGTTGCCCAGGGAGATTGCGCTGCTGGTGGAAAGGGTCCCAGCGCCGGGGAAGGTGAGTGTTCCACCACTGACGGTGGTCGTGCCGCTGTAAGTATTGCTGGCATTGGTAACCAGCAGCGTTCCTGCTCCGGTTTTGGTCAGGCCGCCGCCGGTTCCGCTGCTCAGCAGGCCGCTCAGAGTGACGGCAGTCCCCGCGGCAGTCGCGTTGACCTGAACCGTGCGGGCGGCAGTGCCGAAGTTGATAGCGTCAAGGAAATTGACCGTGCCGGTGGCGGTGGTTTCATTCAGATCGAGTGTGCCGGGGCTGAACGGCGCGGTGCCCCAGGTGAGGGCGGCGGGGCTGGCGGCCGACCCGAAGGCGACGGTGATATTGCCGCCACGCGCGCTGAAGCCGCTGGTGCCGCTGGTGATTTCGACATTTCCCGCAGCGGTTCCGCCGGTGCGGGCGAAGTTGCTTGAGGTTTCCAGCACGCCGCCTGCGAGATTGAGCAGGCTGTTGGCAGGCAGGCCCGCGCCGTCGTTGGCGCGAAGCACGCCGTTGGAGACAATGGTCGCGCCCGAATAGGTGTTGGTCGTAGCGAGGACCAGCACCCCGGTGCCGACCTTGTTATATCCGAGGCTGGTGGCAGGCGCGTTGGAAAGGACGCCGGAATAGGTAAACGTGCCGCCGACGGCGCTGGTGGTGTCGAGTCCGAGATAAGCGCCGCTGGCGGCGAAGGAAATGCCAAGCGATCCATTGCCGATGTTGGCGATGTCGGCAGCGGTGAATTGTCCGGTGCCGCCCACGCCCAGCGTAAGTGTCGCGCCGCTGGCAACGGTAATGGCGTGGGACGTTTGCGGCGACGGGTAACCGCTCATCGCGCCGGTGTTAACAAACTCCAGCGTGCCGCCATTGACAGCCACCGTGCCGGAATAGGTATTGACGCCGGAAAGCGTGGTCGTGGCACTGCTGACGATCAAGTTGGTGACGCTCGACCCAATGTTGCCTGAAATCGCGACGTTTGCTGAATCGGTAAGCGTGCCGGTGAAGTTGACGGGGCCGGCAAAGGTGTCGCCGCCGCTGACGACAAGATTTCCGGTGCCGCCGACACTGCTGGTGCTATTGAACGTCAGCGTGCCGCTGATCGTGCTGTTGGCGGCCAGAACGATCGCGCCGCCGAGCGTCGCGCTTCCCGAGCCGGTGGTCAATACGCCGCCGTTGAGGTCGACCGTGGGCAGGAAGGGAGTCGTGCTGGGCGCATTGTAAAAGGTGAGCGTTCCGGCGGGTTGAATGGTATCGGTGGTGGTGGTTGCGTTATTGCCCATGCCTGCCGACGTGGACACTTCCCACGACCCGCCGGCGATGACCAGGTTGGCAAGTGTGCTGCTGGTGCTGCGATCGGCCATATAGGTCGAGCCGATCTTGGTGAGGGTGAATCCGTTGGCGGTGATGGTGCCGGTAATGTCGAATCGCCCGCCGCTGCTGGTCCCGATGCTGGCATTACCCGCCAGCGCGATGTTTCCGACGCCGTTATTGTTGATGGAGGTGGTGCCGGAGTTGGTGATTGCGCCATTGTTGCTTACGCCGGTGCCGCTGATGGTCACAGTGCCGGTGTAATTGCTCATCTGGACGTTATTCAAGTCGAGGGTAGCGCCGCTGGCGACGGTGATGTTGTTGGCGATCGCGCCCAGCGCGGTTCCGCCGCTTGTTCCACTCAATTTCAGGGTTCCGGCGTTGAGGGTAACGCCGCCGGTGAAAGTGTTGGCGCCGCTCAAGGTAAGCGTACCCCCACCCGTTATATTCAGTCCGCTGGAGCCACTGATGATGGAGCTGATGGTTGCTGTCCCGGCGATATCGAAATTGCCCGTCGATGCCACGGCCAACCCCAGCGCGGTAACGCCGCTGCCGCCGGTTAGCGTGAGCGTCCCACCGCCGGCAACATAGAGCAGGTCGCTGGCGTTGGTCCCGGGAACGGAGTTTGTGCCGCCGTTGAGCGTGAGGGTGTCGGCGGCCGTACCGGTATTGCTGATGGTGGTCGCCTGGGTGGTGTCCAAATTGTTTAGCGTGCCGATGCTCAGGCTCGTATTGACGGTGAAAGCGGCGGGGGTGTAGGAGATCGCGTCGAAGGTGACATCGTTGGTCGTCGATGGAGGTGTTGCGGCGGGGGTTCCCCCCGCGCCGGTGCCGGCCGTTCCGCCGGTGGTGTAGGTTCCGGCAGCCGTGAGATCAGTTTGTCCGGCGGTGACATCATACTCGGTGTTGGCACCGGCGGATGTTGCGGCCAATCCGATGCCGGCGGTGGCGATGGCCAGGACCAGATGCCGGCGCATGGAATTATTCCGTGACAGATTCTTGTTCTCATCAGGTGAAATTGGATGTCGGGTCGTGGAATTGGATTTAAAAACTCGACGAATCTGCTGGTGAACCGAATTGGCATTAAAACGCATTTATCTAGCCCTCAAACCAAAAGACGCATTTTTCTCGATCACTGCTCGGCGGGAGTATGGCATCTTTCCGTCGATCTGCAACGATATTCTTCGGATTAATCGCACTTTGGCGGGACCATTGCTGGCGGGATCCACGCGGCCATAAAATCCGGTCCATGTCTTGCTTTAGTGACAATAAGGCTCGTTTTCCGCGACCAAAAGGCCTTGATTTGCCTAAAACTTAGGCACGGGTCATTGCGGCGGGACTTTCGCGCGCATTCGTGGGTGGTTTGGTTTGATTCGGTCCTCAAGAGGCGATGCGGAGCACGAAGGAACTTTGAAGGCGCTATGTATCTGTTCAAAAAGCACTTGCACGCGAACAACCCCGCGGACTCCGCCTGAGTTGTCAGAACGGCTTATTACGTTTAAGATACCGGACTTTAATTTTCCGCCGCCGTCTGGGCGGCTTACCAATTGAGAGCCACGATGAACGGTCTTCCTCCATCTCAGGGTTTGTACGACCCCGCCAACGAACATGATGCCTGCGGCGTGGGCTTCATTTGCCACATTAAAGGGCAGCCCTCCCACGAGATTGTCTCCAACGCGCTGCTCATGCTGGAAAACATGAACCATCGCGGGGCGTGTGGCTGCGAGGAAGACAGCGGCGATGGCGCGGGAATTTTGCTCAAGCTTCCGGACTCGTTCCTCAGGGCCAAATGCAAGGATCTGGGCATTATCCTCCCTAAGCCGGGCGATTATGCCGTCGCGACGGTTTTTCTTCACAAGGACCCAGCCGCTCGAACGCAGTGCGAAGCGGTGTTCGAACGCGTGGCGCGCGAGTATGGCATGATCGTGCTCGGCTGGCGCGATGTGCCGGTGGATAATGCCCATGTCGGACCGACGCCCCGGAAATGCGAGCCGGCCATCAGGCAGGTGTTCGTGGGCATGGGCGAGAGCTTTTTCAACAAGACCGATTTCGAGCGCCGGCTCTATCTCGTCCGCCAGCGCGTGGAAAATGTGATCGAGTTCGAATCGCCCGATATTCTTGCCGCCGCCCGCGAGGACTTTTACATCTGCGCCCTGTCGGCCAACCGCATCGTCTACAAAGGGATGCTGACCGCCACGCAGCTTCGCAAATATTTCACGGACTTGCAGGACCCGGCTTTCACCAGCGCGCTGGCGATGGTCCACAGCCGATTCTCCACCAATACCTTCCCGAGCTGGCGATTGGCCCACCCATTCCGCCTGCTGGCGCATAACGGCGAAATCAATACCCTCCGCGGGAATCGCAACTGGATGCGCGCCCGCTATGGCCTTCTCAAGAGCAACATCTTCGGCGATGAACTGCAGAAGCTCTATCCCATCCTCACCGAAAGCGGCTCAGACTCGGCCACGCTCGACAACGCCATGGAATTCATGGTCGCCTCGGGGCGCGATTTGGCGCACACGGTTCTCATGCTCATTCCGGAGGCCTGGCAAAAGCATGAATTGATGGAGCCGGACCTCAAGGCGTTTTACGAATATCACGCCTGCCTGATGGAACCGTGGGATGGTCCGGCTTCCATCTCCTTCACCAACGGCGAAGGCATCGGCGCGGTGCTTGACCGCAATGGCCTGCGCCCAAGCCGCTATTATGTCACCAAGGATGATTTGGTGATCATGGCCAGTGAAGTGGGCGTGTTGCCGGTTGCGCCCGAGCGCGTGGCGCGCAAATGGCGGCTTCAGCCGGGCAAGATTTTCTTCGTCGACATGAAGCAGGGGCGCATCGTCGACGATCGCGAAATCAAGGGCGAATTGGTCGATCGGCGGCCGTGGCGGCGCTGGATCGAGGAAAACCTGATCGAACTGGATAAGCTTCCCACGCCATCCAACGTTCACCAGCCGGATCATGACACGCTGCTGGTTCGCCAGCATGTTTTTGGATACACCACCGAAGACCTGAAGCTGATTCTCATGCCGATGGCGGAGAAGGGGCTGGAGGGTCTGGGATCAATGGGGACAGATACGCCGCTGGCGTGCTTGAGCGACAAGCCGCAGTTGCTTTACAACTATTTCCGGCAGCTTTTTGCGCAGGTGACCAATCCGCCGCTGGATGCGAATTTCGAAGAGCTGGTGACCTCGCTTTACACATATCTGGGCCGCGAGGGAAATCTGTTGGATGAGAATCCCAAGGCTTGCCATCTCATTAAGCTCAAGCAGCCGATCCTGAGCAACACCGATCTGGCCAAATTGCGCGAGGTGCAGCAGGGCGATTTGCGTTCGGTGTCGATTCCGATGCTTTTCCCAACTGCCGAGGGGGAAAAGGGAATGGAAAAAGCCGTTGCCGGTTTGTGCGACGCGGTGGCGGAAAAAGTGAGAGGCGGCGCGTCGATTGTGATCCTTTCCGATCGCGGCGTTGGGCCGGAACTTGCGCCGATTCCCAGCCTGCTCGCAACCGCCGCCGTGCATCACCACCTCATTCGCCTGGGTATTCGCACGCAGTGCGGCCTGGTCATCGAAACCGGCGAAGCACGCGAAGTGCATCACTTCTGCCTGCTGATCGGCTATGGCGCGGGCGCGGTGAATCCATATGTCGCATTTGAGACGCTTGCAGACATGCATCGCGAGGAGATGCTCAGGGACATCACCCTGGAAAAAGCAAAGCAGAATTACATTCATGCTGCGAATAAGGGAATCATCAAAGTCGCCTCGAAGATGGGCATCTCCACGGTGCAAAGCTACCGCGGGGCGCAGATCTTCGAAGCAGTCGGCATCAGCAAGGACCTGATCGACCAATATTTCGTCGGCACGGCTTCGCGCCTCAACGGCGTGACCTTGGACATCATCGCCCGCGAAAGCTTGCAGCGGCATCACCACGGTTTCCCGCCGGTCAAGGTCAATGGCGAAGTGCTGGAGAACGGCGGGCTATACCAGTGGCGTCGCGACGGGGAATACCACATGTGGAACCCCGACACCGTCGCCAAATTGCAGCAGGCGGTGCGCATCACCGGGCTTCCGACGTTCAAGGAATATACCAAGCTGGTCAACGATGAATCGAAGCACCATTGCAACATTCGCGGCTTGCTGAAGATTAAGAACGCGCCTACGCCTGTCCCCATTGAAGAGGTCGAATCGGCCAAGGATATCGTCAAACGCTTCGTGACCGGCGCGATGAGCTTTGGCTCCATCAGCAAGGAAGCACACGAGACGCTGGCAGTTGCCATGAACCGCATCGGCGGAAAGAGCAACACCGGCGAAGGAGGCGAAGACGCCGACCGCTTCACCCGCGACGAGAACGGCGACCTTCGCCGATCGGCCATCAAGCAGGTCGCCAGCGCGCGTTTCGGCGTGACAGCCAATTACCTGGTGAACGCCGACGAATTGCAGATCAAGATGGCCCAGGGCGCAAAGCCGGGCGAAGGCGGGCAGCTTCCCGGCGGGAAGGTGGACGAATACATCGGCAAGCTTCGCCATTCCACGCCCGGCGTGGGACTAATTTCCCCGCCGCCGCACCATGACATCTATTCGATTGAAGATCTGGCCCAACTCATTCACGACTTGAAGAATTCCAACCCCGCCGCCCGCGTCAGCGTGAAGCTGGTGAGCGAGGTGGGCGTTGGCACCATCGCCGCCGGGGTCGCCAAGGCCAAGGCTGACCATATTCTCATTTCCGGCGACGGCGGCGGCACCGGCGCTTCGCCGCTGACCAGCCTGAAATATGCCGGCCTTCCCTGGGAGCTGGGCGTTTCCGAAACGCAGCAGACGCTGGTGCTGAACGACCTTCGCGGCCGGGTCGTCATGCAGACCGACGGCCAACTTAAAACCGGCCGCGATGTCATCATCGGCGCGCTGCTTGGCGCTGAAGAGTTCGGCTTTTCCACCGGCCCGCTCATCGCCTCCGGCTGCATCATGATGCGCGTGTGCCATCTCAACACCTGCCCGGTTGGCGTGGCGACGCAGGACCCGGACCTGCGCCGGAAATTTGCCGGCAAGCCCGAGCATGTGATCAACTTCATGTTCTTTATCGCCGAGGAAGTGCGCGAATACATGGCGCAGATGGGCTTCCGCAGGTTCGAGGAAATGGTCGGCCGCAGCGATCTGTTGGAATTTGACCAGGCCGTCGCCAGCCACTGGAAGGCAAAGCATCTGGACCTGTCGGCGATCCTGTATCGCCCCGACATGCCCGGCGTTGCCATCCGCAACATTCGCGGACAGGAGCATGGCCTGGAAAATTCGCTCGACCATCAGAAGCTGATTCCCGCCGCCCAGCCCGCGCTGCAAAACGGCACCAAGGTTTACGGTGAGCTTCCCATCAAGAACACGAACCGCACCGTTGGTGCAACGCTTTCCGGCGAAGTCGCCAAAAAGCATGGCGCGGATGGATTGCCGGACGACACGATCACCTTCAAATTCGTCGGGTCGGCCGGGCAGAGCTTTGGCTGCTTCCTCGCCCATGGCATCACGCTTCTCCTCGAAGGCGATGCCAATGATTATGTCGGCAAAGGTCTTTCCGGCGGGCGGGTGGCGGTCTATCCTTCGCCGCTTTCGACCTTCGCCGCCGATGCGAACATCATCGCCGGCAACGTCATCGGCTACGGCGCGACTCAGGGCGAAATCTACATTCGCGGCGTGGTCGGCGAGCGCTTCTGCGTGCGAAACTCCGGCGCCAGCGCGGTGGTCGAAGGGTGCGGCGATCATGGCTGCGAATACATGACCGGCGGCCGCGTCGTCGTCATCGGCCAGACCGGCCGCAACTTCGCCGCCGGCATGAGCGGCGGAATCGCCTACGTCTTCGACGAGGATTTGCAATTCCCGCGCCTGTGCAACCACGCCCAGGTGACGCTGGAGACCCCCGACAAGCCCGAAGACATCGCCACCCTCCGAGGCTTGTTGGAAAATCACGCCAAGCTGACGGGAAGCCTGCGTGCGAAGGAAATTCTCGGCGACTTTAACAATGCATTGAAGCGTTTCGTGAAGGTGATGCCCAACGAATACCGCCGCGTAATGGAAAACATGGCGGAAATGGAAAGGCGCGCCACCCTGCTGTCGAAGCGGCAGAATGTGGGGGTGTAAGGTGGCGAAGAAACATCCGAATGACGGTCGTCGCGAATTCACGCCGGAGGTGTATCGTGCAGCTGCCGAAGAGCGGCTCGACACCCTCGAATTCCTCTTTATGAACGGGTTTTATAGCGTGGGGCTATATACGGCGGGAGTGGCAGTCGAGTCGATCTTTCGCGCGTATCGATGTAAAATTGATCCGGTGTTCGACTCTCGCCACAACCTTTACGAGTTGTCGAAAGCCGCTCGATTCAGCGCAATTGTTTCGTCTGCTTTGATTGATGGATATGATCGTGCACTGCTGGATATAGCCACCCGATGGTCGAACAATCATCGTTATCGATCGGACGCCGCGATGCGAGGCTTTCTGCGCCGGATGCACCTCAATCGCGGGGTTAAAGGCGACTTTCTGAAATACAACGCCCGGAGCGCGATCGATGCGGCATTCGTGATTGTCCACATTGGACTTAAAAAATGGCAAAACTAATCGACAAAGTCAGCAAGGCCCTTGAGGCAGAGTTCCCCGGAGCAACCACCGAGCTTGAACTGGTGGATGGCAAGGTGTGGGGTTACGTCCTCTGGAAGAAATTTGTCGGAATGGAGTCCATCGATCGTGTTTGCAGGCTTTCGGCGGCACTTCGCCATTATCTTGGAAAGGATTATCGCAAGCGCGTTTCAAGCATTCTTCCGTTTACTCCACTGGAACTGAAGATAATGCGAGAAGAAAATGCTCGCCCGCAAAATTATTAGCCGCACCAACGTGCATAAATACCACTGTTCTTCGAGGTCAAGATTCAGCATTTTTCGGACTTCCATTCATGGGCAAGCCTACCGGTTTTAAGGAACACACGCGCGAACTCCCCACACGCAGGCCCGTTGAGCTGCGCATTTTGGATTGGGAGGAGGTCTATCAGGAATTTCCTGAAGACAAGCTCCGCACCCAGGGCGCGCGCTGCATGGACTGCGGCATTCCCTTCTGCCACAACGGCTGTCCGCTGGGAAACATCATTCCGGAATGGAATGACCTGGTCTACAAAAATCGGTGGGCCGACGCGCTGGAG